>SHZC01000118.1 GCA_009692505.1 Myxococcales bacterium
CTGTTCGTCTGGTGGAGCAACGGCTCGCCTGAGTCCCCCGGCGAGTCGCCGGCTCAAGATCGGGCGATGGTGGACGCCACCGTCGACGACGCGGCGACCAACCCCGCGCCGGACAGCGGCGCCGACGAAGGGCTTGTGCAGGATGACGTCAACGTGCCGAGCGGGCCGACCTGGGAGGGCGAGGTTGAGGCGGTCTTCGCGCGAGCCTGCGGGACCTGCCACTCGGATCCGCCGGTCGCCGGTGCGCCGTTTCCGCTCGTCACCTACGAGGAGGTCGTCTCTCATGCGTCGCGTGTGAAAGCCCGGGCCATCGACGAGCGCACCATGCCCTTGGGCGCGCCGCTCTCGGCATCGGACTTCGCGGCCATGGAGTCCTGGCTCGGGAGCGGGACGCCTCAGTGAAGAACTCGCTCATCGGACTTGCCGCGTTTTGCGCGCTCCTTGCCCCGGCGTTCGGGGTCCAAACGGCTCACGCCACGCCGCAGATCGCCGTCCGATCAGCCGATGCGTGCGACACCTGCCACGTCGAGCCGATCGAGTGGCAGAACCCGGAGTTGGAGTTCCGCAAGTGCAGCCTCAACTGCTCCACCTGCCATGTCATCCCCACCGGCGCCGGGATGCGGAACGAGTCGGGCCTGTACTACGGCCGGGTGACCTTGCCGATGTTCCTGAAGTGGGAGCCGTCCGCGATTTACCAGCCGCCGATCCTTGACGCGGAGGCTTCAGAGATGCGCGGGGATTCTGGGTCTCAGCCGAGCGGCGATTCTGGGTCTCAGCCGAGCGGCGAGTCTGGATCGCAGCTGGGCGGGGATTCTGGCTCGCAGCCGTCCCTTGCCTCCGGGTCTCAGCCCAGCGGCGACTCCGGCTCGCAGCCCACCCTCCGGACGAGCGCCCCGGCCGCCGGCACGAAGGCCCGCTTTGGCGGCATCGAGCCGAGCCCGGACCTCCAGCTTGGGGCCGACTACCGTGGCATGGCTTACTTCCCCAACGCTGCGGGTGAAGAGAGCGCGGTCTTCCCGATGGAGCTCGATCTCGAGCTCGCGTACCGGCCCTACAACCCCCGGCAGCAGAACGAGGGGCGCGTCACCGTCTACGCCTCGCCGGGGTTCTTGGGGGCGCGCGACGCCGAGTCATACGACAGCACCGCCGATCGCCTCTTCCTCCGCGAGTACTGGGCCATGTACCACGACCTGCCCTATCAGCTTTATGCTCGGGTCGGTCGCTTCTTGCCGGCCTTCGGCTGGAGGACGGACGACCACACGACCTCGACGCGGCAGGTCCAGAGCTTCCTCGGATCGCCGTTTGACCACGAGCGGCAGGTCACGGGGGCCGAGCTCGGGTTCAACCCCAACTACCTCTTCGCGCACTTCTCCGTGTTCAACGCCTCGAACAACTGGAAGGCGCCCATTCGATCCGAGGACGGCTACGGCATGGCCGTGCACGCCGGCTACCGGGATCTGCCGTGGCAGGCGGCGGGGTCCATGATGGTGGGCCGTCGCGAGGGGAACGATCAGCAGATGCTCGGCGCAAATGGGGCCATCAACCTCCGGCCCTGGGGTGGTCCGCCGCTCTCGTACCTGACGGAGTACATGATCAATCGTCAGGCTCCAAAGAAGGGCGAAGCGAGCACGGGCCTCGCCGTCTGGCATGAGCTCAACTACCTCCTGCGAGACGGCCTCAACCTCAAGACACGCTACGAGTGGCGGGACGCGAACGTCGACAACGCCAAAGACACGGCCCATCGGATGGTCTTTGGTCTCGAGTATCACGTGGTCCGGTACGTCGAGATCATCGCCCAGTACCGGCACAACTGGCAGATCGCCGAGGAGCGTTTTTCCCCGACGCTCGATGAGGGCCTGCTCCAGCTCCACCTCTGGTACTGAGGGGCGCGGGGCGGTTGGCTCAGGGCCTCTGCTCTGATAAGACGCGCCCCCGATGTTCGACCTCCTCGCCACCGTTGATGTCGCAGCCGTCGTCGCCGGCTTCGTGCTCGGCGTTCAGCATGGGCTCGGGCCGGACCACTGCGCGGCGCTGGCGACCCTGCTCTGGGATGAGCGGAGCGTGGCGCGGACGATCCAGAAAAGTGTGCACTTCGGCTTGGGGCACGCCGCGACGCTCGGGCTCTTCACCCTCGGCGCGGCGGTGCTCGGCGCGACGATCCCTGAGGCCTTTGAGCGGCTGGCCGAGGTCTTTGGGGGGCTGCTCCTCATCGCACTCGGAGCTCGGGTTCTGCGTCACGGGGCGGGTTTGCCGCCGCACGACGGGGCGCCGCACGAGCCGCCCCATCGCCACGGACCGCGTGTGGGTCTCGCGGGCGCGGCGTTTGCCCTGAGCGGCGTGCGGGGGCTCCTCCTGAGCCTGCCTGGCCTGCTCCTCGCATCCAGAGCGTGGCCGGGCGTCGTGCTCTTCGTCCTCGCGTTCGGACTCGGCGTCACCGTGTCGATGACCACCTTCGGCCTCGTCATGTCGTATCTCGCCGCCAAGGGCCGTCGTCGATTTCCCCTGCGACCGGGCTCCGCTTGGCCGTCACGGCTGCTCGGGGGGAGCACGGTCGCCTTGGGCCTGACGTGGATCAGCCTGAGCGTCGCTTGAAGGCCTCTACACGCCCGCGTCCTTGGGCTCCGTCCATCGCGGCAGTGTGAAGTAGAAGCGGCACCCCCTCGGGACGACGGGTTCAATGCCCACGGTGCCGCCCATATTTTCGACAAGGTGCTTGACGATCGACAAGCCGAGCCCGGTCCCACCCATCTCGCGGGAGCGACCCGGATCCACCCGATAGAAACGCTCGAAGATGCGCTCACGATGCGCGGGCTCGATGCCCGGTCCGTCATCCTCGACCTCCACCCGGAGGACCTGAACATCGAGGTCGTCCCGCACGCGAACGTGGACGCACGCGCCGGCCCCAGCGTGCTTCATGGCGTTGTCGATCAGGTTCGTCAGCACCTGATCGAGCCCCTTGGCGTCGGCGAGCACGAGCGAGGCCTCGGCGATGTCGCCGTGTAGCCCCACCCCAAGGGCCTTGGCCTTCGACGCCAAGCGGAAAACGACATCGTCGAGCACGTCACGCAGATCAATCTCCTCGGGCCGGAGGTTGGGCTGCCCCGCCTCCAGCCGGGACAGATCGAGGAGGTCCGCCACAAGCTGCGCGAGTCGCTCGGCGTTGCGGTGAAGCGACTCCACGAAGCCGCGCGCGATCTCCGGCTCCTCGAGGCCACCATCGAGGAGGGACTCGGTGTTGGCCAGCATCACGCCGACCGGCGTTCGCAGCTCATGGGAGACGTTGGCGACGAAGTCACGCCGCAGGGTCTCCAGCCTTCGGAGCGCGGTCAGGTCTTGAACGATCAAGATCGTTCCGCCGGACCCCCGAGCGGGGATGGCCCGCGCGAGCAGACGCCGCCGCTTCTTGCCGGGCCAGTCGAACTCGGCTTTGGCCTTCTTCCCATGCTGGGCCCGCCCCACGAGCTCGGACAAGACGGGGATCCGTGCGACCTCGAGCAGGGTGCGGCCGAGCGGCTGCTTCTCGTGACCGAAGAGGTGCAGCGCCGAGCGGTTCATCAGGATCACGCGCTGCTCGGTGTCGAGGGCGATGACCGCGTCGCTGAGCCGCTCGAGCACCGCCTCGAACCTGTCGCGCTCCACCGTCAGGGTCGTGACTGACTGCTCCAGCTTGAGGGTGAGTGCTTGAATCGAGAGCGCGATGGAGCCGAGCGGCCGGCCGTCTTCCGGCTCCCGGGCAAGGCCGACTCCGGGGGCGCGGCGAAGCCTGAGGAACATCGAGCGCAGATCCTTCGTGACAAAGTAGGTCGCGAGGTTCGCAAGCAAGAGCATGGCGAGCAGCGAGAGCGCTGCGGCGACGACCAACTGAAAGACCAGGTGATCCAGCGCGCCTTCGACGACGGTGCCGCGCCCCGAGAGGACGAGGACCATTCTTGAGCCGTCGTCGCCGCCCGAGAACGACTGCAAGACAGACTGCCAGCCAAGGGCACCGGGCGCGTCAGGGCTGAAGAGGGGGCCGGTGGCTTCGAGGGCCGCCTTCAGCCGGTCGTCGTTGACCTCTTCGACGGCGGCCAGGGTCAACAGCGTCTTCTGCCAGGAGGGCGGCTGACCTGTGAGGGCGTAGATCTGGGCCGAGGTCTCGGGCGATCGAGGCAGCGTGGCGAAGCGGCTCGCGATCGAGGCTGGCCCCTTCGCCTCGAGGACCGAGACGGCAAGGGCCACCTCGTCCTTGAGCCGCCGCCGCAGGTCCGTCGATTCGGCGAGGCGCAGGTCGCGCATGATCCACGACCCCAGCACCCACGCCCCGAGGAGCACGATCGGCATGGCCGCGAGGAAGAGTCGGCGACGGAGGGCGAGGTTCATTCCCCCGAGTGTGCCATCTCTGGGCGCGCCCGCCATCGGTAGCCGACACCGCGGACCGTCTCCACATACTCCCCCGCGTCTCCGAGCTTCTCGCGCAGGCGCTTGACGTGGGTGTCGACGGTCCGGGTCGTCACGTCGGCCTCTATGCCCCAGACGTCGGCGAGCAGGAGATCGCGGGTCTGGACCCGGCCACGGCGGGCGAGGAAGGTCGACAGCAGCCGGAACTCCAGCGCGGTCAGCCGGATCTCCACCTCGGAAACCCAAGCCCGATGGGCAACGTCGTCGAGGCGAACCAAGCCGAAGACCTGTGGCGCAGCGTCGACGGGCTCGGCGTGCGAGCGGCGGAGGATTGCGCGAATCCGGAGCATGAGCTCACGCACGCTGAACGGCTTGGTCACATAGTCGTCCGCGCCGACCTCGAAGCCGACGACGCGGTCAATCTCCTCGGTGCGGGCGGTGATCATGATCACAGGGGTGTGGCGGGTCCGCTCGCCCTCGCGGATGCGCCGGCACACCTCGGTCCCGCTCAAGTCCGGGAGCATGAGATCGAGCAGGACGAGGTCGGGCACGGGGCCGGAAGCGAGCAGCTCGAGGGCGGACTTCGCAGTCGTCGCGGAGCGCACGACATAGCCCTCGCGCCTCAGGCTGAACTCGAGGGAGCGGACGAGGTCGAGCTCGTCTTCAACGACCAGGATGTGTGAGGTCATGGCTGGCATTTTAGCATTCTCATGTGACCGCCGCGTGATGGGTCGCCAAAGTTTAGGTGCCGAGCGTCAGTCAGGGCAGAGAGGCGACCGGCTGCGACCGAAGCCAGTCGAGCTGGCTCTCCAGGAGGCCCGTCGAGCCGGCGAACTCGGCGCCCTCGACGCGGGCCGAACTTTGCTCGTTCCAGAGCTCGGCACCATTGAGGAGCGTCCGCCGCAGATCCGCCCCCCGCAGATCCGCCCCCGCCAGGAACGTGCCCTCGAGATCCGCGCCCCGCAGCGTTGAGCCTTGGAGCTCCGCCCCGTCAAAGTGGGACAAGCTGAGGTTCGCGCCCGACAGGTCCACCCCCGAGAGCTTCGCGCCGTCGAGCCGACAGTTCTTCAGCGACACCGCGCCGAGCAGACGGGTCGCCGGATTGAAGCCTTGGAGCGCGAGGCCGGACAGCGTGCGTCCCCAATAGGGGCTAAAGTCAACCGACTTGACGAAACGCTGAACGACCTCGGGCCTCACGGACCCGGTCACGAACCGCTGGTCTCCCGCGAAGGGCTCACCCACCTCGTGATAGCCGTGTTCCCGCTCCCAGTAGCCGAGTCTGGGCGTCTCGAGCAGCTCAATCGCGCGCAGGAACTTCAGGCTCTTATAGAAATATCGTCCGAGGGTGACGGTGCGTAGAGGCCCGCCGTGCTCGGTGCTCAACAAGCCCTCAGGCGTGGCCCAGACGAGCCAGGTCTTTGCGAGCGCGACCTCGAGCGGCAGCCCCGTATCGTGCCCGCGCGCCGAGTCGGCCAGGAAGCGCAGATACGTGACGGAGGGTGCCGCCTCGAAGGCTCCGCCCGGCCCGATCAGCTCGGACAGCGGGCGCCCGATGAAGCGCATCTCTCGATGGGACCACCGCGTCACGCAGTGTACGTCCATCGTCAGGTGCTGCTCGTGGCCGTTGGTCAAGTCACTGTACGAGATGACCTGAGGCGGCCGACCCGCGCCCGTCAGCGTCAGCGTCCAGACCTCGGGCGACGGCGCGTTTGGTGAGGGCGCGCGCTCGCCGACGACCGGAAACTTCCGGGTCTCCGTTTGGTCCGGGGGCAGCCAGGACGGCCGGGTCAAGGCGAGGCGACCTTCCGCGCGAGCACCCGGTAAGTGTTCGAAAAGCCGGGGCGGCGCATGAAGGGCGAGAGCAGCACGTCGACGGTGAGCGCGACAAAGAGGATCGGCATCCCAATCGCCCAGCCGACGCGATGAATCAACGGGGCAAGCGGGCCCTTCGGCGGCAGCCAGGGCCGCGGCGGCTTGGGCACGATGAGGTTCAAGAACAGGGACGACGCCAAGAAGAGATCGAGCGGGTAATGCGTCTCGCCCCGATGCCAGACGAGCGGCTCGAAGCCCGAGGCGCGCAGCAGCCGCTCGAGCGCTTTGACCGGCAGGAGGTGCAGGTGCTGCGGCTGAAACGTGGGCAGCCAGAACCGCCCCAGGAGCTTCCGAAAGCAGGACTCCGGATCGGGGACCTCGATGAGCAGGAGCCCGTCGGCCCGCAGCGCGTTCGAGGCGGCCTGGATCTCCCGAATCGGATCCATCGTGTGCTCGAGATAATGCGACATCGAGACCACGTCGTACTCGGCGGTCAAAGTCGGCGCGAGGTCGGGGAAGAGGCCATTGTAGGCGCGGTCGACCCAGCCGCGACGGGCCGCGAGCTCCATGCCCGAGCTCAGATCGAGGCCGTCGAAGCGGGTCTTGGGCCAGACGTCCCGCGAGACGCAGCAGAGGTGCCCATTGCCGCCGCCGACGTCCAGCCAGGCGCTGGGATCCCCGTGGCCGATGACCATGCGAGCGCGGGCTTCGTAAACCTGTGGGGTCGAGCCCAAGAGCGCCTCGAGAGCCTCAGCGTCGAGCCCATCGTAGAAGTCGCGGTAGTAGAACGAGAGCCCCTGTGGCGTGAGCTGCGGGTTCTGGAAGACGTGGCCGCAGTCGCCGCACTCGTCGACGCTGAAGCGGCCGGGCTTGAACTGGAAGAGGTCGCCGGTTTCAACGGTCGTGCGGAGCGAGCGGGCCTTACAGATCGGACAATCGAGGCGGCGCTCCTGGAAGAAAGCCGCCTGCCCTTCGGCGAGCAGCGCGGCATAGATGGGCCGCAGGGCCTCGACTTGCTCCGCCTCGGTGGGTCGGTCCGGTCGCCAGCGGCCTTTGATCACGACCACGAAGTCCCACAGCTCGAAGAGGGGTCGAAGTCCTGCGTAGACGAAGAGGCCGCGCGCTCGAAGTCCCGTACCGGCGAGCGACAAGACGGGCTTGAGCATCCACGCCACGAGCGCGGCCGGGCCAGCGATCGGCACCGTCAAAGCGAGCGTGACTAACGTGAGCAGCCACGCCGCCCGGATCGCATACAGCGTCGGCATCGCCGTGCCCATGGCGGTGCGAGCGAGTGCGCGGCGCTGGTCTTTGGGCAGCGGCACGGCGGTGCAATCAGGCGCGAAGACGACGTCGGTCTGCGTGCAGGCGAAGCGCTTCAGCTCGATGCCCATCTCGAAGAACGAGACCGGGTCGAGCGGCGTCGAGTCGACCGGCACCTGGGCGCGGGAGAGCACGTCGGCGTCGACGACGAAGGCGTGGCCCGCCGTGATCATCCGACCAAGGCGCTGACCTCGAAACCGATCGACGTCGACGAGTTGAAGCAGGCCGAGCAGGAGATCCGGAGGCAGCCCCGCAGGCCAGAGATCGAGGACCGTCAGACCCTTCTTGAGCGCGTATTCGCTCGCTGAAATCCGGGTCCCCTCGTCGAGGCTCACGCCCGGTCCGTTGATGACGTTGAACGAGTTCGCCGGGGGGTCGACATTCGCGGACAGGCGGGGCAGCCGGCCGGCCCGTCGTCTGAGGCGCGCGGAGTCGACGAGGACCGCGAGGACGACCAGGGCGCAGAAGATCCAGAGCACGCCGTCAGGTCTGCGTCAGGGGCCGATAGACGGCCACGGAGGTCTCGGTCTCGAAGAAGCGAATCTCCACCACGGCGAACCCCTGAGCGATGAGATGGTCTCCGATGAGCTGAGCGAGGTTCTCCGCCGTCGGGTTCACCGCCAGGGCGACGTGGTCCTCGTCGGCTTCCAGGAGCCTTGGGATGAGCGGATCGTCGTGCCGCAGCAGGAGGCGATGATCAAACATCGACTCGACATAGGCGTTCGCCACGCGCTCCAGATCGGCGAAGTCGCAGACGAAGCCCCGATGGTCGAGGTGAAGGGCCCCGACGACGATCTCGACCTTGGCGTTATGACCGTGAATCCGAGCGCAGCGGCCCACATAGTCTAGGAGCCGGTGGCCATAGCAAAACCGGACGACTTCGGAGACGGTGAACATGCGGGTCGAGCTTTTAGCACGACTCCCGAGGCCTTGCCGCCTTCCGGCCACCGTGACACTTTTCTTCCATGCTCCCGATCGCTGAAGTCCTCCGCCGCCAATGTGACGACCGCATCCTGATCATCGACGGGGCGATGGGCACGATGCTCCAGCGGCATGAGCTCACGGAGGCCGACTTCCGAGGCTCGCGTTTCGCCGCCCACCCGCGTGACCTCCAGGGGAACGGCGATGTGCTCTGCCTCACGCGCCGCGAGATCGTGCAGGGCGTGCATCGGGAGTACCTCGAGGCGGGCGCGGACCTCATCGAGACGAACACCTTCGGGGCCACGTCCATCGTGCAAGCGGAGTACGGCCTTGAGGCCTTCGCCTACGAGATGAACGTCGAGGCCGCGCGCCTCTGCCGCGAGGTCTGCGACGAGTTCACGCGCCGAGATCCGACACGCCCGCGATTCGTGGCCGGCGTGCTCGGACCGCTGAACCGCACCTTGTCCATGTCGCCGAAGGTCGAGGATCCGGCTTACCGCGCTGTGACCTTCGAGGCCGTGGTCCGTGGCTATGCCGAGCAGGTTCGTGGGCTCCTCGACGGCGGCGCCCACCTGCTCCTCGTCGAGACGATCTTCGACACGCTCAACGCCAAAGCCGCCCTCGTGGCCATCGACGACGTCCTCTCCGAGCGCGGCCTGAGCCGAGAGACCGACGTGCCTTTGATGATCAGCGTGACCATTACGGACCTGAGCGGGCGCACGCTCTCCGGTCAGACCATCGAGGCGTTTTGGCTGTCCATCGAGCACGCGCGCCCCTTCAGCGTGGGGCTGAACTGCGCGCTCGGGGGCGTGCAGATGCGGCCCTTCTTAGTCGAGCTCTCGCGGGTCGCGACGACACGTTTGACGTGTTACCCCAACGCCGGGCTGCCCAACGCCTTCGGGGGTTTTGACGAGGACCCCTGCACCACCGGCGGCCTCCTGCGCGGCTTCGCCCAAGAGGGCCTCGTCAACATGGTCGGCGGCTGCTGCGGCACCACGCCGGACCACATCCGGGAGATCGCCGCGCACGTCGCTGGCCTCCCCCCCCGCCCCTTGCCCAAGGCCACAGACGGCTTCGGAGCCTTCGCCCGGTTCTCCGGCCTTGAGCCCTTCATCATGCGCGACGACGGCAACTTCACGGTCATCGGCGAGCGCACCAACGTCACCGGCTCCTTGCGCTTCGCCCGCCTGATCAAAGACGGGGACTTCAATACGGCGCTCGAGGTCGCCCTCGATCAGGTGCGCGGCGGCGCGAACATCCTCGACGTCAACATGGACGAGGGCCTCCTGGACTCGGCCGCGGTCATGCAGCGGTTCCTGAACCTCATCGCCAGCGAACCCGAGATCTCGCGCCTGCCGATCATGATCGACAGCTCCAAGTTCGAGGTGCTCGAGGCAGGCCTAGAGTGTGTTCAGGGCAAGGGCATCGTCAACTCGATCAGCCTCAAGGAGGGCCATGCCGACTTCCTCGACAAGGCTCGGCGGATTCGGCGATTCGGCGCGGCCGCTGTGGTCATGGCCTTCGACGAGCAGGGGCAAGCGGACACGGTGGAGCGCAAGGTCGAGATCTGTTCGCGGGCCTACGATCTGCTGGTCAACACCGCTGGTTGGGATCCCCGGGACATCATCTTCGATCCCAACGTGCTCGCCGTGGCGACGGGCATCGAGGCCCACGACGCCTACGGCCTGGCCTTCATCTCGGCGGCGCGTCAGATCAAGTCCGCCTGCCCGGGCGTCCACATCAGCGGCGGCATCTCCAACCTGTCTTTCTCCTTCCGCGGCAACAACCACGTCCGCGAGGCGATGCACTCCGCGTTTCTCTTCCACGCCATCGGCGCCGGGCTGGACATGGGCATCGTGAACGCCGGCCAGATCATGGTGTACGAGGACATCGAGCCAGAGCTCCTCGTTCGGATCGAAGATGTGATCCTCAATCGCCGAGCCGACGCCACGGAGCGACTCGTCGAGTTCGCCGAGCAGGTGAAGGGCGGCGGGCAGAAGCGCGTGTTCGAGCACCACTGGCGGGACACGAGCGTGAATGAGCGGCTGAAGTACGCGCTCGTCCACGGCATCGTCGACTTCATCGAGGCCGACACCGAGGAGGCGCGGCTGACGGTCGATCGCCCGCTCGGCGTGATTGAAGGCCCGCTCATGGCCGGCATGGCCCACGTCGGAGACCTCTTTGGCGAAGGCAAGATGTTCCTGCCGCAGGTGGTCAAGAGCGCCCGCGTCATGAAGCGGGCCGTGGCCTACCTCCAGCCGTTCATGGAGGCCGCCGCCGACGGTCAGTCCATCGCCCAGGGCAAGATCGTCATGGCGACGGTCAAGGGCGACGTGCACGACATCGGCAAGAACATCGTCGGCGTGGTGCTCGCCTGCAATAACTACAAGGTCATCGATCTCGGGGTCATGGTCTCGGCCACTCGCATCCTCGACGCGGCGGTCAGCGAAGGGGCCGATCTCATCGGGCTGTCGGGGCTCATCACGCCCTCGCTCGACGAGATGGTTCATGTGGCGCGTGAGATGACCCGACGGGGGCTGAAGATTCCGCTGCTCATCGGCGGGGCGACGACGAGCCGCCAGCACACCGCCGTGAAGATCGCCCCGGTCTATGAGCACCCAGTCGTACACGTCCTGGACGCCTCGCGCGCCGTGAACGTGGTCTCAGCCCTGCTGTCCGACGAGCAGCGCCCGGCCTATGACCTCAATAATCGCGCCGAGCAGCTGCGGCTTCGGGCCCTCCACGCGGCCCGCCTCGACAAGCCGCTGCTCCCACTCTCGCTGGCGCGGGACAATCGACCTCGGCTCGCACATGGAGCCACCGAGCGGGCCACGCCGTCTTTCATCGGCCGACGCGCGCTCGTCAACGTGCCGCTCGCCGATCTCGTGCCCTACATCGACTGGACGTTTTTCTTCACGGCCTGGGAGCTGCGCGGGCGATTCCCAGCCATCCTGCAACACCCGGAGTACGGGAGCGCGGCTCGCGACCTCTTCGCTTCGGCCCAAACGCTGCTGTCGCGGATCGTCTCGGAGGGCCGGATGACGGCGAGCGCGGTCTATGGCTTCTGGCCCGCCTGCAGGGAGGGCGACGACGATGTCGTGCTCTTCGCCGACGAGGGCCGCACCGAGGTCGCGGCGCGGTTCCCCATGCTCCGGCAGCAGGCCACTCGATCCGACGATAAGCCCCACAGCTCGCTGGCAGATTTTGTCGCCCCTCGCGCCGACGGGCCCGACTATGTGGGGGCCTTCGCCTTGACCGCGGGCCTCGGCGTCGAGCTCTACGTCGCGGAGTTCGAGGCGCAGCACGACGACTACTCCGCGCTGATCGTCAAGGCGCTTGCCGATCGGCTCGCCGAGGCCTTCGCCGAGAAGCTCCATCAAACTGCGCGCTGCGACTGGGGCTACGGCCAGAACGAGGCCCTCGACAACGACGGCCTCATCGCCGAGCGATACCGGGGCATCCGACCGGCGTTCGGTTACCCCTCCTGCCCGGACCACTCGGAGAAGGCGACCTTGTTCCGCCTGCTCGACGCGGGGTCCATCGGCCTCGAGCTCTCCGAGAACTTCGCGATGAGCCCGGCGGCCAGCGTCAGCGGGCTTTATCTCTCGCATCCCAACGCGAGGTACTTCCTGCTCGGCAAGCTCGGCCGCGACCAGGTCCTTGACTACGCCCAACGCAAGGGCATGGATGTCCTCGAGGTCGAGCGGTGGCTGGGACCGAACCTGGGCTACGAGCCCTAAAGCCCTCCATGCTGCCCTACAAGCTCCTCGACACGACCCCAATCCCGGGTGACGGCGGCGAGCTGCGCCTCTTCGAGGTCGGCGACCGCTATGTGATCCGTCTCACGGGTGCTCAGGGCGAGCTGATGAGCACCCGCGCCCACGCCTCCGAGGACGCCCTGGCCGAGCGGACCTGCCAGCGGGTCGCCGCCCGCTTGGGAGCTTGTGTGCTCATCGGGGGGCTGGGCATGGGCTTCACGCTCGCTGCGGCCCTGCGAAACCTCGGCCCGGACGCCACCGTCGTCACCGCCGAGCTCGTGCCCGGCGTGGTGCGCTGGAACCGCGAGGTCTTCGGCGACCGGGCCGGCCACCCGCTCCGCGATGAACGCTCGTCGGTTAAGGAGGTTGACGTTGCCGCCCTGCTCCGGGCCGAGACGGACGCTTACGACGCCATCCTGCTCGACGTGGACAATGGGCCGACCGCCGTGACCCACCCGGGTAACGCCTGGCTTTACTCCCCCGCCGGGCTTGCCGCCTGCTTCAAAGCGCTGCGGCCGCGTGGTGTGCTCGGCGTCTGGTCGGCCGGCCCGGATGAGAGGTTCAAGGAACGCCTGGGCAGAGCCGGCTTCGACGTTGAAGAACACCGGGTGCACGCCCATGGGCGGAGGGGCGCGCAGCACGTTGTTTATTGCGCCGGCCGCCCCTGAAGACGGCCCTCTTTCAGCGTCCTGCTCGCCTCAGCCGGCCCGCGTGGCAACCGACCAGGCGAAGACCACCTGCGCGCCGTAGTACAGCGGCAGGCCCCAGAGGCGGTTGGTGAAGACCCGCTTGATGAAGCGGTCGCGGGCCACGGAGACGTCGGAGACAGCGAACGCCAAGGCCGCGACGCCGAGGACCGGATCGAGAGTGCCCGCGGCTGTGGCCACCATGGCCGAGACCACGACGACGTAGAGCACGACAGGCGCGCGCATGTCGGCGGATACGTGTGGCCAAAGCCACCGCAGCGTGATCACCGCGAGCACGGCCATGCCGGCCGCGGTCCCGAGCGTGACCGGGAGGGAGGGGCCAAGCCCGACGAAGCCGGCGATGAACGCGAGGTGCGCCAGAAAGAACGCCCCGAGCCCCCCCTTGAACGCGGCCGGAGCCTTGGAGAGGAGCGCGATGTCCCCGAAGAGCGAGAGCACGAACGCCGCGATCACGGCCTGCCCGTAGACGCCGTCAAGGGCCCCCAAAGACACCGCCAGCCCCGTAAAGGCCAGCGACGCGAAGGGCTTGCTCAGGGCGCTCAAGCGAGCTTCACCCCGGGCCTCGCCGATCAGGAGCAGCACGACACCGATAAAGACACAGGCGGTCAGGACGACGGGCGGGGACATGGACAGACCTCAAAAACGAGCCCTGAATTTGAACAGAGTCTCCTCGAGTCGACAACCGGGGTCGGTGGACCCTTGCGAAACAGCTACGCTCGGACGCTAAATGGGGGGTGTGCGTATGGTGGAGGATTGGCCGTGAGACAGCAGCTCGTCGCTCTCGCCCTTTGCATCGCCGGCTGCATCGAGGGACGCCTGGAGACGCCGACGGCGGGCGCGGCCGGATCGATGGGGCAGCCCCAGGCGGGCGGCGCAGCCGACGAACCCTCTCCAGGTGGGCCACCCAGTGGGCCACCTGATCCAAATGGCCCAAATGGCCCGCCTGATCCCACGAACCCCAACGCCCCTCCGCCGCCGCTCGCTGAAGCCGATCCGCGCTTCGAGCCGGCACCGGGCGTCCTCCACCGCCTGACCCGCGCCGAGTTCGTCAATACACTTTACGATCTCTTCGGACCCGACCTCCCCGTGCCGCAGGACCTCGAGACCGACACCCCGCTTCATGGATTTTCGACCATCGGGGCGACGGACCTCACCGTCTCCCCGCGCGCGGCCGAGCAGTTGGAGGCCGCCGCGCTCCTCGTCTCGGAGTTCGTCATGCTCGACGCCGCGCGGCGGTCGGCCTTCCTCGGCTGCGAGCCGTTGACCATCGCGGAGCCGTGCGTGCGGAAGGCCTTCGAGCGCTTCGGCCGACGGGCTTGGCGGCGGCCGCTTCTGCCCCTGGAGCTCGACGCGATCCTGGCCTTGATGACCGACCTCGAAGGTCAGCTCAGGGATGTGCCCCTCTCGCTCGTGAGCGGGCTATCCGCGCTGCTCCAAGCTCCCGACTTCGTCTACCGCGTCGAGCTGGGCTTGCCGGACCCGTCGAACCCGACCCGGCGTCGGTACGAGGGCTTCGAGATGGCCAGCCGCCTCTCTTACTTCCTGTGGCTTTCACCGCCCGACGAGGTCCTACTCGACGCGGCCGCGCGCGGGGAGCTTTCCACGGAGGCCGGGGTACGCGCCGCGGCCTCGCGGATGGTGGCCGATGCCAAAGCCGAGCGAGGGTTGACCCACTTCTTCTCCGAGTACCTCAGCCTCGATCGCCTCGACGGCCTGCAGAAGGATCCGGCGACCTTCCCCCAAATGTCGGGCACGCTTGCCCGCTCGATGCGGACCGAGATTGAGAAGGTCTTTGGCGACGTAGCCTTCGTTCGGGACGCCGACTTTCGCGAGATTTTGACCACGCGACGCACGTTCATCGACGGGGAGCTCGCCGCGCTCTACGGCTTGGACGGACCCGCCGATTCCCAGGCCTTCAGCGCGGTGGACCTGCCCGGCAATCACCCTCGCGGCGGCCTGCTGGGCATGGCCGGAGTGCTGTCGATGCACGCGCACCACACGGTGACCAGTCCGACTTTGAGGGGCAAGTTCATTCAGGCGAGCCTGCTCTGCTTCGATATTCCGCCGCCGCCTCCCGGCATCCCTAATCTCGAGGATGGCCCCGCAGGCCCGCAAACCATGCGCCAGAAGCTGGAGCGGCACCGGGCGGATCCGACGTGTAACGGCTGCCACCAATACATGGACCCGCTGGGGCTGGCGCTGGAGCACTTCGACGCGATCGGCGCATATCGCACCACGGACCAGGGCCTGCCCATCGACGCTCGCGGCGACCTCGACGGCGTCAGCTTCAGCGGCCCGACCCAGCTCGGTCATGTGCTCGCCGACCACCCGGACCTCGGCGCCTGTCTCGTGCGCCGCATGTATCGCTATGCGACCGGGCACCTCGAGGGACGCGGCGAGGAGCCGGCCCTGCTCGAGCTGTCCTGGAAGCTCGGCCAAGCGGGCCATCGCGTCAAAGCCCTCGCCGTCGAGCTCGCCGCGAGCCCCGGTTTCCGACTCGCCTCCACGCCGGAGCCCTGATGCTAAAGCCCCTCAATCGACGAACGGTGCTCCGGGGTCTGCTCGGCGGGGCGGCGGCCGGCATCGCGCTCCCGGCGCTCGACTGCATGCTCAACGGAAACGGGACCGCCTTGGCTCAAGGCCAGCCGCTGCCCACCCGCTTTGGGGTGTGGTTCTGGGGCAATGGCGTGAGGCCTGAGCACTGGGTGCCCGACGGGGTTGGCCTCGGCTGGTCCCCCCGTGAGGAGCTCGCCCCGCTCCAGCGCGTGCGGGACTACGTCAGCCCGGTCACCGGCCTTCACATTAAGACGGCCCAGCACGCGCACCACAGCGGCATGACCGGCATCATGACGGGCTCCCGATACCACCAGCTCGGCACGACGCGGGACACCATCGTCACCACGTTCGCCACGAAGAGCGTCGATCAGCTCGCCGCCGATCACTTCAACGGTCAGACGCCGTTTCGGTCCCTCGAGGTCGGGGTGGCCCGCTTCCACGGCACGGACGAGGGCACGACGTTCCAGCACCTCTCGCACAACGGCCCGAGCAACCCGAACCCCGCCGAGTACGACCCTGCGGTCTTCTTCGACCGCCTCTTCGGGGCCGGGCCGACCCAGCCGCAGTTGGCGATGGCCCGAAGGAGCGTGCTCGACCTCGTCAACGGGCGAATCACCGCGCTGAAGACCCGGGTCGGCGCGAGCGACCGCGTCCGCCTTGACCAGCACTTCGAGTCCATCCGCGCCATCGAGCTGCGTCTGAGCACCGAGGGGGCCGTGTGTCGTCGCCCCGATCGCCCCGGCGACTACGCCGACGTCGAAGGTCGGGAGCAGCTCCAGGAGAAGAACGCGATGATGTCGCAACTCATGGCCTTGGCCTTGGCCTGCGACCTGACGCGCTCGTTCTCCGTGATGTTCTCATGCGCCGGATCGGGCGTGGTCGTCTGGCCAGCGGGCGCCCAGAACAGCATGCACCAGATGTGTCACGACGAAGGTCTGCCGCAACCGACGGTCCATCGCGCGGTGGTCTTCATCATGGAGCGACTGGGCGACTTTCTTCAGACGCTGAGGGACACGCCGGAGGGCGATAGCAACCTCCTCCACAACAGCTCGATCCTCTGCACGACCGAGCTCGCCGACGGCAAGACCCACTCCAACGAGGACTATCCGATCTTGGTGTGTGGACGAGGCGGCGGCCGACTCAAGGGCGGCTGGCACTATCGTTCGCCGAACTCCGGCAACGCGAGCCACGCGCCGCTGACCGCGCTGCGTGGGGCGGGGATCGGCGTCGAGGCCTTCGGGACCGAGGCTGGTCGAGTGACGGATGCGATTGTGGAGCTGCTCGCTTAGGGGGAGCTTGACCAAAGCCCGGGCGGTCGCTGCGGCCTACACGCCCAC
>SHZC01000119.1 GCA_009692505.1 Myxococcales bacterium
CAAGGAGACGTGGTCGAAGAAGTGGAGTTGGAAGATCGCCCAGCGGCGAATGTTCCGTTCAAGCGGCGTCTGATTGGCCTCGGTCTCCGGCCGAAGCAAGGACAAGAGGCTCGCTGGGGCGAAGTCGACGGTGAGCTGCCGACAGTCGCGCCGCAGCGCCTCGGCCATGGCCGTCAACAGCGCCTCGTAGATGGGCCGCGCCGGACCCCCATCAATGACTTGGGTCTGCTCAAGCAGGACATGGCCCGCCGGACTCTCCAGCCGGACTCTCAAGGCGTCCTTCTTCGAGCCACCAAGCTGAACTTCGATCCGGAAACCGCCACCATGCGAAGAGTGGACGCCCATACTTCAACCCCCGGCGAACGAACCGCGGTCTGGCCCCCGCTGTCGTAAACCTGAACTTCGTCAACGCTTCGTTCGTACGGTCCATAACCGCGAGGCGTTCGTCAAAAAGTTCTTTCGAGGCTCAGGATTACGGGGTCGCTGCGATGCGGCACACGGCGTCGAACAACATCCGTAAGCCGAACTTGAAGCCGTCGACCGGGATACGTTCGTCGTCGCCGTGATAGAGCTCGGCGTAGCGGATGTCGTGTTTCGGATCGAAGCGGACCGGCGAGAAGCCATAACAACGCGTGCCGAGCTTGGACCAGGACTTGGCGTCGGTGAAGCCGGGGATCACGTACGGGACGGCGATGGCCCCGGGATCGTGATCGGCGACGACGGCGGCGAGGTCGCGGAAGACCTCGGTGTCGGGAGACGTCTCGGTGGGTGGGGCAGCCGTGATGACCTCAATCTCGATGTCGGGGCCGGCGAGCGCCCGCAGCTCGGCGAGCAGCTCCTCGGCGTTCGATCCCAAGGCGATGCGACCGTCGAGCTCGGCCTCGGCGACCGCGGGCACGACGTTGGTCTTGGTGCCGGCCCTGAGGACCGTCGGGTTGGCGGTGTTTCGGAGCAAGGCGCTGAAGACGTTGGCGGACCCCTGATCGGGCATGACCCGGTCGAGGATGAGCGTGGAGACCCGGCCTCCGAAGGCGTCGCCGAGCAGCAGCGGGAGGACCTGGCGGGCGGGCAGGCTCTGCGTCTCGGCGAGGGCCATCACGAAGCGGCGCACGGGCTCGGAGACGTGCATCGGGAGCCGCGTTCGACCGGCCTTGGCGACGAACTCGGCGAGTCGAACCGTGGCGTTCTCGGCGGTGGGCACGCTGCCGTGGCCGGGCTTGCCGCGGGCCCGGACGCGCACCCAGCAGATGCCCTTCTCGGCGACCTGGATGGGGTAGATGGTCTTGCCATTGAGGTACAGCGTGAAGCCGCCGAGCTCACCGAGGGCGTACTCGGCGCGGACGAGCTCCGGGTGGTGGGTGACGAGCCAGTCGCTGCCGAGGGCACAGCCGACCTCTTCATCGGCCACGCCGGCGAAGATCACGTCGCGATCGAGGGCGATGTTGTTGCGCTCGAGCAGCGCGAGCACGACGGCGCCCATCGCCGCCATGTGCTTCATGTCGATGGCCCCGCGCGCCCAAACATAGCCGTCGTGGATCTCGGCTTCGAAGGGCGGGTGTCTCCATCGCGAGGGATCGGCGGGCACCACGTCGAGGTGAGCCCCGATGAGCAGCGGCGGTTTGCTCGCGTTGCCGACTCGCCGGACGACGACGTTCCCCCGTCCGGGTGCCGAGACCAGGATCTGGGGGTTGAGCCCATGGGTCCGGAAGTAGGCGGCGAGGTGTTCGGCGCAGGCCTGCTCCTGCCCGGGGGGGTTCGTCGTATCGAAGCGCAGGAGCTCGACGAGCAGCTTGAGCGCCTCGCGCCCCGTCGTCTCCCAGTCGATGGATCGAAGGTGTCGATGTTGGGCCATGGCCCGGACCTTAGTTGAGCCACCGTCGGCTGGCGACAGCGGCGACCGACTCGGCCATAATCGGACGCTATGTCCGACCCAGACTTCGAAAGCGCGCCGCCCAAGGTCACGCTCGTCAACAGCTTCCTTGAGCCGTTCAACAACGCCGTGGCTACAGCCCGAACCTGCTACACCTCGCGGGTCATCTGGCCGTCCGAGATGGACAAAGACGAGGCCTCACGCGACCTGCGCGACCGCATCGCCAAGAGCACCTACGAGGCCGGGCACCACACGACCCTCCAGCACTCGACGTTTCAGTTCGTCATCGAGCAGGTCAGTCGCCAGGCCCTGTGGTCGTTCCTGCACGCGCACCCCTTCTACAACTCAGAGCAGGTCAGCCAGCGGTACGTCGGGGTCAAGGCGGGCAGCGTCACCCGCCCGCGCCTGCCCGCGCTTGCCCAGACCCTCTACGACGCCGCCGTCACCCGCCAACACGAGACCTACGCCGAGCTCGTCTCGCTCTTGGGCGGGCCTTGCGCCGACGCCTTCTTCGCGGTCTTTCCCGCGCGTCGCAAGCACGCCGAAAAGTGGGCGCCCGCGCTGAAGAAGAAGGCCCAGGAGGTCGCCCGCTACGCCCTGCCGGTGGCCACCCACGCGCACCTCTATCACACCATCAGCGGCCTCACGCTCCATCGGTATCACCGGCTCTGCCGCGTCGGCGACGTCCCCAAAGAGACCCGCCTGCTCGTGATGGCGATGGTCGACGCGGTCTCTGAGGTCGACCCCCTCTTCTTCCGTGACCTGGAGCCTCAGCTCGAGCCCGGCCCACCTCCGGTCGGGTACGCTACACGAGACGCCCGGGTCTTTAATCAGGCCTTCGATCACTCGCTCGGCGGCAAGACCAGCCTGCTCGTCGACTGGAAGGTCAACGCCGAGCGGACGGTCGCCGACGCGGTCAGAGAGGTCTACGGTCTGAGCCCCGAGGCGCTTGACGACGACGCCGCCATCGCCCGAGTTCTTGACCCTGCACAGAACCCGCTGCTCGGCGAGTCGCTCAGCCTGGGCACGTTGGACAAGGCGATGCGGGCCCTGCATCACCCGCACTATACGTTCAAGAAGAAGCTCAGCCACTCGGCCGATAGCCAGGATCAGCGGCACCGGATGACGCCGGGTTCGAGGCCTTCGCTCGCCTCGACGTTCGCCGGCGGCCTGACTCCGGACGTGGTGATCCCCGCGCTGATCCAATCGTCGCCGGCCGCCCTCGACTTGTTCATGGCTCGGATGGGCGAGGTCTGGTCCACGATCGACCAGCTCCGCGACCTCGGCGTGGCCGACGAGCAGGCGTTGTACCTCTTGCCGAACGCCTACCCCATCCGGTTCGAAGAGAGCGGTGATCTCCTTTTTCAGCACCATAAGTGGACATCGCGCCTCTGCTACAATGCGCAGGAGGAGATCTGGAGCGCGACCCTCGACGAGGTGAAGCAGGTGCGCGCGGTCCATCCCCGACTCGGGCAGTTCCTGCTCCCACCCTGCGGGCTGCGCCTCCGCGCCGAACGCAAACCCTACTGCCCCGAGGGGCCGCGATTCTGCGGGGTGCCCGTCTGGAAGCTCGGGCTCGAGGACTACGAGCGGCTCATCTGAGGCTCATCAAGACGCCTCGTCACACCTCCAGGTCCACCCGGCCGAACCCCGCACGCGCGAGCTGCCAGTGGACCTCCAGCGGGCCGTGACCGGAGACGAGAAAACCCACCTCGCAGCTCGGGCCGCCTTCGCTCGACAGCTCCGGATAGAGCGGATGGCGCGAGGGGCCCGCCTGAAGCGAGCCCCAGCCGTCGAGCATGGGGAGCTTGGCCTCCGTCGAGGCTTCGAGGACCTTGAGCGTACCGCCCGTCCGAAGGCGGACGAAGCTCGCGGGGCAGGGGGTCAACGTCCGGCCGTGCGCCAAGCTGGTGGTCGGCAAGAAGCCGTCGTTCCTCGCCCGAAGGCGGACTCGGCACAGTGAAGCCCCAACCCGCTCGACCTGAACGTCCACCTCGACCTCAGGCAACGCGCGCCTCATACGATCCGCCACCACGAAAGCCTTCTCCAGCTCGTCAACCAGGTTGACTAATGGCGGGTTCCGGACCGTCCTCATGTACTCCAGCCCGCCGAGCTCGACCGGCCCGAGCTGCGGGTGGTCGAAGGGCTGAAAGGGCGTGACGTTCTTCGGGTCTTTTTCAAAGTAGGCGAGGAGCCTACGGACCAGCTCGGCGTCCGGGCGGGCGAAGAACTCCGCCGGACGCAGCAGCTCGAGCCCGGCGGCGGCGAAGGGATCCCAGATCTCCAGCGTATACGCGGCGATGCCGAAGACCGTCGCGAAGGTGTCCGCGAGCACGCCGACGATGGGGCGCTCGGCATCATAGGTGAAGTCGGGCACGACCCTGAGCGCCTTCCAGCCCGTGCCCTTGACGGCCTCGGTGGCGAGCCTCTCCATGAGGTTGAGGTCGCCCTCGCCCAAGGGTGAAGGGCGGCGATAGGGCTGGGTGAGCAAGGCACCGGTGTAGGTGTGGTTGGTGACCGCGGCGCAGAGGCGCGGCAGGGCGGCGATGCAGTCGACGACCGCGCGGCTCTCAGGCTCCGACAGGGCGTAGTCGCCCCCGTCCATGCCGAACATCCGGAAGGGCGTCCAGCTCGCCGGGAAGTTCCGGTTGAGGTCCAACCCAAACTCGCGGGGCGCCTGCGTCAACGCCACGCCGTCCCATCGCTCAAAGAGGCCCTCGTCGAGCACGAAACACGCGTCGGAGGCGGCATCGTCGAGGCTGCGGGGGCGGTGGCCTAAAGGAGCGGTCGGGTCGTAGACGAAGGGTCCACCGGCGTGCCGAAACCGCATCGTCCGCACCCGGCCGTCCCCGTCGATGTCCTGTGGTCGAAGGCCGCTGAAAACCTCGCCGGCGGGGGGCGGGCGCAAGGTCGATCGAAGGTACGGCGCGCCGGCATGCATGGCCGCGTAGCCGTCGGGCGAGAGGCACGGCGCGATGTAGGCTCGGTGTCTGGAGAAGAACGCCCGGAGCACCTCATCGCCTTCGACGAGGCGCGACACCCAGCGGTCGGCCGTATAGATGGCGCTCATCACGCTCGCCCACTCGGCGCAGTGGGTGCCGCCGTCAATCCACAAGGCCGAGCGTTGGTTAGAGCTGTTCTCCGAACGTTGGGCCGAGCCTTCGGTCGCGCCGATGGTGAGCAAGTGCAGCGGCCGCCCTTCGCGCGACTGGCCGTAGGAACGCAGGTTCACCCACTCGGGGTTTCGAGAGGCGAGGGTCTGCACGAAGTCCGTCAGCTCCTCGAAGTTAAAATATCGCCGGAAGTCGGTGGGCATCACCCGAGCGCGCGCACTCGGATGGTCGTGTTCACCGCCGCGAGATCCCGCGCGATGAGCTCGGCCGCGTTCGAGTCAAAGTCGATGATCACGTACCCGATCTGGGGGTTCGTACCGAGGACCTGACCGAGGATGTTGCCCCGGTGGCGAGAGACGATCCCGTTGACCTCGCCGAGCACGCCCGGCACGTTCTGGTGGACGTGGACGAGCCGATGTCGACCCGGCAGCCTCTGGAGATCGACCTCGGGGAAGCTCACGCTGCCCATCGTCGAGCCGTCTTCGAGGTAGCGCAGCAAGCTGCCGGAGACCTCTCGGCCGATGTTCTCCTGCGCCTCGCTCGTCGACCCGCCGATGTGTGGGGTCAAGATGACGTTTGGCAGGCCTTGAAGCGGGCTGAGGAAGCCCTCGCTGGAGTTCGCCTCGGGCTCGGTAGGGAAGACGTCGATCGCGGCACCGCCGACGTGTCCGCTGCGGATCGCCGAAGCGAGGGCCACAAGGTCGACCACGGTCCCTCGGCTGGCGTTGAGGAACCGGGCGCCGTTTTTCATGCGCGCGAACTGGTCGGCCCCCATCAGGCCCGCGGTGGCCGGCGTCTCGGGCACATGAAGGGTGACGAAGTCGCTCTGGGAGAGCAGCACATCGAGGCTTGCGGCCGGCCGGTTATTGCCCATGGGCAGACGCTGAAGGACGTCGTGGAAGATGACGGTCATGCCGATCATCTCGGCGAGCACCCCGATCTGCCGACCGATGTGCCCATACCCCACGATGCCCAAGGTCTTGCCCCGGACCTCGTTGCAGCCGGTGGCCACCTTCCGCCACTTCCCGAGGTGAAGCTCACTGGAGCGATCACCGAGGCTTCGGGACAAGACGACGATCTCGGCGAGGATGAGCTCGGCGACGCTGCGCGTATTGCTGAAGGGCGCGTTGAAGACGGCAACGCCGGCGCGGCTGGCCGCCTCGAGGTCAATCTGGTTCGTCCCGATGCAGAACGCGCCGACGGCCTGAAGGGCGTGCTTGGTCTCGAAGACCTCGGCTTTGAGCTGCGTGCGGGACCGAATGCCGAGCACGTCAATCTGCTCGCGCTCAAGGTGGGCGACGAGCTCTTCGGATCCCATGGACGCGCCGGTGGCCGAGACCTCGTGGCCTGCGGCGATGAGCGCGTCCCGGGCAACGACGTGGATATTCTCAAGGAGAAGGAACTTCATGGGAGGGCGTTTGACCGGAATCCCCACCCCGCTGTCAAGGCGTCTACAGGCGTTGACTTCAGAACTGCGCTTTGGCCGACTGCGCCGGTGTCGGAAATCCAAATGATGCCCGCGAAGAGCGTGGCCCTGCTCACGAGCGGCGGCGACGCGCCAGGCATGAACGCGGCGATCCGCGCCGCGACGCTCGTGGCTCACGCCGCCGGATGGCGGGTCTACGGCGTGCAACACGGCTACGTGGGGTTGCGTGCGGGCGCGTTTGTGCCGCTCGCGCCGACGGATGTGCACGGCATCGTCCGAGAGGGCGGCACCGTGCTCGGCAGCGCGAGATGCCCCGAGTTCCTGACGCGCGAGGGTCGAGACACAGCCCGCCGGGCACTCGCAGCAGAGGGCATCGAGCACCTCCTCGTCATTGGCGGCAACGGCTCACTCGCAGGGCTCCACGCGCTCAGCGCGCCCGAGGAGCTCGGCTCCCAGCGGCTCCTGGTCGTGGGGGTGCCCGCGTCCATTGACAACGACGTGGGGCTGACAGGCCTGTCCATCGGCGTCGACACCGCGATGAACACCATCGTCGAAGCCTGCGACAAGATCGCCGACACCGCCTCCGCCCACGGGCGCACGTTCATCGTCGAGGTCATGGGGCGCGACAGCGGCTACCTGGCCATGACCACCGGCATCGCGACGGGCGCTGATCTCGTCTTGTTCCGGGAGTCGGGCCGCACCGAAGACGACGTGGTCGACGCCGTGGTCCGCACCATCGAGGGGGCCCGCCTCCGTGCGGTGCCGCCCAAGCGAGTGCTGATTATCAAAGCCGAAGGCGTAGCCATCACGACCGAGCGCCTGAAGGCCCGCGTGGACGAGCGGCTGAGCGCGAACACTGAGGCGGGGCTGCTCAAGGAGACGCGGGTCAGCGTCCTCGGCCACATTGTGCGAGGCGGTCGGCCGTCGGCGCTCGACCGCCTCCTCGGGAGTCGCTTGGGCTTCGTCGCCGTCAAGGCGCTGCTCGCGGGGCAAACTCGCCTCATGGCCGCCTGGCACACCGCGGGGCCACCGCCGCCCGGGGTGCGCGTCTCGGCGAGCGATCCCCACTGCTCGCTCGCCGACCTCGGTGCCGTCCTCGAGGAGACTCGACGGCTCACGGGAGGGGACAGCCCCCTGGTTCGCTGGCGGACCCACGTATTCGCCGAAATCGAAGACATCCTCCGAAGCTGAAAGAGGCCCGATATGGAAAACCGTTCTGCAAGAAACCTCAGCGGCAAGACCGTCCTCATCACGGGCGGGAGCCGGGGAATCGGTCGCGCCATCGCCCTGCGCTGCGCTCGCGACGGGGCCAACGTCGTGGTCGCCGCCAAGACCGCCGACGACTCCGGGCAGAAGCTCAAGGGCACGATCTTCGACGTGGCCCGGGAGATTGAGGCCGCCGGTGGCCGCGCCTTGCCGCTTCAGGTCGACGTGCGCGACGAGGCCGCGGTCGCGACGATGGTCGAGCGCGCCGTCTCCGAGTTCGGGGGCATTGACGTGCTCGTCAACAACGCCGGGGCCATCATGCTCCAGCCCACGGAGCTGTTGCCGGTCAAGCGCTTCGACCTGATCTTCGGCATCAACGTGCGGGCCGTTTACCTCTGCGCGCAGGCCTGCATCCCGCACCTGAAGCGGTCGAGCAACGGCCACATCCTGAACCTCTCGCCGCCGATCAGCCTCGAACCCCGGTGGTTTGTGCAGCACACGCCGTACACCACCTCGAAGTTCGCCATGAGCCTCATGACCTACGGGCTGGCCGCTGAGCTCAAAGACGTCGGCGTCGCCGCGAACTCCTTGTGGCCGCGCACGCTCATCGCCACCGCCGCCGTCGAGTGGCTCGGCGGGGACGCGCTCATCAACGGCAGCCGCACGCCCGAGATCATGGCCGACGCCGCCTACAAGATCCTCACCTCAGACGCCCGAACGACGTCGGGTCAGTTCTTCATCGACGAGGTTCTCCTGCGCGAATCTGGGCAAACGGACTTCGATCATTACGCCGCAAGGCCGGGCCATGAGCTCATCCCCGACCTCTTTGTGCCGGGACAATAAGCGGGCTTTTCCCTTTTCGCTTGAACCACGGCGCAGCGTCCGGTCACAATCGGCTCCGTCGTCATGACGTCCTTGGGAGGATCTGACCAGATGGCGAAAAGCCGCTGGGTGCCTCCAACCACGCGCAACGCCCAGCCCGTCCCGTCCATACCGCTGCCATTCGAGGCTCCGGTGGACATTTCATGGACGCAGGTGGTCGAGGCGCTCCGTCGGTTGGAGTTTCACACCGAAACGTTGAAGCCCTCGTTTTTGAACGAGTGTCTGAGTCTCGCCCGCGGCATTCGCTTTGGCGAGCGGCAGGGCGAGTTCCGATTCCGCGTCGGCGAGCGGGAGGTCGTGGGGAACTCCTACGCGGCCTCGACCGTCGAGGTGCCGACCAAGCTCTACGAGCTGCGGTGCAATCGCTGTCAGCCCGCGTGGGCCTGCGTCCACGTCGCGGCCGTGACCCTGGCGGTGGGGGTCCGAATCCCCGAGGTGATGGCGATCCTCTCGACGCCGAGCTGGGTCATGTCGCTCGCGCCGCTGCTGGAGGACACGTCCCCTCGGCAGAAGCCCGCGCCTCAGGGCGACGAGAAGGGCCCCGCCCCGGGTTGGATTCGGTACGTCCTCAAGACGGGCGAGGCGTCTGATCTCCTTGGGGGACCGAGACCGTCGAGCAACTTCATCCAGCGGTGTTTGGTGCGGGTGTCGCGCAAGGCCGCGACGGAGCACAACATCTGGAAGTTCCCGGCGAACCTCGAGGAGGCCGGTCAGCGCGTCGAGTCGATCACCGAGATTGATCAGCGCATCGACCGCGTGGCCGAGGAGATCGATCTCCTGGAGAGCCTGGCCGGCTTCAACGCCGTCTCGCTCCTTCGCGCTCAGGCCGCCTTGCGTAAGCTCGAGGCCGACTACCTCTCGCTCTTGCCGCTCGCCGACGACGTCTATGTGGGGGAGAGCCGCGTCCGGGTCTCGGCCGAGCCGCTGACGGTGGAGCTGGAGATTGACGACGGGAAAGAAGGGCAGCTCAGGCTTCGCTTCTCGCCCCATATCAAGGCGCTCATCCCCGTCGCGCGTGGCTGGGTCCTCACGGCCGACGACGTCGTTCGTCCTCTCGCGCTCGATACGCACCCCGGCGTCATTCGTCTGGTCAGCGTTCAGCTCCCGAAGGTGCCCGTCGAGCAGATCCCTGACTTCCTCGATCACTTCATCCCGGCGGTGCGCGTACCCCTCGTGGTGCGGACCCGCCACCTCCGCGCGGCGGCGGTCGGGACTGTGCCGGTGATGCCTCGGCTCATCGTGCAGGCCCACCCCGACGGCCTCTCGGTGGAGGCCCGCTTCGGGTACGCGATGGGGGACGCCATCGGCGAAGTCGCGGCGACGGATGGCCGTCCGCTCGTCAAGGTCGAACGGACCGACGGCGTGGGTGTTGGCAAGCCGAAGCTGGCGCACCGACATCGTGAAGCGGAGCTCGGCCATCTCGAGCGTCTCGCCGCCGGCGGCATCGCCACGGGGCTGCTGATCGGTGACGCGGGCCTCGACTTCCTCCTCGACGGGATCGCCAAAGCCCAAGCGATCGGCTGGGAGGTCTTCGCCGACAACACCGCCAAGCGACTCGCCCCCAAAGGCAAGCTCGATCCCCAGGTGCGGGTGGGCAGCGGCCTCGACTGGTTCGACCTCAAGGTCAGCTTCGAGTTCGAGGGTGAAGAGGTCTCGATGGACGCGGTCCTCGCCTCCTGGCGTGAAGGCCGCAAGTATCATCGACTCCCGGACGGCACGGCCTTCCGATTGCCCGATGAGTGGCTCACACGCCACGCCCATACGCTCGTCGAGCTCAAAGAGGTTCGGGCCGCCGCCGATGGGAAGATGGGCGCGTTTGCCGCTCCCCTCGTCGCCGAGCTGCTTGAGGAGGCCGGAAACACCGCAGCACTCGTGCGCTGGCGTGAGATCGCCCGGAAGATCCTCAACTTCGATGGGGTGCCCGAGTGGCCGCTCCCGGGTGGGGTGCAGATTGAGCCCCGCGAGTACCAGAAGCGCGGCTTTCACTGGCTGGTCTGGATGCGCGACATGGACCTCGGCGGCGTCTTGGCCGACGACATGGGCTTAGGCAAGACCCTCCAGACGCTCCTGCTGCTCAGCGATACGCACGCCGATCCCGATGGCCCCCCCTCCCTCGTCGTCGCCCCGACCTCCGTGGTCTTCAACTGGGCCGCCGAGGCCAAGAAGTTCACGCCCGACCTTCGGATTTATGTGCACCACGGGAGCGGGCGGAAGGACACCCTGCCCACGACCGGGGTCGACATCATCGTCACGAGTTACGCGCTGCTCCGCTACGACGAGCGGCTCATGACCGAGACCCGGTTCCGATATGTGGTCCTCGACGAGGCCCAGCAGATCAAGAACCCGGACAGCCAGATCGCCATGATCTGTCAGCGGATCCAGGCGGACCACCGACTGGCTCTGACGGGCACGCCGATGGAGAACACCCTCGTCGAGCTCTGGAGCATCTACCAGTTCCTCATGCCCGGCTTCTTCGGCAGCAAGGCCGCCTTCGCCAACCGCTATGCCAACGCCGTCCAGAAGCAGCAGGACGTCGGCGCGCTCGAGCAACTCCGCAGGCGGATCCGGCCCTTCATCCTGCGCCGCCGCAAGGAGGAGGTCGCCACCGAGCTGCCGCCGCGCACCGAGCAAGTCCTTTACTGTGAGCTCGGTCCGGCCCAGCGCAAGCTCTACGAGCAGGTCAAGGCCACCTTCCGAGATCAGGTCCTCGACAAGGTCGCCACCACCGGCGTCGGCGGCGCGACCATTCAGATCCTCGAGGCGCTCATGCGCCTGCGCCAGGCCTGCTGCGATCCCCGCCTCCTGCCCTTCGAAGAGGCGCGCAAGGTCACGGCCTCGGCCAAACGCTCCCTCCTGCGCGAGACGCTCGAGGAGATCGTCGCCGAGGGCCATCGGACGTTGATCTTCTCTCAGTGGCCCTCGCTCCTGCGGATCGTCGAGGAGGATCTTCGCGCGCTCGGGCTCAACTGGCTCTACCTCGACGGCCATACCCGCGAGCGACAGGCGCTCGTCGAACGCTGGAACGATCCGAGCGGCCCGCCGGTCTTCCTCATCAGCCTCAAGGCTGGAGGCACCGGTTTGAACCTCACGGGCGCCGACCACGTCATCCACCTCGATCCGTGGTGGAACCCAGCTGTCGAGCGGCAGGCAACGGATCGCGCGCACCGCATCGGGCAGACCAAGCCGGTCGTCGTCTACAAGCTCGTGGCCCGCGACACCGTCGAGGAGAAGATTCTCGAGCTTCAGGCGCGAAAGCAGGCCTTGTTCGATGCGACGATTGACGCGGAGCGGCTCGTCTTGGACTCCCTCACGAGGGAGGAGCTTGAGGCCGTCTTCGCGCCGAGCACGATGAGCGCGGCCATCGAGATCAGCCCGGATGTCCCGGACGTTGAAAACCCCTTCGAAGATGTGCTCGCCCCATCCACGCTGACACCGGCTGCCGAGCGCGCCTCACGCGGGCGGCCCCCAAGGCGACGTCAGCGACGGGGTTCGGGTGAAGCCCGCCCGACCTGAGGATCTCCTCGGGCTCGGGCGTTTTATGGGCTCATCGCGGCTTTGGTTCTCGCGCGCACCGCCTTGAAGACGTCCGGCAAGGTGTCCTTCTGGGCGGAGCGCAGGAGACGATCGGGCACCATCGTGTCCGGCGCGGCCTCGAGTTCATAGTAGATGAGCGTGCGTTGCCCATCACCCCAAGGGGTCACTCGCCAGCGACCCCGGTTCTTGCGGTAAGTGCCCTCTTTCAGCTTCCAGCTCCGCTCGTAGCCGCCCGTCGCGAGCGACCCACACTTCGTGTCGTTGACCGCCCACAGGTTGCTCAGCGGGAAGGGCACGGAGATCTCCACGAAGCAGAGCCCCTCGTCCGCCGTGCCCCCGCGCAGCTCGCTCTTGACGACGCGAGGCATGAACTCATCGTAGCGGCCGCAGTCCCGAATGTGGGGCCAGACGCTCTCGGGAGGCGCGTCGACGAGCGCGTACCCCGTCACCGCCAGCCCGATGTCGTCGGCCGGCACGCGACCGTGGATGATGATCTCCCCGTTCTCCAATCGCTGCCGCTCGTGGTCCGGCAGGGGGGGCGGCGCAGCGAGCGGAGCCGCGAGCACGAGACTCAAGACGGCAGAGATCAGCGGAGTCGTCAATCACGCTCTCCTCGAATGCGCGGCAGGAGCGCCACGAAGTTGCAGGGACGAAACTCGAAGTCGAGTTGTTCATCGAGGATGCGATCAAACGCGAGTCGAACGGCACCGGTTGAGCCGGGCACGACGAAGACGAGCTTGCCGCGCAGGATCCAGGCATCGGCCCGGGTCTGGATCGTCGCGCTCCCAATCTCGGCATAAGACAAGGACCGAAAGAGCTCGCCGAAGCCCTCGACCCGCCGATCACTCGGCATGACGAGGTCCGTGATCGCGTCGGGGGTCACATCGCGTCGGGTCATCCCGGTTCCGCCCGTAAGGAAAACGAGGTCGATTCGGGCCTCGTCGACGAGCGCGAGGACCCGGGCACTGATCAGCGCCCGTTCGTCTCGGACGATCTCATGGACCCAGACCTCGTGGCCCAAGGCGAGGAGACGCGCGCGGGCGAGCGCCCCGGAGGTGTCGGATTCCATCGTTCGGGTGTCGGAGACGGTGAGCACCGCCGCGCCGAGTCTTTGGAGCGGGTGGGGGAGTTCGTGGGGCTTATCCATGAGATGCAGTATCCTACGGGGCCATGTCCTTCGTCGCCCCCCTTCTTCGCGTCGTGACCGTCATCACCTTGGGCTGCATGGCCGTGGGCTGCGCGCGCTTGGCCAATGACCCTGTCTGCGTGCCCGAGACCCGGCGGTGCGCCGAGGGCACGGCCCAGTTCTGCGACGAGGCCGGCCACTGGAGCCTGCCGGAGATCTGCGCTGCCGGCACGGCCTGTCTAGATGGAACGTGCGCGAGCGCGTGCGGGGAGACCTGTCGGCCATCGACCAAACGCTGCGCGCCCCAAGGGGTCCAGGTCTGCGACCGAGGCCCGGACGGCTGTGGACAGTGGGGTCCACCGAGCCCGTGCGCGGTCGCTCAGCGTTGTGCCGATGGAGCCTGCCGCTCCGATTGTCCGGTCGACTGCTCTGCCGGGGAGCGGCGATGCCTCGGGGGCTCGGCGAGCGTCGAGTGTCTCGTCGACGAGGCTTGCCCGCGCTTCGGGGAGCCCGTCGAGTGCCCACCCGGGCCGGACGCGGGGATTCAGGTCTGCTCGGGCGGGACCTGCCACGCCCTTGGCGGCTGCGCGGACCAGTGCCGTGAGGGGGAGTGGGTCTGCCTCTCGTCTCTGGAGGCGCAACGCTGCGAACGGTCTGCCGATGGCTGCCTGGATTGGGCGATGCCCGCCCTCTGTTCCGCTGAACAACGGTGCCGCGAGCCAGAGGGCTGCGGGGCCGCTTGCGTCGACGTCTGTAGGCTGGGCGAGTCCCGCTGCGAAGGCGGGGGGATCGTGGCGTGCGAGGCGGGGGCGGACGGGTGTGCGGTCTGGGGTGCGGCCGCGGCCTGCCCGGGGGGCTGCGCCGACGGGGTCTGTCTCGCGGGCTGCGTCAGCGAGTGTATGCCCGGCCGGACCCGCTGCGACGGTCAAGGCGTGTCGACCTGCGAGGTCAACTCGGGCTGCGGCCGCTGGGGAGCCGCTGTTCCTTGCCCCGACGGCCAGGCCTGTCAGGGCGAAGGGCAGTGCGGCGCGTGCGAGCCTGGGGCCACCGAGATGCAGTCCTGCGGCAACTGCGGGACCCAGTCGCGAACGTGTGGACCCGACGGCCAGTGGCTCGCCTTCGGGGACTGCATGGCTCAAGGCGAGTGTACGCCGAACGCCGAGGAGGCCTGTGGGCTGTGCGGCGTGAGAAGATGCAGCCCCGAGTGCCAATGGGGTGCCTGCGACGGGGGGGGCGTCTGCAGCCCGGGAGCCCCCGAGCCGTGCGGCCGGTGCGGGACGCGCACCTGCAGCGGCGCGTGCCAGTGGGATGCCTGCGGCGGAGAGGGCGTCTGCGATGCCGGCCAGCAGCGCGACTGCAACGCTTGCGGCTACCAGGGCTGCAGCGCCCAGTGCCAGTGGGCGCCCTGCGGAAACGGCGACGGCACCCTTCATCGGCAATGCAACGCCTGCGGCTGGCAGTTCTGCTGCCCCAATGGGAACTGGTGCGGCTGTGCGGCGCATTACGACTGCGCGGCCGGTCAGAGCTGCGTCGGGGCCGGCGTCTGCCAGTGACCGGGGATGCCAGCCTCGCGCTCTGGGCGCGGGCGCTGGCGGTGGGCTCTCTTCTCCATGCCGCCCTGCCCGACTTCGAGGCCGAGGGCTGGGGGCTGCCGCAGGGCGTTGAGATTGTCGGCGCGATGCTCCTGCTCTGGCGTCCTCATCTGCTCGGATTCCTGCTGACGGCGGTCAGCGTGGCGTATCCACTCCTGTTTTTGAGAGATGTGATGACGCAGTCGCTCTATCTGCTCATCGTCTCGCTCGTTGGGGCTGTCGCCGCATTTTATGGAACAGCATCAGCCTCATCTAAGGCAAGAATGGCCGTCACTGGGACCACCTCGGTGATTTATGCGACGGCGGCCGTTCATAAGCTGAACACCGACTTCTTCAACCCGGAGATCAGCTGCGCGCATCATGCCTATGCCCAGTTTCTGGACTATCTGCTGCCGTCAGCGTGGGTGCAGGCTGTCGGGGTGCCGGGCGCTTCTCTGTCAGGCGTGGTTGTCCTGGTCGAACTTCTGCTCGCCGTGCTTGTCTGGAGGCGGCATCCGGCCCGCTTCGTCGTCGCCTTGCTCTTCCATCTGCCGCTCACCTTGACGCTCGCGCCGGCTTTTGGAGCAGTCATCTTCTCTGGCCATGTCGCGGGCCTTCGCGCTCGGGAACTTGTCGTCGCGCGGCAGTGGGTAAGCGACCGGAGAGGCACGCTGCTCGCGGCCGCGGGCTTCGGCCTTGCCCTCAACGCCGCTTGCGCCGGGGCCAGAGACTTCGCGACGGTGCCCATCTGGTGCGTCCTGGACGCCGAGCGTTTGACTCGCGCCCTCCAGGCCTCGGCCGCCGGCCCGCTGATCGTCGTCGCGATCGGCCTGCTCCGGGGCGCAAGGGCGACCCGCAACCCGCCGATGAGCGCGCTCGTCTCGGCACCGGCCGTGCTCTTCGTCTTGCACGGCCTGCTGCCGTACACGGGCATCGCCGTGCAGCACACGGCGGCGATGCTCAGCAACCTTCGGGTCGACCCGTCCTGCCACAACAGTCTGATCTTCCCGGAAGCCCTGAGAGTGCGGGACGGCTATGTCTATTTGACGGTCCTGGAGTTCGCAGGCGGCCAGAGACCCGCTCGGTCGGCGTTGGGGCCCACGACCTTGTGGAATATCGCCGCGCTCTACGCGATGCGAGAGAACTGGTGTGTTGACCACCTCCGGCCCATTCACGTCGCCGGACGCTGGAGAGGGCAGGACTTTGACGTCGCGGATCTCTGCGGCGATCTCGGCACGGCCCTGCCGAAGGACGTCGGTTGGCCCCCAGCCGAGCTCTTCCCCTCGTTTCAGGCGTTCCAGAAGAACCTGCCCCGGGCCTGTTTTCAGCCTTGCGTCCACTGAATGGACGCAAGGCATCACTCTCCTTGAGGTGTGGATTTCCCGCTCCCGCGGCCCGCGGTCGGTTCCCTGGACCTGCTCTCGGAGTCTGCCGGGTGTGTGTCGCCGGGGTTCCGTGTCGGCGTCTCGCCGGTGGTGGATGTGAGGCGGCGGTCCATTAGGTCGACGGATTCGACCGGTCAACCCGTCTGAATCCAAGGATATTCAGCGTATTGCTCAGAGAATCGACTCCGTGGCCGTCGACCGGCAAAGGTCTCAGATGCCTGTTGGTGCTGAACTTAAGTCCTTTGAAAACAGGTAGATAGCCGAGTGATGCTTCATCACCATGGCTTGATCCACAGACATCGACAGTCCAAGAGAATACGATTTTTGGTGGATTACGGAAAATGGCCGTTGCGGAGTGTAAACAAATTCGGTCTAAATCCATGTCACGGACGACTTGGACGTCCGATAGGCGTGGAATCAACAGAGCGAGGAGAATCTCATGGCACCGAAGAATGTAGTCCCGGCCCCGGCGAAGAAGGCGGCTCCGGCCCCGGCGAAGAAGGCGGCTCCGGCCCCGGCGAAGAAGGCGGCTCCGGCCCCGGCGAAGAAGGCGGCTCCGGCCCCGGCGAAGAAGGCGGCCCCGGCCCCG
>SHZC01000120.1 GCA_009692505.1 Myxococcales bacterium
CGGCAAAGGCCGCTGCCGTCGCACCCGTCGCGCCGAGCAAGCCGGCAAAGGCCGCTGCCGTCGCACCCGTCGCGCCGAGCAAGCCGGCAAAGGCCGCTGCCGTCGCACCCGTCGCGCCGAGCAAGCCGGCAAAGGCCGCTGCCGTCGCACCCGTCGCGCCGAGCAAGCCGGCAAAGGCCGCGCCCGCGCCCGTCGCGCCCACCAAGCCCGTGAAGGCTGCGAAGCCCGCACCCGTCGCGCCCGCACCCGTCGCGCCCGTCGCGGCGAGCAAGCCGACGAAGGCCGCGAAGCCCGCCCCCGTAGCGCCGGCCGCAGCCGCACCGGTCGTCCCCGCGCCGGTTGTTGAACGTGCCCGCGCCGAGGCCCCCGAGCGCCCGCGATCTCCTGCCCCCTCGGGCACCTGTGACGTCGCCAGCGCGAATTTCGTCCGTGGGTTGTTTGATCGCATGGGCCTTCGCGCCCAGGTCACCGCGTGTGATCACGGGGAGGGCCAGGTCGAGGTCGCCGTCCAAGGCGCCGATGGCCTCGGTCGCAATCGTGATCTCGTGGCCGCCGTCGGGCTCGTCTCCTCTCTGGCGGCCGGTCGCGGTCGTCCGGAGCGCGTGCGGGTTCGTCTGGACTTCGGCGAGGCACCCCGCGCTGAGCAGGGCACGCGCGAGTCGCTCCTCACGGGCCTCGCGGCAGATATCGCCGGCTTCGTGCTTCGGACCGGGCGTCGCGCGGTCGTCGAGCGGCTGAGCTCTTCGGAGCGCCGCGTGGTGCACACCGCCTTGTCCGACGAGGCCCGCGTCTCGACTCACAGCGAGGGTGGCGAGCAGAACCGCTACCTTCTCGTGTCCAAGGCCCGCTAATTTCCCCCGCTGGCGATTTCGAGGAACCTCTTATGAGCGAAGTGCCGGCCGAGACCTCGCCGCGGCCCACGGATGGCCCCGCCGAGTACAATGCGTCCAATATCCGGGTGCTCAAGGGTCTGGAGGCCGTGCGAAAACGGCCCGGGATGTACATTGGGGATCCTAACGACGGGACGGGGCTGCATCAGCTCGTCTATGAGGCGGTCGATAACGCCATCGACGAAGCCCTCGCCGGTCACTGCGATCGGGTGACCGTGGTGCTCTACCTCGATGGGAGCTGCAGCGTCGAGGACAACGGCCGCGGCATCCCCGTAGATCTTCACCCCGAGGAGGGCAGATCGGCGGCCGAGGTCATCATGACGGTCCTCCATGCCGGGGGAAAGTTCGACGACAACTCGTACAAGGTCTCCGGGGGTCTGCACGGCGTCGGCATCTCCTGCGTCAACGCCCTGTCCGAGTGGCTCGACATGGAGATCACGCGGGACGGCGGGCGTTATACGCAGCGATACCATCAGGGCGAGCCCCAAGCGCCGCTCGCCCGCGTCGGCGACTCTTCTCGACACGGCACGCGGATTCGTTTCAAGCCCGACCTCGAGATCTTCCCCGAGATCAGTGAGTTCAGCTTCGACACCCTCTCCCAGCGACTTCGTGAGCTGTCGTTCCTCAATCGGGGCGTGCACATCACGATCACGGACGAGCGGGGGGAGGGCAAGCACCACGACTTCCGCTTCGACGGGGGCATTGGGTCGTTTGTTGAGTACCTCAACAAGAACAAGTCGCCGGTGCACCCGATCGTCTACTTTGTGACGGAGCGCGACGGGGTCGGCGTTGAGGTGGCGATGCAGTGGAACGACTCCTACCAGGAGAACATCCTCTGCTTTACCAATAACATCCGGAATCGGGACGGCGGGACCCACCTTACGGGGTTCAAAGACGGCCTGACGCGGACGCTCAACGGCTACTCGAACGACGAGAACCTGCTGAAGGGCCAGAAGACCCCCTTGACGGGCGACGATATGCGCGAGGGCCTCACCGCCATTATCTCGTGCAAGGTCCCGGACCCGAAGTTCGATAGCCAGACCAAGGGCAAACTCGTCTCCTCAGAGGTCAAGCCGCTGGTGCAAAATGCCATCGGTGAGTACCTCAAGAGCTGGCTCCTCGAGCACCCGACGGATGCCCGCCGCATCGTCATGAAGGCCGTCGACGCAGCGAGAGCGCGCGATGCGGCCCGAAAGGCGCGGGAGAGCGTGCGTCGTAAAGGCGCGTTGGACACGGCGTCGCTGCCGGGCAAACTTGCCGATTGCCAAGAGCGCGACCCGGCCAAGTGCGAGATCTATCTGGTCGAGGGTGACTCGGCTGGCGGCTCAGCCAAGCAGGGGCGCGACCGGGCGACCCAAGCGATCCTCCCGTTGCGAGGTAAAATCCTCAACGTCGAGCGCGCGCGCCTCGACAAGATGTTGTCGAGCCAAGAGATTGGCACGCTGATCACGGCCCTGGGCACGGGCATCGGGACGGAGTACTTCGACGTCGCGAAGCTGCGTTACCACCGCGTCATCATCATGACGGACGCAGATGTGGACGGTTCGCATATCCGAACCCTGCTCCTCACGTTTTTCTATCGGCAAATGGTCGACGTCATTGCCCGCGGGCACCTCTATATCGCGCAGCCGCCGCTGTTTCAGGTGAAGAAGGGCAAGAACGTCACCTACCTGAAGAACGAGGCGGCCCTTGAGTCGTTCCTTATCGACACCGGCGCGCGCAACGTTGTGGTCCGCACACAGGCCGGTGAGCTGCTTGAGGGCGAGACGCTCCGAAACGTCGTCAACAAGCTCTCGAGCTACTACCAGGAGTTGGAGCGGACCGTGCGCCGAGGTGACCTCGACGTGCTCGACATGCTCCTGCAGATCGGTGGTTTGACCGCGGAGACCCTCTTGGACGAGGTCGCGCTGCGTGAGTGCGCGCAGCGGGCTGAAGCCGCGATGATCCTGATGCATGGGCCCGAGGCCCGCTTCGCCCTCACGATCACGCCCGAGGCTCCAGTGCAGACTGCAGAAGGCGGCGAGGAGACGACCTCACCCGTCTCCTACCGGCTGAACATCATCACCCGGCATCGTGGTGCTGAGAGGCGAACCGACGTTGATCGCGGCCTCGTTCGACATCCGGCCTTCATCGCGCTGCGCGGACACCTCTCGGTCCTCTCCATCCTCGGACCCGCTCCCTATGCCAAGGTAGATGGAGAGCAAAACACGCCGCTGCCCTGGGCGCGTGACGTCTGGAACGCCGTGCGTGAGGCCGGCCGCAAGGGCATTGGCGTTCAACGTTACAAGGGTCTTGGCGAGATGAACCCTGAACAGCTCTGGGATACGACCATGAACCCAGAGGTCCGGACGCTCCTGCAGGTCCGCATTGAAGACTCAGAGAGCGCGGACGGAATCTTCACGGTGCTCATGGGTGATGAGGTCGAGCCCCGCCGGAAGTTCATCGAAGACAACGCGCTCAACGTCAAGAACCTCGACGTGTGAACCCCGCATATCTTGCGGCCGTGGAGCAGGCTTTTCTGGCCCACACCGGTCGCGGCTTGATGTTGTCCCCAAGGGACGTCGCGCTCGTGGAGCGATGGGCGCGGGTGGGGGCACCGGTTCAGGTGGTGGTCGACGGGATCGCTCAGGTGTTCTCGCGGCCGGGGACGCAGCGGACCCGGGTTCGAAGCCTCGTTTTTGCTCAAGTGGGCGTCGAAGCCGCGCTTCGGGCCTGGCAGAGTCGGTCAGCCGGTCAAGCGGCAGACACGGGCCTTGATCGGGGGCCAAAGGGGATCTCGCTGCTCGTGTCTCGCGTCCGCGGCGCCGCGGGTCGTCACGAGGCCCCGATGGGCGAGCGCCTGCTCCGCGTGGCCGACCGAATCGCCGCGCTCTCGCAGGCCTCCGCCGTCCTAAGAGACGACCTGGACGACGACCTCACCCGGCTGGAGGGCGAGATCCTCGACGAGCTCTGGGCCAGCCTGCCAAACGCGACCCAGCGCGCACTTGTGGACGGAGTGGAGGGAGAGCTTCGACCGGAGCGGCCGAAGATGGCCGAGAGCGAGTACACTGTCGTGCGGGCGGCTCGCCTTCGACGTCTCACCCGAGATCATCTGGGGCTGCCGGTCTTCGAGCTTGGTGAGGAGGTTGCGTCGTGAAGCCCATCTTGGCCCAAGAGTGCCACAGCTGCTCGGGTGAGGAGGCCCGCGTCGAGGTCGCCGGAGACTTCCTGGCGGCCCGGTCCTGCGTCTGCCGAACGGCCTGTACAATTTGTCGAGGCCAGGGCTTCGTCTTCAGCCGGGGAGACGACGGCTATGATCGCTGCGCGCCGTGTTCATGCGCCGCCCTAGGCGAGCGTCTGACCGCATTCAACCGTGCTCGCCTGCCCGCCCACTACCTCACCGCGACCCTGCCTTCGTTCGAGACCCGTCGTCGGAGTCAGCAGATCCGGGAGGCACTCACGCGGGCCAACCGCTTCGTAAATGAATACTTGGCCGGGCAGCGGGGCATCGTCTTCTCCGGCCCTTGTGGCACGGGCAAGACGCACCTCTCCGTCTCTGTGCTTCGGCGGTTGACCCTCAGACGCGGCGTCTCGTCGAGGTTTATCGAGTTTAAGCACCTGATCGCCGAGCTTCGGGAGGGCTTCGTCGATCCCAAGCGGGCCCCTGCCCTTATGGGCCCCTTGGTCGCGGTGCCGGTCCTGGTCATCGATGAGCTCGGCAAGGGGACTCAGCGGGAGTGGGAGCAAGACGTGCTCGATGAGCTCGTCAGCCGCCGCTACAACGCCCAGCGGACCACGCTCTTCACGACCAATTTTCGGCTGCGGGAACCCGAGGCCGGTCGTGACGACCTTCGCGCTCGCATTGGCGAGCGCATCGTCTCGCGCCTGACGCAGATGTGTGATTTCTGCGAAGTTGAAGGCGACGACTACCGCGTGCTCACGGCTCAGGGCCGGCGCTGAGCCCCAAGCGGTCGGAATGCCGACTGTCGAGGGCGCGATTGTAGCGGACGCATTGACGCATCTAGGAGCCGGTGCTAGAAGGCCGCCACTTTCCTCAGGGAGCCGGCAGGCAAGCTAGATGCAGCCCATCTCGCCAAACATTCTACCGATGGCGATGGTCGACCTCGACCTCGACGCGACTGTCGTCGTTCAGCTCATCATCATACTGACGCTGGTCTTTGTGCTGCGCGGCTGGGTCTTCCTCCCGTTGCTCGAGGCCACCTCCAAGCGGCGCGCTCGCACCGACGAGGCCCGCCATGAAGCGAAGGTCTTGGCGGCGAAAGCTGACCAGCTCTCCCAGCGGCTAGAGGCCGATTTGAACGCCGCTCGACTGCGGGCCGCTCAGGCCAAGGCTGAGCTTCGATCGGAGGGTATGCGCGCTCGCGAGGCCGTCGCGGCCGCCGCCCGCAAGTCCATGCTCCAGAAGCTTGAGGAGGCGCGGGCCAACATTACCCGGTCCACAGAGCAGGCGCGTGGCGCGATGGCCCCCCACGTAGAAGACCTGTCTCGCCTCCTGGCGACCAAGCTCTTGGGTCGCAACCCATGAGAAATCTCGTCACCCCGGTCTTCATCGGCGCACTCTTGCTTCTCACCCAGACAGGCCTCGCGTCGGCCTCGGGGGACGCTCAGGCCGCGCCAGGTTTTCACAACATTATCTTCCAGGCGCTGAACCTCGCGATCCTCTTGGGCGTGCTGGTTCACTTCTTCAAGACGCCGGTCAAGCGGGCGATCGCTGGTCGTTCGGCGCTCGTCGCCAAGGACATTGATGAGGCTGGTCGTCTGCTCGCCGAGGCTCAAGCCCGGTTGCAGCTTTACGAGGCCCGGCTGTCCGCCTTCGCCGCTGAGTCTGAGGCCATGCTCCTCGACTTCCGTCGTCAGGGCGAACTGGAGCGCGACCGTCTCATTGCCGACGCCGAGGCCGATGCTGAGCGCGTGCGGCGCGAGGCTGAGCGGACCGCACAGAGCGAGATCGACCGCGCCAAGGCCCGACTTGAGGCCGAGATCGTCCGTCTCTCCGTGGAGGCAGCCGGCCGGTTGGTTCGCGAGAAGATGGGTCCGGCCGATCAGCGACGACTGGTGGGCGAGTACCTCGCGCGGCTTGAGGAGCGGAGCTGAGCCATGCGAAACGCGACGATTGCTCACCGATACGCCCAAGCCCTCTTGTCACTCGGGATCGAAAGAAACAACCAAGATCAGATTGGCCGCGAGCTCGATCGGATCTCATTGGTCTTTCGGACCTCACGGGAGCTTCGGGAGGTCTGCCTCAGCCCGAAGTTCAAGAAGGCCGACCGCAAGTCTGTTCTGGTCGAGGTCCTCAAGAGGGTCATGGTCAGCCCGGTCACGCGGAACTTCCTGCTCCTGCTCGTTGATCGTGGTCGCGTCGGATCGCTCATCGAGATCGTCGAGGCTTTCCACGAACTCGCCGACGCCGAGTCAGGTCGGGTTCGCGCCCAGGTCTCGGTCGCGTCGAGCCTGACTGAGCCCGAGTCTGCGCGGCTAAAGACCATCCTGCAGAAGCTCACAGGCAAGAAGGTGATCATCGAGCAGCAAGTGGACCCGTCCCTCGTGGGCGGCGTCGTGACGCGGATTGCGGGCAAGGTCTATGACGGCAGTGTCCGTGCCCAGCTTGCGACTCTTGGCCGCGGACTCTCGCGCTAAGGACCTCTTTTTTTGAAATCAAGGCTCGGCCCTCATCGGCCCTGCCGGTGCGAATGGAGTGCGGACCGATGGAAATCAAGGTCGAAGAGATCAGCCGTATCATCCGGAAGCAGATCGAGGACTACGACAAGCATGTCGAGATCAGCGAGACCGGGACTGTGCTTTCGGCGGGTGACGGAATTGCGCGTGTTTATGGCCTCGAAAAGGCCATGGCCGGTGAGCTCTTGGAGTTCCCGCACGGCGTGATGGGCATGACCCTGAACCTCGAGAGCGATAACGTCGGCGTCGCCCTGCTCGGGGACGCCGCGCTCATCCGCGAGGGCGACGAGGTCCGACGAACGGGCCGCATCGTCGAGGTCCCGGTGGGTGAGGCTCTCTTGGGCCGCGTGGTCAACGCGCTCGGTCAGGCCATCGACGGACTCGGCGAGATCGAGAGCACCCATCGTCGCCGTGTCGAACTCAAGGCACCAGGCATCGTTGCCCGGAAGTCGGTGCACGAGCCCTTGCAGACGGGGCTGAAGGCCATCGACGGCCTCGTGCCCATCGGTCGTGGTCAGCGCGAGCTCATCATCGGCGACCGCCAGACCGGCAAGACCGCGGTCGCGCTCGACACGATCATCAACCAGCGGAATAAAGACGTCTTCTGCATCTACGTCGCCATCGGCCAGAAGCAGAGCACCGTTGCCCAGGTCGTCGACAAGCTCAAGCAGCACGGCGCGATGGAGTACACCACCGTCGTCGCGGCCTCGGCGTCTGAGCTCGCGCCTCTGCAGTTTCTCGCTCCTTACACGGGCTGCACGCTCGGCGAGTACTTCCGCGACAACGGCAAGCACGCGCTCATCGTCTACGACGATCTGTCCAAGCAGGCCGTGGCGTACCGGCAGCTCTCGCTCCTCTTGCGCCGGCCACCTGGCCGCGAAGCGTATCCGGGCGACGTCTTCTATCTTCACAGCCGACTCCTCGAGCGCGCCGCGAAGATGTCCGACGCCGAGGGCGCAGGCAGCCTCACCGCGCTACCGATCATCGAGACCCAGGCGGGTGACGTTTCGGCCTACATCCCGACCAACGTCATCTCCATCACCGACGGGCAGATCTTCCTCGAGACGGACCTCTTCTACTCGGGAGTTCGGCCCGCGATCAACGTGGGCATCTCAGTGTCCCGGGTCGGTGGCGCCGCGCAGACGAAGATGATGAAGCAGGTCGCCGGCACGCTCCGGCTCGATCTGGCGCAGTACCGAGAGATGCAGGCCTTCGCGCAGTTCGCGAGCGATCTCGACAAGAATACGCAGCAGCAGCTCGCCCGCGGAGAGCGTCTCGTGGAGCTGCTGAAGCAGGGCCAGTACAAGCCGATGGCGGCCGAGCATCAGGTGGTCGTCATCTTCGCCGGCACCAAGGGCCTCGTTGACCACCTCCCGGTCAAGGTGCTTGGGAAGTACGAGCGGGAGCTGCTGGAGTTTGCTGAGGCGAAGCACAAGAGCGTCATGGATACGCTGCGCGCGACGCAGAAAATTGACGACTCGACCGATGCCTTGCTCCGGGCGATGATCGCCGCCTTCAACCAACAGTTCGTCGCCTGAGGCTGAGTCCGCGATGCCCAGCCTAAAGGACATTCGGAAGCGCGTTGCTTCCGTAAAGAACACCCAGAAGATCACCCGGGCGATGAAGCTCGTCTCGGGGGCCAAGCTTCGCCGCGCGCAGAACGCGATGATGGAGCTCCGGCCCTATGCCCAGAAGCAGCGTGAGCTTCTCGGCTCGCTCGTCGCGCAGTTGGCCCAGGCGGGAGAGGAGTCGGTTCACCCGCTCTTAACGGCCCGCTTGCCCAGTGCCTGCGTTGCCATCCTCGGCATCAGCAGCGATCGGGGTATGTGCGGCGGCTTCAACGCTTCCAACATTCGTCGGACCCTCGAGGCGATTCGGACCTTCGAGGCTGAGGGGAAGCGCGTCATCGCCTTTACCCTGGGCAAACGAATGGGGAACGCCCTGCGGAAGGCGAACGTCACCATAGGCGAGGACTTCGGCGACGCCTTGACGGCCCCCGACCCGACTCGGGTTCGAGCGATCACCCGTCGCCTCGTCGACGGGTTCGTTCAAGGCGAGTTTGACGAGGTCCTCATCAGCTCGAGCCGCTTCAAGAACGCCCTCCTGCAGGTACCCTCGAGGGTCGGGCTGCTGCCCGTTCCGGCCGTGGTGCCCGAGGGTTCCCCGAGCGGAGCGGGCGGAGATGCCCTGTATGAGCCAGACCAGCAGACGTTGCTCGACTATATCGTGCCCCGTTTTGTCGAGGTGCAGGTTCGGCAGGCGATTCTCGAGTCCATCGCGGGCGAGCACGCCGCACGGATGAACGCGATGTCGAGTGCGACGGATAACGCAAGCAAGATGATTCAAAGCCTGACGCTCCAGATGAACCGGGCCCGTCAGGCGGCGATCACCAAAGAGCTGATGGAGATCATCGGCGGCTCCGAGGCGATGAAGTGAGGATCGAATGAGCACCCAGGCAGGACGCATTACTCAGGTTCTCGGCGCGGTCGTGGACGTCATCTTTGATGGCGGCGACCTTCCAGAGATTTACACGGCCTTGAGGGTGTCGAACCCCGGCATCGATGATCGGGTCGGCAATCTCGTGCTCGAGGTCGCGCAGCACCTCGGCGAGAACACCGTGCGGACCATCTCCATGGATACGACGGACGGCCTTCAGCGCGGAGTCGCCGTGGAGAACACGGGCAGACCCATCGCGATGCCGGTCGGCAAGGCTACGTTGGGGCGAATCCTCAACGTCACGGGTGACCCCGTCGACGAGCGGGGGCCGGTAGAAACGACCGAGCGTTCGGTGATTCATCGCGCGCCGCCTCGTCTCGAAGACCAGAGCACGAAGGTGGAGACCTTCGAGACGGGCATCAAGGTCGTCGATCTGCTCGCACCCTACGCGAAGGGTGGCAAGATCGGCCTCTTCGGCGGCGCGGGCGTGGGCAAGACCGTGCTCATCCAGGAGCTCATCAACAACGTCGCGATGAAGCACGGCGGCTTCTCCGTCTTCGCCGGCGTCGGTGAGCGTACCCGTGAAGGCAATGACCTCTATCACGAGTTCATTGAGTCGGGCGTCATCAACAAGGACGACCTGTCCAAGTCGAAGGTCGCGCTCGTTTACGGTCAGATGAACGAGCCGCCCGGCGCGCGAGCCCGGGTCGCGCTCTCTGCCTTGACCATCGCCGAGAACTTCCGCGATGCGGACGGCGGGAGCGACGTCCTCCTCTTCGTCGACAACATTTTCCGCTTTACGCAGGCCGGCTCAGAGGTCTCCGCGCTCCTCGGACGCATCCCGAGCGCCGTCGGTTATCAACCGACTCTGGCGACCGAGATGGGCGCGCTGCAGGAGCGGATCACCTCCACCAAGGGTGGCTCGATCACCTCGGTGCAGGCCATTTATGTGCCCGCCGACGACTTGACCGATCCGGCGCCCGCGACCGCATTTGCCCATCTTGACGCGACGACCGTGCTGTCCCGGAAGATCGCTGAGATGGGGATTTACCCCGCCGTCGATCCCTTGGACTCTACGAGTCGGCAGCTCGATCCGCAGGTCGTCGGTGAGGAGCACTACGCCGTCGCCCGAAGCGTGCAGGCCGTTCTTCAGCGGTACAAGGACCTCCAGGACATCATCGCCATCCTCGGGATGGACGAGCTGTCCGACGAGGACCGGCAGGCTGTGGACCGCGCCCGTCGTATTCAGAAGTTCCTGTCCCAGCCGTTCTTCGTGGCCGAGACCTTTACGGGCACCAAGGGCGTATACGTCCAGCTGAAGGACACGATCCGTGGGTTCAAGCGGATCGTAGACGGCGAGTTCGATCATCTGCCGGAACAGGCGTTCTACATGGTCGGCACGATTGAAGAGGCTGAGGAGAAGGCGAAGAAGCTCGCCTCCGGGAAGTGATATCGTCATGTCTCTGAAGCTGGAAGTGGTCACTCCCCTCGGTCGGAAGCTTGAGGTCATGACCGAACAGGTTACGGCCCCGGGGGTTGTCGGCGAGTTCGGCGTGCTGGAAGGTCATCGACCGGGCGTGGTGCTGCTGGGCGGCGGCTTGCTCCGCTACGACAACGGCGGGGTCTTGGCCATCCGGGGTGGGGTCGCTGAGATCTCCGCGACCGGGGTGATAATCCTCGCGGACGACGCGCAGGTGGTCGACAAGGGCGAGGCGAAGAGGGCGGAGGCCATTCGCTTGGCGGCCGAGGCCCAGTTGGCGTCGGCGGAGTACCTGGATGATGCGGCACTTCAGCAGGCCTTGACCGACTTGCGGTACGCGAGCGCGTTGGTCGGGGGCCACTGAGGCTCGAGGCAGCGCTCGGGACGTGAGGTCTCGAAGCGGGCATGCCTCGTCGTGGTCGTGAGCGGTGGCTGAGCGGGTCTCTGCCCAGCCCGCAGCTTGGCATCGCACTGCTCGGGGCCATGGGTCACGCGGCTCCCGTTAGGGTACGGGGGGGGCGTGGGTTGCTTGTTTCTCCCGAGGTCTGAATAGAGCTTGGGTGGCGATGCGGCCCGGCGTGGCGCTCAGGGCCGGGGGGGTCCAGGCGAGCGCCGCTTTCACGAGATGGGTGGCCCTCTTGGTCCAATCCGGGGTTGGCTTCAATTACGGCTCGCTCCATGGGCAGGGCCGGTCGTCGGTCAGGCCAGCCCTTCGGCCAAGCCGCACCTGGGGGGGGCTTCCTTATACTTGGCCCCGTGATGGCGTACTGCGCCTTGGACCCAATGGCGGCTTTGCTGGTCCCGCGATGGCCGCCGTTGCTATGCCATTGCTCCCAGGCCTCGTTCGGTCGAGGCATCCGCGGGCCCCTGTTCCGGCATTCTGATCACGCGGCTGCGCGTCCCGAGGCCTGATTCGACAGCTCGAGCCCCCTGAAGATGTTTCACGTGAAACATTTGCACGGGCCGATGGCGCGTCTGGACTCTCCGTGTTACTCACGCGGCCCATGGCGACTCGAATCGTGTGCATCGCAAATCAGAAGGGCGGCGTGGGCAAGACGACGACGGCGGTCAATCTTGCCGCGGGTTTGGCGATCGAGGGCGTTCGGACGCTGCTTGTTGATCTTGATCCGCAGGCAAATGCGACGAGTGGCCTGGGCATTGATACGAAGGTGCCCAGGCGCGGGGCGTATCACGCGCTGTTGGGCATGGACGAGATCCATCGCTTGGCCTTGCCGGTCCCCGAGGTAGAAAACCTCACGATCCTGCCCGCACACCCCGACCTCTTTGGCGCTGAGGTCGAGCTGGTCGACGCGATCGCTCGCGAGTTCCGGCTCAAGGAGGCGTTGGCGCGGGCACCCTCGCTCCCTCCCATCGTGATCATTGACTGTCCGCCTTCGTTGGGTCTGCTCACGATCAACGCGCTGACGGCCGCCCATTCGGTCTTGATTCCCCTTCAGTGCGAATACTACGCGCTTGAGGGCATCTCCCAGCTCCTGACCACGGTTCAGTTGATTCGCCGACGCCTCAACCCCTCGTTGAGTGTTGAGGGCGTGCTCCTGACGATGTTTGATGCGCGAAACAACCTCGCTCATCAGGTCTCGGATGAGGCGCGGCGGCACTTTGGAGCCGAGGTCTTTGAAACGGTGATCCCTCGAAACGTGCGCCTCTCGGAGAGCCCCTCGTTTGGGCGATCAATCCACCACTACGACCGGGCGTCCCGTGGCGCGGCGGCCTACCGAGAGGTCGCGCGGGCACTCATTGTTCGCCACGGACTACAGAGGAGCGCGGATTCATGACCGAACCCACCCGTCGGCCGGTCCTCGGGCGGGGTCTCTCCGCCCTCATCCCCGACGCTGGGCTCGTCCCGTCGCCGGGCCCCGCGGGGACAAGCTTTCCCGTACCCCTGAGTCGGGTTCGCCCGGCTGATCGTCAGCCGAGGACCGAGTTCGACGACCGCGCGGTGGAAGAGCTCAGCCTCTCCATCCGCGAGAACGGCATCATCCAGCCGATCGTCGTGCGTGAGGTGGGGCCAGGGGACTACGTCATCATTGCCGGTGAGCGGCGATGGCGCGCAGCTGCTCGTGCGGGGCTGCAGGTCATCCCCGTCGTCGTCCGCGAGGAGACGGAGAGTAGCGCGTACCAACTCGCGCTGATTGAGAACATTCAGAGAGAGGACCTTCGGCCCCTCGAGGAGGCCGAAGCCTACCGGCACCTGCTCGAGGCCAAGGGGCTCACGCAGGAGGCGCTGGCTTCCCGCGTCGGCAAGGACCGCGCGACGATCGCCAATTCGCTTCGACTTCTCCGCTTGCCCGCCGAGTTGAAGGCGGCGGTCGCCAGCGGCGCGCTCTCGCCGGGGCACATACGCGCGCTCCTGACCGTGCCTGACGAAACGGCCCAGCTCTCGCTTGCCGTGCGGGCCGAGGTCGAGGGCTGGAGTGTGCGGGAGACTGAACGCAACGCTCGTCAGCAGCGAGCGGAGCCGATTGAGCCGCCTTCCGCTGCGTTGGACGAGGCTGAGGAACCGACTGAGACGGTCGCACCTCGCCGGCCGGACCAGATCGCCCTGGAGGACCAACTCCGTGGCGCGCTTGGTGCGGCGGTGCGGCTCGCCGAGCGCGGCGGGCGCGGTCGAATTGAGATTCGATTCCACAGCCGGGAGGAACTCGACCGCCTCGTCGAGCTGCTCCTCTCCGTCGAGGGCCGCTGAGAGAGGTTATGAAAAAGCCAAGTGATTCCGAGAGCGCGGCCGAAATCACTTCCGCGAAGAGAAGCTGACAAAGGTCAGGACGACCCTTTTTCAGCGTCATGTTTGGCTGGAGCCGTCCGCCGCTGCCACCGTTCAAGACGGCGGTGCGCCCCGCTTGGTCCGTCGTAGTCCAGGACGTCGGCTCGCTCGAACTCCTCGGCGTCAAACTCCGGCCGCTCGAGCGCGAGATACCGATACAGGGTCTCGACGAACGGACTCACTGCGGCTGCTCGTGGCCAATCCGCCACAGGAAAGGTGGCTCGGCTGACCACTTGGATGCGCTGCGACTCCACCCTCGGCCACCGTCCTCGCTCCACAGTCAACCCCGTGAGCGCGAGCGTTCGGGCTGCGTGCCGCAGGAACGCGACGCGCTTGGCGCTCGGCTCCACCAGGGTGATCTGAACCTCCGGTCGGAGAATCTTGAAGATGAGCCCCGGGACGCCGCTCCCGCTGCCCACGTCGACCAGCGGTAGCCGCGGTTCAAAGAGCCGGTGCAGTGCCAAGACGTCGAGAAAGTCGACGGACCAAGGCTGGGCGAGCGCTTCGGGTCCGGAGAGGTTGTGAACTCGACCCCATGCCAGCCTCAGCGAGAAGAACTGCTCAACGCGCTCAAGGGTGCCCGGTGCCAGCGCGTGCTCGGGGCCGAGGGCCTCGACCCGCCCGCGGATCTCCGTCGGGACCGTGCTCAGGCTCACGGAGCGGATGTGGCACTGGGCTCGGACGATTGGCAGGCTCCCGCGTCTTCAAGGTCGAACGCGGCCGCCGCGCTCGCATTTCCCCGAGAGTCCCGCGCCACGACGACGAGGCGCACGGCCACTGCCCCCTGCGGTCTCGACGCACAGGCTTCGGCGAGGTTGGGTTGAGCGAAGGTCGGGCATCCAAGCGAGCGGCCCTCATCGGCCCACTCGACGAGGTGGATTGCCCCTTCGCCGTCGTCGCGACCCCGAAGGCCGACGACCCCGTCTCCGCTCGGCCCAAGCGCGAGCGGCCCCGGCTCGCTGCCTGCCGTCGACAGCTCAAGATCAACCGACTCCCCGTCAAACTCGACAACGCGGAGCCGAACGTATGCTCGCCCGTCCTCCGAGCAAAGATCGAGGAGCTCGACAACGGGCGGAAGGTTCTCAACCTCCACGGCCTCGACGCAGGCGGACAAACCGACAGCGGCCAGCAGCGCGAGCAAGACACAGCGGCGATGAGGCCGCTTCGACAAAACGGGGGGTCTACAACTCATCGGGACCAAGGCTCCCTCGACATGGACGTCGCCGAATAACACGCCCCACTTGCTTCAGCCAAGAGCGCGCCCCAAACCCGACTCCCCTCAGCCGACCGTCAGGGCCGGCGCCTCTTCGAGCACCCTCACGAGCTCCTGATGCAAGATCCCGTTTGATGCCGTGACCGCCCGGTCCGGGAACGCCACCACTTCGCCGCGCAAACCCGTGACCACCCCGCCGGCCTCCCGAACGAGTAAGACCCCCGCCGCCAAATCCCAGGGCTTGAGGCGGTCCTCCCAGTAGCCATCCAGCCAGCCCGCGGCCACGTAGGCCAGATCCAGGGCGGCCGACCCCGCGCGCCGAATCCCCTGGCAGCGGCGGAGCAGGTGCGCCACTCGGTGCACGTTGTTGTCGGGGTTGGTCCATCGGTCGTAGGGAAAGCCCGTCGCCAAGAGCCCTTGTCCGAGCTGTTTGACCGCACTCACCGCCAGCGGCCGCCCGTCGAGCGTCGCCCCCCGACCCCGCTCCGCGCAGAAGGTCCAGCCGAAGACCGGCGCGTAGACCACTGCGACGAGCGGCCCGTCGTCGTCGACCAGCCCGATGGACACCGAGAAGTGCGGGTGGCCGTGGAGGAAGTTCGTCGTGCCGTCGAGCGGATCGACGAACCACCGGCGACCGGATTGGCCCTGCCGCTCGCTGCCCTCCTCGGCAACGATCCCGTCCCGTGGGAATCGGGAGGCAAGCGCCTCAACCACGATCCTTTCGGCCGCCGTATCCACCTCGCTGACCAAATCAACGGCCCCCTTATACGAGATGGAGAGCGGGCTGCCCCAGCGCGAGCGGATGTACTGCCCCGCCGCACGTGCTGCCGCGACCGCGACCTCCAATTCCCCTGGTTCCGCTCGCTCGCTCATTCGATCCCCTGTGCCCAGGCCCAGGCGACGTCATGCGCCTGAGGCCGAAACGCCCGAATCAAGATGCTTTTTCGACTTGGGCAGACCCGATTCGTCAGGAGCGAGACGACGTTCCCGCGCTCGAGATCGATCCACAAGGACGTGCCGGTGAACCCCAAATGGCCCACCGTATTGCGTCCAAAAAGTGTGCCCGCGCTGCTCAGGCCGGGCGAGGGCGTATCCCAGCCGAGGACGCGGGTTCCCGACGGATGAATGACCCTCGTGTCCAGGAGCCGCCGACAGAGGCCCGTTGAGAACCCAAGGGGCTCGCCTTCGCCCCGAAAGGTCCTTGCGACCGCCTCGCCGAAACGAAGCACCCAGGGCAGCGAGCCGAAGAGCCCGGCGTGACCGGCCACCCCACCCATTGTCCAGGCGTTCTCGTCGTGGACCTCGCCCCGTACGATGCGACCCCGCAGCGGGCAGGCTTCTGTCTGGACGTAGCGGGGGTCGGGGCCCAGCTCTGGCACGACCGCAGGCAGCGGGCGAAAGTGCAGCGAGGCCCCATCGACGCCATGAAACGGCAGTGTCGGCCACCGCGTCCCGAGCTCCCGACCCTCCGCCGCGGCGCAGACCTGCTCCAGCAGAAGAAACCCGAGGTCGCTGTAAACCTCCCCGAGACCCGGCGCGCGCTCAAGCTCTGTCTGCCTCAGGATGCGGTTGATCGTCCGTCGAGCCCCGCTGAAGTCCAACGAGGCGCGAACATGAGGCAAGAGCCCCCTGAAAAACTCTCGGTGCGCGGGCAGGCCGCTGGTATGCGAGAGCAGGTGGGCGACCGGGCAGGCCGAGAGCCGAGGGTCGAAAACTTCAACATATCGCCCGACCGGGACCTCGAGTGCCAAGGCCCCGGACTCGAGCAGCAAAGCGGCCCAAAGCCACGTCGCCAGGGGCTTGGTGAGCGAGGCGAGATCGAAGAGCGATGTGGCGTCGACGGCGGGCATCGAGGGGTCCAGGCCGTGCCGACCAGCGTACGCGCACCGCATCGATCCATCTCGCCGCAGCGCTCCGAGCGCGATGCCCGGGGCGACTTGATCAAAGACCGCTCGCCGCGCCGTCTGGTCGAGGACTGAGCCCGAGAAGAGGGAATCCGACATCCACGTCACCGCCGCGTCCAGGGGGACGCCGAGTCGCTCGCCCGAGCACGATCACCCCGGCGGCACTGAGGGGTCAAGGCCGCTC
>SHZC01000121.1 GCA_009692505.1 Myxococcales bacterium
TGTGTCTGAGCCCTTCGACGTGGAGACCCTCCGGGCCGCGTGTGTGGCCCGGCTGGCTCGATTCAAGGTGCCCAAGCGATTCGAGCGGATCGACGAGCTGCCGAAGAACGCCACCGGCAAGGTGGACCGGGCGCGCTTGCGGGCGCGGACCAACGAGTGAGGTCCACCGCGCTCAGTCTCTTCATCGGGCTCGCCGCTGTGCTGTCCGGCTGCGAGGCTCCGGACTTCTCCGGGGACGCCGCAGTGCTCGAGGTGGCCTCGGACGCGCGCTCGATCGCGATAGACCGTCCAGTCGGTTTAGATCTCTCGAGCGATGGGCCGTTGGACGCGTCTCAGGCAGATGGTGGGGTGACTGAGCCAGGCCGGGACCGCCCGCTCCTGCGCGTGGACTCAACCGTCCAGCCGGTACACGACGCCGCCGTCCCCGAGCTCCCGCTCGTCGGTCAGTGGGTCAGCGAAGGGGAGGACCTCGCGCCGCTCCTGGCGGGACCGGGCGTCAACCTCGTGCGACTCGACGCCGACTTCCGCGCAGACCTCACCTATACGGTGCACATCGTCGACGTCGACGACCTCACGCAAGACTTCAGCGGCCGCTATACAACGGCGTCGGCGGGCGCAGGACTGTCGACGATCGTGCTGGAACAGGACCGGCCACGCCCGGTGACGAGCGTGGGGATATTCAAGCTCGAGGCCGCGGGGGGCACTTGGGTTCTTGTTTATGAGGTCGCTCAGGTCGCCCCGCCCCTCAACGGTGTCTCCCCGCCGACCGCCGCGCTCGGCTTCGGCTCGACGAGCGACGGCAGCTTCGGTCGCGACAACGTCCAGACCTACCGGCGCGTGAGCCCATGAGCCTCGCCGCTTGTCTCGCCGTCTTGCTCCAGCCGGTCGTCACAACGCCCGCCATCGAACCCGAGGTCCCGGAGCTCGACTTCAAGGGCCTCTTCTTCACGCGGGCGACCCATACCAACGTCGTCTCTTCAGGCGCGCTGTTCCGCAATCTCCAAATCGGACGTCTCGGCTCCCCGGACTCGGGCGCGACGACCGAGGGCGACGGCAACACCTTCATCGAGCAGCGGGTCATCGGCTTCTTCGACTACACGCCCGCGCTCTGGCAGGGCAACGCGGTCTTCCGCAGCGCGTTCGAGATCGACTTTACTTGGGGCGACGCCGCCAATCAGGTGCAGGAGAACGCCGGAGGGGGCATGAACGGCGACGTCGTGAACCTCCAGACCAAGCGACTGCAGATGGATCTCACGCTCGATCCGGGGCTCGTCTTGACGCTCGGCTTGCAGACCCTCGCCGACAACCCGCGCAGGCCCACCGAGGCCACGCCCGATGAGCTCGTCCACGGTGGCACGCACCTCATGTTTTGGGGGACGGATGCGGCCGGCGCGAGCCTGTTTTGGCGACCCCACCGCCGGATTCTTTCACGCGCCGGGTACTTCCTTCTCTGGGAGAACGCCCCGGACAAGAACGACGACGTGCACCTCGCGCTGCTCGACGTCGAGTTTGGCGTGGCACCAGCGACGCAGGTCGGCCTCCATCTCTGGTATCTCAACGACGGCTCGGCCCAGCAGCAGAGCGGGCCAGGGTCGCGGCTGTCTCGCCTCACAGCGGGCACGCAGCTCGTGCCGGGTCGCGGGCGCGTGCTTCAGCAGGCCGACGTCGCCTGGCTGGCCGTGGACGCCCACTACAACCTCTTCCTCAACGGTGGCCCGTTCACGATCGGCGGCTTCGCGGCCCTCAACGGCGGCGACTTCGAGACGAGGATCAGTGACGCCTCGATCGCCGTGCCGGACGCGCCGGAGCCGAGCCTCCTGGCCTTCCTCGTCGACGCCGAGGCTGCGTGGCGTTGGGGGCACAGCAACGGCGACTTCGTCAGCCTTGAGGGTCTCTACGCCTCGGGTGACGAAGCCCCCGGCGATCAGGTCGTCTCGAGCGTCATCACCGGCAATGGGTACGGTCTGCCGGGCGCGCTCGCCTTGACCCATCGCTCCTTGCTGCTCTTGCCCGATGGCAAGGCCGTCAATCGGCAGGTCGCCGCCGTCTACGATCCGGCGAACCTCGGCTACGGCCTCATGGCCGCGTTCCTCAATGCGGGTGCCGATCTCGTGCGGCATAAATGGAACGTCAAGCTCGGCCTCGCCACGGCGCAGTCGGCCGCCCGGCCCGTCGATGGTGGACGCCAGATCGGGACCGAGGTCAACGTCGAGACCTTGTACCAAGTCTACCCGCTGCTCTGGCTCGGGGCCCACGCTGCGTATCTTCGGCTCGGCAGCTTCTACGACGGCGCCCGCTTCGACGCGGACGCGCCGCCCCTCGATAACCCCTACACCGCCTTTGCCACGGCCACCTGGGTGATGCTGTGAGACACGGCGTCGTTGTGGGCCTGCTCTGTACGATGGTGCTCGGAGGTTGTGTGACGGGTCGACACGAGTTGAGCGCGCCGCTGACGTTTGAGGCGCTGGCCGCGCCGGCGGTCGTGAGAAAGGTCACGGTCCCAGACATCGACGGCAGCGGCGTCGACGTGGCCTACATCGACGTCGGTCAGGGGCCGGTGGTCGTCCTGATTCATGGGCTTGGCGAGCACCTCGGCTACTGGTCGGAGAACGTCGACGGCCTCGTACGACAAGGCCTTCGGGTGGTGGCCCTCGACCTGCCCGGCTCCGGTCGCTCGGGCAAACCGGACCTCGACTACTCCATGATCCAGCAGGCGATCTGGCTAAACGCGCTGCTTGAGATCGTCGTGCCCGAGACTTCTGTGCACCTCGTCGGTCACTCGATGGGCGGGCAAGTGGCACTGCGGGCGGCGCTGCTCTATCGGCGACGGATCTCGAGCCTCACGCTCATCGCGCCCGCGGGGATTGAGCGTTTCACCGAGGCCGAGGTCCGCTTTCTCAAGCAGGGGACGAGCGCGCGTGCCCTGGGCGAAAAGGATGAGGACCAGCTTCGGGCCTACCACACGCGCGCCCTGTACGCGCGCTTCGGGGAGGTGGCCGAACACCACCTGGGCGAGCGCGTGCGGCTCCGGGGAAGCCCGGACTTCGCGGCCTATCTGAGGGCCGTGGTCCGGGGCATTCACGCCATGCTCGATGGGCCTGTCGCAGACGAACTCGGCGCGCTTCGGGACCTGCCTACGACGGTGGTCTTCGGCGAGCAAGACGCGCTCATCCCCAACCCCTTCCTGCATCCGGGCCCGACCGCCGACGTCGCCGACGAGGCCCGGCGCCTGCTCCCTCACGCCCACGTCGTGCTCCTACCTGACGTCGGGCACATGGCGCAGATTGAAGCGAGCGCCGCGGTCGACTTCTTGATCGTCGAGAACGTGAAACGGGCGTCCGCCCCGATGGCTCTGGAGTCCAGTCGATGACCGTGATCAAACGCTATCCAAATCGACGCCTCTACGACACGGAGTCGAGCCGGTACATCACGCTCGAGGACCTCGCCGTGCTCATCGGTGAGAATCGGGAGGTCAAGGTCGTCGACTCCAAGACGGACGAAGATCTGACGCGCCGGGTCCTCGTTCAGGTCCTGCTCACCGACGATCAAGTCCAGAAGCTGAACTGCCTGCCCGTCGACTTTCTCAGGACGCTGATTCGCCTGCGGGATCCGTCGCTGATGAAGCTCTTCGAACACTACGTCGGGATGACGCTCCAGACGTTCACGATCGCGCAGCAGGCCATGCAACAGAACCTCGAGCTGCTCCAGAAGATGGCCCCGGTGCCGGCTGATCTCTTGACGAACCTCCTCAATCGACTGAGGCCGGGCACGTGAGCGTGCTCTCGGCGTTGGTCGTCTCTGCCGTGCTCGGTAGCCCTGGCCTGCGGGTCGTCCGGGAATGCGACGACCTGCTCCCGCTCAAGTGGGCGACCGAGCTGGTGGAGGTCTTGACCCCGGGCCTCTTTGAACAGGAGACGTTCGTCGCGGAGACCGAGTGGGCTGACTCTCCTGACGATCTGGCCGGCGGCGCGGCGGGCGGGCAGGTTGTTCGCCGCTGCTTCGACACGGGCGCGCCTCACAGCCGCTTCGCGCTCTTCCACACGTATCCACCGGCTGCGTTCACGCCTTCGCGCTCCCGCCCGGTCCTGCTCGTCGGGGGGGCCGGCGACAACGCGCTTCGGGGGCTGAGCTTCCTCGCAGTGAGCCTCTCCCACGAAGGCTTCGAGAGCTACGCGCTCACGTTCGCCCACAACCAGGGCGACAACTTCCAGCAGGCCGAGCACGTCGCCGCCGCGGTCGCGTTCGTGCGTCAGCAGACCGGCGCGTTTAAGGTCGACGTCGTCGCGTACTCCAAAGGTGCGATGGCCGTCCGGATCTACGCGAGCCATGTTGATCGCTCTGACTTTGAGGGCGTGCACGCGGCCTACGCCTCGCAGGGTGCCCTGTACGGCGGGGACCTCGGGCGCGTCATCTTCGTGGGGGCCGCCAACGCCGGTCAGGACATCCTCTTTCGCTGGCCGATGAGCAACCTGACGGCCATCGGCGCCACGGGAGGACCGGCGTTTAATACACCGACGTCGTGGTCCACCTATTTTCCGAATACGAGCGCGAACGTCCTGACCGCCCGGGACTTGGGCGCGCGCGCGGTGACCGGCGCGGCCTTCGTCGGCCAGGCGCAGCTCGTCGCAGATCTGCGGTCGATGCACCCCATCCCGGGCGGGAACCTCGCGCTGGGGGTCTACGGGCAGCAGCCGGACCCGTTGACGACCTACGAGGGTGGGCTCGGGCTGTTCAGCTTCTCGCCCGGGATCAGCGCGGCGATTGAGCGGGGGGGCGGGGCCATCTCGCGGCTTCAGGATCTCGGCGTCGCCGCTGACATCGAGCTCTTCCTCGCGGCCGGAGGCAACCCGATCCTGAGCGTCGGTGGCCTCTCGTCGACGCTGCTCGACGCGGGCTGGGCCGACCTCGACGCCGCCGACCGGCGCGCGGCCTGGGAGGGCCTGCTTCGGTCGACCTTGCAGCAGACGTTTCCCTGGTTCGAGTCCTTCAGCCACGACCTGCCGCGGCTCTTCGCCGGCACCGCTTTCTTAGGCGAGATCAGCGGGCCCTCCGACGGCCTCGTCTTCACGGGCAGCGCGCTCGACGCCGTCGGCCTGACGGGGAGAGGGGCGACCGTGCAGGGGCGAATCACGTTTCAAGCCCTCAATCACAGCGAGCTCATCGCCGCGGGCACGCTCGCGTCTACGTTCTACGGTGACCGGGAGCTGGCGGGGGGTCTCTTTGACTCCGAGCTGTCGGCCAAGTACGCCGAGACGGCGAATCAGGCGGTGGAGTGGTTCATCGAGGTGCTGTCGACCGAGGTCGATGATCCTCCGAGAGCCGGAGATCCTCCGGACCTCGGCGGGGTGCCTGAGCGCGCGGATGCGTTGACCGACGGCCCGACCGCGCCGCCCATTGGCACAGACGCGGGGCTCGAGGTCGACTCGGCAGCGGACGCGAGCGCGGAGGTCAGCGATGACGCGAGCGGGTCGATGCCCCATGCGGCCGACGACGCCGGGCCGGACGCCCCAAAGACGCCAGACCCAACGCAGGCTCCTGCCGGCCGACGGTTCGCCGGGAGCTGCTCGACAACGACGGCCTCAGCTCTGAACCCAAGCGGCGTCACGCTCCTCATCCTGTCGTTTCTTCTCTGGCGACGAAAAATCACCTCATGACTCCCGGTGGATTGCCGATGGACGATCGTGGCCACCGACATCCCGCGCACCCGCAGCTCGCCCGTCTACGGCTCAGCCCCGACGCGGACGATGCGGGAGGCTCACCCGCTCGCGGCCGGTCACTGCGAGCCGTGTGACGGGATCGTCGCCTCGCTGTCGAGCAACGCGACGAACGTCCGCACGCAGATCGCTCGGCCCGTGGTTGGGCCCGCGAGGGTGAGTGAGGTCCCGCCGGAGAAGCGAAGCTCCGAGGGACCGGAGCCGCCCAAATCCGGTGACATCGTCGAGCTGAGCGCGACGGGACTGCCGCAGAAGGTCGACCCGCTCGCCGAAGAGCGTCGTCAAGACGTTCGAGGTCGTCCGTTGGGAGGCCGCCCCGGCGCGATTCGGGTGACGGGCGAGACGTCCGGCGATGGTGCCCGCCCCTCGCGCTCGACCAAGGGGCCCGGAGCGGAGGCCCTTTCGGTCGACGAGGAGGAGACGGTCCGCAAGCTCCTGCGGCGCGACGGGCAGGTGCGCGCGCATGAGGCCGCCCACAAAGGCGCGGCGGGCTCCCACGGCGGGGCGGTGAGCCTTACCTACGAGACCGGTCCGGATGGACGCCGATACGCCATCGCCGGTGAGGTCCCGGTGAGCCTCTCGCCCGTCAAGGGCGACCCGCAGGCGACCGTACGGAAGATGCAGCAGATTCGACAGGCCGCGCTGGCACCCGCCGATCCAAGCGGCGCCGACCGGGCCGTGGCCGCGCAGGCGACGCAGATGCAGCAACAGGCCCAGGCCGATCTGGCCGAGGTTCACGCGCAGAAGCTGAAGGCCCAAACGCCCGAGGTTCCGCCCCAGGGCGAGAGCCCGGAGCCGACGTCGACCCCATCGGCCAAGAACGAGAGCGCGCCCAAGGCCGTCGATCCGCCTTCACCCAAGCCGGCGGCCCCTATACCCGAGGCAAACCACGCCACCGGATTCTCCGCCCCCGTCCCCCGCAACGTCGCCCTGAGCACCTACGCCTGAGCTCAGAGCGTAAACGTCGCCGTGGCGAGGAGCGTGCGACCCGACTGGGGCACCTCATCGAGGGGCGCGAACTCGCCGCTCACCGGATGCTTTGGCCGGACGTCGAAGAGGTTGCGTAGGCCTAAGCCATAGGAGAGGTGCGCCGTGGGTACGTCGGCCGTGAGGTGCACATCCCAGAGGACGGCGTGGCCCGTGTCCTGCCCGGCCTCCGTGAGCCGCCCGCTCTCGAGGCGTAGCCGATTGGCCAACGTCGCCCCGGTTCGACCAACGGGCACGGCCCACTTCAGGCCGACGAGGTGCTCGGGCGAGTTCGTGATGCGGTCGTCGGTCAAGACGCCGTCAAGCCGCGTCCGCTGAAAGGCATAAGACGCGGAGAGCATCCCGCCCTGCCGCCACTCACGACGCAGCTCAAGCTCGGCACCGACGGTCTGGGTCGGCACCTTGAGGTTTTGATACTGGATGACCGTGGCGTCGGGTGCCTCGGCGGTGGGGCTGGGCCGTTCGATCTGCTCGATGAACTGGTCAATCTGGTTGACGTAAACGCCGGCGATCGCCCGGTAGTCGCCCAAGACGAGGTGGCTGTACTCGAGCTCGGCCGTCCGCACGGTCTCGGGTTGCAGGCCGGCCGCGGCGATCTGCGTCTGTCCGCCGTCGTGATAAAGGCGCTCGTAGGGGCTCGCCGCGCGAAACGCCTGACCGACGATGGCCTTGAGCGTGGAGGCCGACGAGGTCTGCCAAACGGCCGCGAGGCGCGGGCTGAGGGTGTTGCCAAACATCGAGAAGTGGTCGACCCGAGCGCCCAAAGACAGCGTCAGCGCAGTGAGCGGGCGGGCGTCGGCAACGAGGTAAGCCGAAGCGACTCGGGACTTCGCGTCCTCGTCGAGGTTCCGGCCAAGCTCGTCTTCGCTGACCAGGCCCGCCCGCAGGCTGACGCGCCCCTCAGCCCCGGCGGTCAGGGTGCAAAGGGCCCCAAGCTCGGCGCGCAGGCGGAGCTCCGCGCCCGTCCACAGGCCATCCCAGGTGTCCCGAAGGACGCCGACATCGTCCGGAGGGGGCGCGTAGGGGTAGCCGCCCCGGGTGGAGTAGGTGTCAATATAAGCACGGGAAAACAGGCCGACGGACTCCGAGAGGCGCGGCTCGAAGCGGACCTCGACGAAGCCCCGGTAGTCCTTGCTGACCGCCTCCTCATGGGCCAGCAAGGTCTCGAAGGTGCCCGTGGGGTACCGCTTCTCGCGCAGATTGTAGTTCGCGTGCAGGGTCAATGGACCCATCCACGCCTTGCCGTTGAGGGTCGCGCCCCGATGCCCCGCGGCCCCCAGGCTTCGTCCGTCATGGGCTGGGATCGACAGCGACACCGAGGGCGTCCGCAGCTCCGGGAAGTCGTAGTCGTCCCCCCGACTCTCGGAGACCGCGGCCGAGAGATACATCGCGTTGCCTTCGCCAAAACGGTGACCAAGCGCGAGGCGCGCGCGCCCCACCCCGTCGCCGTAAGCGGCCAGCCCAACGTGGGGTCTGGGCAGGGCCTCGTCGCCGTGCGTGACGACGTTGATCACGCCGAAGAATGCGTTGCTTCCATAGAGCGCCGAGCCCGGCCCGCGCACGACCTCGATGCGGCGCACATCGCCGAGATCGGACTGGAAGTCGTGACCCATATAGCTCGATCCGAGCAGGTCGTCGTTCATGGTGTGGCCGTCCATGAGGACGAGCAGGTGGTTGCCGTAGTCACCCGGCCGCGAGAAGCCCCGAACGCCGATGGTCTGGTAGGTGAGGTCGTCGGTCTGGAAGACGCCCCGGACGCCACCGAGGGCGTCGTAGAGGGTCTCGAAACCGAACGCCCGGATCTCATCTCGGGAGATGAGCGTGACGCTCGCCGGGGCGGCGTCGACGGACTCCGTGACGCGGGAGGCGGCGGTCACCTCATAGACGGGCCGCAGGGGCGCGCTCACGGCGACACGCTCGTCGACCTCGATGCGGACGCGGGTCTCAAATGGGTGGAAACCGGCGGAGACGACGCGAAGGGCGTGCTCACCGACCGTCACGCCCTCGACAACGACCGGGGTGAAGCCCGAGGCCCGTCCGTCAATCTCCACGAGGGCCCCGACCTCATCGGCGTCGATGACGAGCGCGCCGGTCAGACGAGGCAGGTTGACCGTCAGGCTCAGCGATCTCCGGCTCTCGACGTTGACCGAGAAACGCTCGGTGCGGTGGCCGCTCGCCGACACCTGAAGCACGACCGGGCCGGGTCCGAGGCTCAGGGTGGCCGGTAGCCCGGGCGGCGTACTTCGACCGTCGTCGCTCTGGGTGGAGCCCTGTTCGACGGTCACGACGGCGCCTGCGGGTTCACCCGAGACGACGACCTGCCCGAGGATGCGGGACAGCGTCAGGCTCACGACCGCGGTCTTGCCCATCACCGCGACGAGCTCGACGGACTCGGCGCCGTCGTGGCCGGCCGCGTCGAGGAGGACGCGATGGGGCCCGGGCGTGAGGGCCAGGATACGCGGCGTCAACCCGCGGCTCCCCAAGTCGCGGCGGTCCAGGAAGATGGAGGCGCCCGGGGGCGTGGAGCTGATCTCGACGAGCGCGACCTGAGGTCGGATTCGGTCGAGCGCGCGTTGTCCTTCGGCGCGTCCGGCGGGCGTGGTCTCGGCGGCCTGGAAGTCGGCGTAGTGTCGGTAGGCGTCGCTGAATCGACCGAGCTGCTCGTAACAGCGGGCCACGTTGAAGGCCACGTTGTGATTGGGCGCGAGTCGGTTGGAGGTCAGGAGGTGCTCGAGCGCCTCCAAGTAGCGGCCGCCACGATAGGCTTCGACGCCCACCTGAAAGCGAAGATCGGCCTCCTCGGCCAGGTCGATTCCACCACCCAAAGGCTGGGCGTGCGCGGCCGTGGACGCGGTCAACAGGAGCGCCATGAGGAGCGCGAGCGACGTGGGTCTGAGGCCTTTGGAGGTGCTCATCTTACGGTGCGAATCTCCAGGTCAGTCGACGGGGCCGGGCGGGTCACGGGGGTCGGAGGCCGGGGCCGAACAGGCGCTCGCGAGGCCGGGGCGGCGGTGGGCGGAGCGGCGGCGGCCTGACTCGGGGCGATCGGGGCCGCGGAGGCCGGCGCGTCCACGAACGTCGCCGCCTCCCGCGGTTCAGAAGCAGGCGCCACCGGCTGAGCGACAACCACCGGCTCCTCGTCTGATCCTTCTCCCGGCAGGGTGGCCGGGTTACCGGCGCGCAGGAGGACGTAGACGAGCATGGACCCCAGCACGACGGCCCCAACGGCGAGGCGCAGCCCGACCCGACGCGGTGCCCGGTTGGGCCGGGTGTTCGAGGCCGCGTCGTCCGCGCTCGTGGACCACGCCATGGGGGTTCCACCCCCGATCGGTGCTGAGGGAAACGACCCTGTCGTGACTTCGGAAGCGGCGGCGCCGGGCGTAAACGAGACCGACGGCCGGTGCGTGACGCCGATGTCGAGCGCGAGCGTATAGGACAAGGCTTCGATGCCCGCCATGAGCTCGTCGACCGTCTGAAACCGGTCCTTCGGATCCTTCTCGAGGCACCGCCGCACGAGGGCCTCGACGGGGCCGGCGATCTCGAGACCCCCGCGCTCCATGAGGGTGGGCACCGGGTCGTTGAGGTGGCTCATTATCGTGTGAACGGACTTCTCACCCTGGAAGGGCGCGCGCCCGCAAAGCATCTCGTAGAGCAGGATGCCGATCGCGTAGATGTCCGACCGACCGTCGACGTTCGAGTGGCGGATGATCTCGGGTGACATATAACGGGGCGAGCCTAAGAACCTCCCGCTGACCGTGAGATCGCCGTCGTCGTCCCGCATGACCTTGACGATGCCGAAGTCAAGCACCTTGACGGACTCGCCCTCGTCCGAGGCCACGAGCATGACGTTCGAGGGCTTCAAGTCCCGGTGGACAAGGCCGAGGCGGTGGGCCTCGCGCAGAGAACGGCAGATCTCGCGGGTGACACGGAGCGCGCGGGCCGGGGGCAGCTGACCCTGCTGCTTTATGGCCTGGCGGAGCGTCCGGCCCTCAACGAACTCCATGACCATGAAGTAGGTGTCCTGACCATCGGCGTCGAGGCGGCCATAGTCGAAGACCTTCACGGTGTTGGGGTGTGTGAGGCGCGCGCAGGTAGACGCCTCGAGCAGGAACCGCTTCTGGAACTCCGGGTCCTGGTCGCGCTGAATGTAGCGGGTGTCGAGGACCTTCAGCGCGACCGAGCGGCCGAGTGGTTGCTGCTCGGCGAGGTAGATCCGCCCCATGCCGCCGCGGGCGACGAGCCGCACGACCCGGTACTTTCCCGCGACGAGCGCCCCCACCAAGGGATCCGGGGACGCATCGCCCGGTGGATCGGCCAGCACCCTGGGATCGGCCGGCGGCGTGCGATCGGCTGACGCCTTGGGCCCGCCTGCGCCATCCGCGTCGGGGAGCTTTGAGGTGGGCGGGCTCATCGACCGGAGACAATCAACCCGAGGGGGTCGGCCGGTCAAGGTGGCACCTCAGGTGCCCGTGGAGGCGAGCTCGTCTTCAGCACAAGCGGCCCCGGAGCTCAGCCCACCCGCGTCGCCGATGAAGCGCAGGATCGCCGAGATGTCGCCCACATTCATCGGGTCGAAACGAATCCCAAAGCCCACGTTCGAGATGTAGTGGACCACGCGACCGCGTGTGGTGATCTGGGTCTCGTCGATGATGAACTCGACCGCGAGATCTCGGTTGAGCGGCTCCGGGTGCCGCGTGAACAAGAAGAGGCCGCCGACGCTCAGATCCCTCGCGGTCACCGCCACGTCCTGGGCGATGCCCTCAATCCTGACCTGGATCTCGCAGGGCACACGGGCGTGCGCACGACGGTTGGAGTAGTCGATGTGATCCATGGTCTTCGCCCCCATTCGTTTTTTGACTCGTTGACCTCCTCCATCGGCGCGTGGGGGCGCTCGGTCAAGGGCGGGAGTCCTCAGCGAATCGGGGGGCCGAAGAGCGGGGCCGATGTCTGACCATCGGCGGGCCCGGAGGTCACGCTGCCTGTGCTTTGCTTCAGCGCCTCGAGCATCGTCTTGAAGGCCTCGAAGCGGGCGTCCTGGGGGTGCAGCTTGACGAACCGTTCGAGGGCGCTCTGCCTCCGCTCCGGGGCAGACGCATAGAGCTCGACGAGGCTCGACAGCGCGTCGGCCGCGGACGCGGGATCGGTCGTCTCCCAGTCCTCGAGCGCGGTCGTGGCGCCCGGGCGGTCACCGGACTCCAGGAGCAGGAGGGCGAGCTGTCGGCGGGCAGTCTGGGCGAGTTGGGGGTCGGTGGACTTCATGACCTCACGATAGATCGCCGCGGCCTCGGCGGCCCGAAGTCCAAGGGCGTAGGCGAGCCCGGCACCGAACCGGGAGAGGTCCCTTTGCGGCACCGTCTCGGCCTGCTCCGCGAAGGTCAGCAACGAGGTGGCCGCGCGGTTGTAGATCCGCTGCGCGATGAGCGAGGTGTCGATGTTCGCTTTGAGGTCGTCAAGGATCTTTCCGAGCGCGGCGCGTAGCTCGGCCTCACGCTCCGGTGGGCCGAGTCGCATCCGCGCGTACCGGGTCGCGTCCCGGTCCTGCCGGTCCTTCGGCGTGGCCTGCAGCGCGACGAAGGCCGCACGAAGTCCGAGGGGCGTGTGGGCATAACGCTCGATGACGCTTGAGAGCCCATCGACGAGATCCGCGCCCTGGCCGAAGGTTGCCCGCAAAGCGACGTGGTCGACAAAGATGATGTCCCGTTCGGTGCCGCCGCTCATCGTCGTCAGCAGTGCCGTCTGGGCGTCGAGGAGGGCGCGAACGACGGGTGGGGCCAGGGCGGTGGCAGGGGGACCGTCGAGGAAGGCGCCCAGGGCCTCACCGCGCGCGCCCAGGGACCGGGCCCGCGTCATCGTGGAGGTGAGGATGAGCAAGCCGGCCTCGAGGCGACGCGCCGGATCCGGGTCGCCCTCTCGAACACGCCGAAGGAGCGCGGACGCCCGATCATGGAGGCCGGCGGTCGCGAGCTTGCGGGCGAAGGGAAAGAGCTCTGCAGACGTCAGCGGAAACTTGAGGAGTCGGAGGTCGACGAGCAAGTCGAGGCGTTCTCGGGCCTTCTCATCGGCGGCGGCGTCCGACGTGGTCGTCGGGCCTCGATCGAGCTTCATCGTCAGGCGGGTCTCGAGGCGGACGCGGAGTTCGCCAACCATGACGGCGACCGGGGGCGAAGCCGGCAGGGAGGTGAACCGCTTGATCAAGCCGCTGAGCAGGTCGTCAGATGCCGCGTCTGGGGCGGAGGTGTCGAGCGTCGCCAAGGCCATCGCCAGGTGGGCTTGGCGAAGGGGCTGGGCATCGAGCAGCGCGTTGAGTGCGGTCGACGCGAGGGCAGCTTGACCAGACGCCGTGGCCAGGAGGTGAACGGCCGGGAGGTGCTCGACCGGGAGGAGCGCTATGCTCTCACCGGCAAGGGCGGCCCGGGCATAAGCGATCGAAGCCCGGAGCCGCGCACGCTCCGAGGCCTTCGCGGCGTCCGGCGTATCGAGCAGGCCCGCCGCGGTCTCCCAGCTCTTGGCAGCCTGCAGCGGTCGAGCGTTCACCTCGAGGAGCGCGCTCAGGCACAGCGCGGTCGCCTTTACCAATGGGGCTTTCGCCTTGAGTGCCCCGTCGAGGTTCGGGCCCAGGCCCCGCTGGTCCCCGCTACGCCAAGCCGCGATGGCCCGGTAGAGAGAGACGTACGCGGGATCGAGGAGCTCAAAGTCATCGAGCGCGCGCAGCGCGGCCGGCTTCGGAGACACGCGCAGCGCCGAACCTGCTTGCCAGAGGGCGGCGAGCAGGGCGTTGGAGTCGTTTGGCGCGGTCTTGCGAAGCAGGCTGAGCAGCTCATCGGCCTTGCTCGTGGTGGCGCCCTCGCCATACGCGGCAGCGAGGTGGAGCCAGACCGACTTGGAGAGGTTGGGGTCTTTCTCGAGCGCGTCCTCCATGGCCAGGACGAGCTTCTGATGGAGGAGGGCGCGCTCTTCGGCGACGCGGAGCGCGGACTGCCGCAGGCTCTCGGGCGCGCCGGGTTGCAGCCTTGACTGCGCGTCGCGCAGCCGTTGCGTGCCCCGGGAGAGGGCGTCTTGAGCCGCGCGGATGGACTCGTCCTTCATCGGAGGGAGCTCCGGCGACGGGGTCGGGAGCTCCGGCAGGGGCCACTGCGAGGACGGTGGGAGAAGGCTTACGTCCACGGCGAGCGAGAGCGCCTCAAGGACGAGCGCCTCCTCGAGCACGCCGGTCGGGACGGACTGGTGGAGCGCCTCGGTCGACTCGACGAGCGTGGAGACTTGGGCGCGACGGATGCCTTCAGCCTTCGAGAGCTTGACGGACGTCGGCCTGGGCGTCGCTGGACGCGGCGTGGTCGCTGAGCCCAACACGCTCCGCTGGCCCATCACGCTCCGCAGGCGCTCAAAGTCGGAGAGGTCAGGGCAGGCCGTCGCCGCGGCGTTCACGTCTCCGCGCGCCATCTGCACCCGGCAGGCGATGGAGACATCCCAACCGGTGGGCGGCGGCGAGGCCGAAAGCGCGGGCAGGAGCAGAGCCAGCGCGTGAATCGTGCTCAGGACAATCATGCGCGGCAGTTTGTGCTCGATGGCATGGACGGTCAATGTCGGGCATCCTCGCCTCATGGCCAATCGCCGAATCGACAGCCTGCCGCCTTTTCCGCAACGGTCCGCCCAGAAGGATCCGGCGGAAGAACGCGCGTTGGGGGCGCTGCCTTTGGGGGCAGACACGGTTCACGACGACGTCGCGGCGCGGAACTCCATCGGGGAAACCATCGGCCTCCCGCCGCCGGAGGTCGTGGCCCCTCCGTCGCGGTACATCGATGAGGGCTCCGTCGGTCGAGGGGGCATGAGCGACGTCCGGAGGGTGCAGGATCGTGAGGTGGGTCGGCGGGTGGCACTCAAACACCTCCGTCGCAGCGGGACCGCTCCGGACGCAGAGGCCAACCGCTTTCTCACGGAAGCGAGCATCACCGGTCAGCTCGAGCACCCGAACATCATCCCGGTGCATGAGGTCGGCGTGATGCCCGCCGATGGGTCTCCATATTTCACGATGAAGCTCGTCGAGGGCCAAACGTTCGCCGACCAGATTCGGGCCACCCAAGACGAACCGCTGACGCCGGCTTCACTCGAGGTGCTCCTCGAAGTCTTTGTCCGCATCTGTGACGCCGTGGCTTATGCCCATGCGCGTGGGGTGGTTCATCGCGATCTCAAGCCCGAGAACATCATGGTGGCCAGCCACGGGCAGGTCTACGTCATGGATTGGGGGGTGGCGTTTATCGGCGCGCCTAGCCCGGCGGACGCGGAGGGCATTCGTCCCGTCGTGGTCCCCAAAGAGCGTCTGGTCGGCGAGGAGTCCGGCTATATCGTCGGAACCCTGCTGTACATGTCGCCCGAGCAAGCGCGCGGCCATACCGAGGAGATTGATAGTCAGACGGACATCTTCGGCCTCGGCGCGATCCTCTACACGCTCCTCGCTGGACGACCGCCTTACGACGGGCGCTCGGCGGTCGTCGTGCTCAGCCGGGCCCGAGACGCAGACATTGAGTCGGTCGAGCAGGTCGCACCGCACCGAAGCGCCCCTCCCGAGCTCGCTCGAATCGCAATCAAGGCGATGTCCAAGGCCAAGGGTGATCGCCACGCGACCGTGGCCGCGCTCAAGGCGGACGTGGCGACGGTCATGCGGGGGGGCGGGTGGTTCCAAACGCTGAGGTTCCCCGCGGGCACGGTCATCGTCCAGGAGGGGACCCCCGGCGAGGCGGCGTTCATCTTGCTCAAGGGCGAGTGCGACGTCTTCAAGATGGAGCGTGACAAGCGCCGTGACATCAGCCGGCTCGGACCCGGGGAGGTCTTCGGTGAGGTGGCCGTCTTTACATCGCGCCTCAGGGTCGCCAGCGTCGTCGCGAGGACGGATGTCGAGGTGAAGGTCGTGACGCGAGACAGCCTGGGTCGAGAGCTCGTGGGACGTGAGTGGCTTCACGGCTTCGTCACCGCGCTCGCGAATCGGTTCGCCCACCTCGACGGCGAGGTCACACGGCTGCGCGCGCTGCTCGCCGAACTTGGCCATCCGGTCGACGCCACGCCATCGAGGGAGGGCTGATATGTCACCCGAGGAGCGCGCCACGCTTGGCCAAATCCTCAGGGATCGCCGCGCCTTGCTGATCGAAGCGGGTGACGTGCCGTTCGAGCAGACCCGCGCCGGGGCAACCCAGGCAGGGGTCGACGACGATCAGCAGCCGCACATCGAGATGAGCCAAGCCCTCGCGTCGAACAGAAACCGCGTTCGCGGGCAGGAGTTGCAGCTCATCGACGAGGCACTCCTTCGCTTGAAGACCGACCCGGAGATGTTCGGCCACTGCGAGGTCTGCGAGGAGCCCATCGCCGCTCAAAGGCTCCTCGCCATGCCCCACGCCCGAATGTGCGTGAGGTGTCAGTCGAAGGTCGAAGACCCCGTGCGGCGAGCGCGGCGCAAGATCACCGACTACGTCTGAGGGCCGACCGCGGTTCTGAGCTTACTCCAGGGGCAGGGACTGGAAGCTCCGGACGCGCTCGAGGCTGATGGTGCTCCGGGCCACGGGGGCATCGGAGTCGAACGCGTGGTCCCGCACCCGCGTCAAGGAAAAACGGACGTCGAGGGTCTCCGCCGGCAGCCAGTTCATGACGGCCGCCGCCATATCGAAGCTGCCGTCGTCGTCGGTGGTGCAGATGATGTAGTCGAGGGTCTGGGTCGGCGCGACCTCGATCTCGATCACGTCGCCGTTCCCGATGGCCCACTCCACGGTGGTGCCCGCGCGGGCGA
>SHZC01000122.1 GCA_009692505.1 Myxococcales bacterium
AACCAGGCCTTTATCGTTTGGGAGGCCGAACGCACTTCGGGTGGCCTCGTCCTCCTGAAGCACGAAGAGGCCGAGTGGTCGGTTGTGGTCGATCCGCGCACGGGAGAGGTCCGAACCATGAAGGGCCGGGACACGTTGCCGAGCGCGGGCGACGGCCTTCGAAAGCGGCCGCCGGGCTTCGGTTCGACCGCGCTGAGCGCCGGGGATACGGGGATGGAGACCGAAGACCTCGATCGCCTCGCGCAGAGCTTCAAGCACCTCAGACCACCGGCGACCCCCGGCAGCACCCATCGCCTGCCCCCCAGCGACGGGAGCCAGGACGATCCTTCGAATCCAGCGGCGGGCGGGGGCGGGGGCGAAACCAACGTGCCCGCGAGCCGGGCGCCCTACCCTGGACAGACCGACGATCCGCCGGTTGAGCCCATCGACGACGAGCCAGAGGCCGAGGATGAAGACGAGGAGGCTGATCTCTCGGCTGTTCAACCGGACGCTTTCACCGACGCCTCTTTCGGGAGTGACGCCTCGCCGACCGGCGAACCGGCCGAGGACGGCACTCGCTGCGGCAGCTTCGGCGACCTCGATCTCGTCTCCGTCGACGGCGAGTGTAATGGACTCGATCTCTCGGGCGTCGCCTTCATCGCGGAGAGCCTCCGGGTGCCGGCCTACCTGCCGGACCTCATCGAGACCCAGATCAATACCGCGCTCGATCTCTCGCTGAGCGAGGGCAACTACCGGCTCTTCACCTACTTCGATGGCAGCGCGTCCATGCTCGCGCCCGACAATACGCTGCGCGCGGGCGCCTGGGTGGTCCAGGAGGCGAACGAGGGCAACAGCGAGGGCACCTTCACGGAGGCCTTCGGAACGACCCGCACCCGGGCCGCCAAGCTCCTGCTCGAGCCGGCCGTCGAGTCCCCCGCTGGCGGCTTTCAGTCCATGGCCGTCCTTCTCGGCCCGGACGTGCGGTTTCAGGGGGACGCGGCCGGCCAGATGCGCCGCCTTCAGCTCAACCTCTACCTGCCCCGTCGCGGCCAGACCTGCGCCGATCAGCTCGCGGTGGCGGTGGCGTTCCGGCTGGAGATGCGCCCGGATCAAGATGGCCTCGTGCGGACCGCGAAGCTGAACCTCGACGCCTGCTGGTCACCGAGCGCCGTGGATACGCTGGCCCGAGTCGCGGGTGGCGACCTGCTCCAAGGTCAGGCGGTCAACAACGTGCTCAGCGGCTTCGGCGTGCCCCGCTGTGATCTCAACCTCGACGGGGTGCTCGATGGCTGGAGCCTGCCCCTGACGGCGCACATGAAGCGCGTCCGCTTGTCCATCAATCCTCAGGCCCACCAGAACACCACGCCCAACATCTGCAGCGGCCGCTGAAGTCCTTGGCCCGCGCCTTGAATAGTCACGCTCGTCACTCAACTTTGGAGAATCTCATGCGCCACCTTCGCCACCTCTTGTCCTTCGCGGCTCTGGCCGTCCTCGGCTGTGATGACTCATCGAGCAGCAGCGGCGTGAAGCCGGGCGACATGAATCAGCCGACGCCCGATGGACCGGTCGCCTCTGACATGGCTGTCACGATGGATGAAGGCTCCCCCAGAGTCGACGGCCCGGCGGCCGATGGACCGGTCGCCGATGTGTCCGTCTCGATCGACACGCCCCAGAGCAGCCCGCCCGATCTCGCGACCCCCGATGTGCCGGTCCTCGCCGACGGCCCGCTCCCCGATCTGCCGGTGCCTGATGCCTACCTGCCCACTGCGCCCGACGCGGGTCCGGCCTGTGCCCCCGGCGGTCCGGGCGAGGAGTGTGGTCCGTTCAGCACCTGCATCGACGGGACATGCACCCTCGATCTCCGCCGACGCACGTTCCGCATCAACGACGCCGACGTGCTCGCGCCGGTCGAGGCCGAGGATTCGCTCGACGACCTCTTCCGCATCGCGCTGGCCGCCAACGTCCTGCACCTCCTCGTGGAGCCCAACGGCTATACGCCGGAGGGGTACCAGTTCTTCGTCGGCTCCGGGCGACCGCTCGTCCCCAACGATCTCTCGCAGGGTTTTCTGTTCAATCATGAGCTCCCGGTGCAGGACATTCGCGGCGACTGGCGGATCGATCGCGGGGCGCCAGTCTTCCGCCAGAGCGCGGACGCCTTGTTCCGCATCTTCGCCCCAGGCTCAACGGTCCTGGTCAACAACGTCCGGCAGACCTGCTGGACCGAGATTGCCTTCAATGCCCGGATCAGCGTCTCTCCGTCCGTGGACGACGCTGGCGCCATCTCCGTGCGCGCGGAGGTCGAAGGCTACATGACCGTCGCCGCCGCCAATCAGGTGGTCTTCTCCGTAGGTGGGATCGACCTGCCCCTGGCGATGTACCTCGCCGGCGCGGCCCCGCTCGATCTCGATGGCGACGGCGAGGAGGCTGAGTATCCTTTCCACATCGCCTTCACGGGCGGCGAGATCCTGCTCGACGATCCCAATATGGAGCGCAGCCCGGACGTCGTGCCCTCGGAGCCGGAAGAGTGTAATCAGTAGAATTGTCAGACCCGTTTCGGAGCGTCTCCATGAAAATCACCGACGGCCTCGTCGTCTCCCTTCACCTTGAGCTCACCGATCCGGCCGGCCAGATCATCGAGTCAACCACGGGCAAAGACCCCATCGTCTTCACCTTCGGCTCGCGTAACGTGCTGCCAGGGATCGCCGAGGCGATCGTCGGCATGAGCGCGGGTGAGTCCAAGAGCGGCCACATCCCGGCCGGCGCGCTCGTGCCCCAGGCATCGCTGCCTAAGCGTCACATCCCGCGCGCTGAGCTCCCGCAGGGTGCCGCCCCCCAAATCGGCGACCGCTTCCAGGCCAAGCTCTCCGAGGGTCAACCGGCCCTGCAGTTGGAGATCATCGCGGTCGACGAGCGCGGGCTCGACACCGTGGTCCTCCACCCGCTCAGCCTCGTCGAGGTCAAGTACAGCCTCACGGTCGTCGCCGTCCGCAAGTTGAACCTCCCGCCTCCGCCGCCCGCCGACGACGCCGAGGAGCTCACGGACGCTCAGCTCATCGAGGACTGAGATCAGCCTGGCCGCTTACTCCGTCGGGAGGAGTTGCAGAGGCAGCGCGTTGGCCCCCTGAGGGTTGACCGAAGGCATGGCCTCGATGTTCGTGCCGTCGATGAGGGCCTTGTCGATGAAGTAGGCCGTCAGCGATGAGCGGTTATTGGCGGGGAAGCTGATGACCAGGGGCCCCGTGGCGGGGTGGACGAGCGCGCGGAGGAAAGTCGGGGCGGCCGACCAGCCTTGGACCACCGTGACCCCCACGGCGTCGTCGGGCGTGGTGCCATCGGGTGAGCGGATCGCCTTTACGCGGACCGCGCGCAGGCTGGCACCGAGCAACGTTTTCAAGTTCGACCGGACCACAAATACCCCGGCCTCGCAGCCGACGATCACGTCGAGATCGGAGTCGCCGTCGAGATCGACGACCGCGCCGGCGTGACAGTCTTGGAGCGCGGGGAAGCCCGTGGGCGGCAGGTTCCGGGGGGCGAACCCGCCCGCGCCGCCATTGAACACCGAGACGCCGCCGTCCCCGAAGACGATGAGGTCGTCGCGAGCGTCCGAGTTCAGATCACCCGAGACGAGATCATGACCGTCCGCCGGGAAGGCGAACCCGTAGCCCTGCGCGGTCCAGGCCGGCGACGCTTCGGCGAGTCCGTTGAGCGAGACCCCATTCGCCGCCCCTCGAACCACGTCCAAGTCACCGTCCCGATCGGCGTCGATGAGCGCGAGGCCGAAGCCCCCCCTGCCGTCGAACGGGATACCGAGATCGGAGTAGGCATCGAATTGACCGAGACGCTCGCCGAGCGTGGAACCTTCGAAGCCGACGGCCCCGACGTCCGAGAGGCCGACGAGATCCTGCACGCCGTCCAGGTTGAGATCGTGCAGCACACCTCGGGTCATGGCCGAGAGGCCCGAGATCCCCGCGGCCACCAAGTCCTGCTCGACGTATTGACCGTTAAAGGTGCCGGCAAAGACATGGGCACCGTCGCTGGCGAGATAGACGAGGTCCAGGTAGCCATCGCGGGTGATGTCCCCGACGAGCACGTCGGTCGCATCAAGATCGGTGGGCAGGCCGGGCGCGGCATCTCTCTCGAACACGCCGGCCTGGCTCGCGAACGCCAGGCCGCTCGCGCCGTCCCCGGCGTAGGCCACATCCATGCGACCATCCGAGTTGAAGTCCCCGAAGCCGAAACGTCGAATGGCCACGCCCACGTCGAGCCCGAGATCGGCAAAGGGCACGGCTTGGAAGGTTCGATTGACGTTCTGCAGCAAGACGTAGGACGCGGCATCGCCCGCCGAGGAGCTGGCGAGGATGTCGAGGCGGCCATCGTCGTTCATATCAGCCACAGCCACCGAGATCACGTCCGTGGGGCCAGACAGGCCCATGGTCGACGGGGGGGCCGAGCCGAAGTCGAGCACGTCCACGCGAACCACCGCGGTCTGGCCGGAGTTGCCCGCGCGATCGACCGCGATCACGCGGACGTTGTTCGCGCCGGCCACGAGGGTGACGTTGTTGATGAGGAAGTGGCCGTCGGGATCAACCGGGTTCTCGGCGACGACGATGAGTCCACCTATCTCGACGGAGACCGAGGCGACGCCGCTCCCATCGGGCCCATCGCTGGTCGTGCCTTCGATCGAGAGCCGGTCCTCGACGTCGGCGCCCGCCGTCGGATAGGAGAGGTTGACGATGGGCCCGTCGCCGTCGCGCTTGACGGATACGACCCGCCGGGACTGAAGGCCAACGAGGTCTGTCGCGACGATTTCGATGGCGTTTGTTCCGGCGACGAGCGGCACGACCCGCGAGTAGGCATTCGCGAGACCCGCGACGACCGGCTCACCGCCGATGGTCACCGAAACCACGCCCGAGCTGGCGTCCGTCACGACGCAGCTGACGGTCTGGGTGCCTAATCGCGTCGCCGTGTCATTGGCCGGCGCGACGTTCGCGATCGTAGGCGGCTGCTGGTCCACGCGGACGTCGAGGTCCAGACGTGTGGGATTGTTGACGGCGTCGTAGCCAACGAGGGTCAGCCGAATGAGGCCCATCGCGCCGGCTACTCGCGCCGAGAACGTCCCATCGGCCCGAACGAGCGTGGGCGCGCCGTTGATGACGAGCGGCAGCGCGGCGAGGCCACACCCGGCATCCGAGATCCGCCCGGTGAAGCTAATCTGGCCGTCCTCGCCGGTGGCGACGTAAGCGTTGTTGACGACATCCGCGGTGAGAGTGGGGCCGGTCCGATCGACGTGGAAGGTGCGGCTCGCCTCAGCGGGCAGGCCGGCGCCGTTCTCGGTCTGCACCCGCACGGTCTGGTTCATGCCCTCGTTGACGGGGAGATCAACCCGGAACCGACCGCCGTTGACGACGCCGCCGACGCCGTTGACGTCGACGGCGATGGGGGGGGACTGGACGTCTTGGGCCTCGCCCTCTACCCGGATGGTCAACTCCCGGAAGCAGTCTCCTTCGACCGGGGAGGTCAGCCGCACGGACGGCGGTGAGCCGTCGTAGAGCAGACGCACGGAGATGGGCACCGTCCGCCCACCCGCCAGGCCCACCCCGACGACCTGCACGGCGAACTGTCCCTCGGCGGGCAGGAGAATCTCGGCGCTCCATTGCCCGTCGACGGGCGCGGTGGTCGTCAGATTGCCGCCGAGGGAGAGCTCGACCGACGCGACCGACCGATTGGCACTGCCAGAGACGCGCTGCCTCGCGACACCCACGATGGTCTGGACGGCCGCGTCCGGCTCAGTGACCTGAATGACGGGCTCACCTTGGACGAGCTCCACGTCGATGATGACCTCGGTCGCCCGGCCGACAGCGTCCCTGGCCGTGATGACGACGCTGTTTTCACCGTCGAAGAGCCTCAAGTCCCGGATTCGAAAGTCGCCATTCGGAGAGACGGCGCCCATGGCGACCGCGCCCATCTGCCCGGCGGACACGGCGCGGGCGGAGACGCGGATGCTCTGCGCGCCCATATTGTCGGAGACTCGGCCCGTGACGTCGATCGTGGGGCTGGCCGCGATGTCGCCTTCTTCCGGCGAGGTGACAATGAGGGTCGGATTCTGCCCATCGTAAAGCACATTGACCAACCGGGTCGTGCGGTTGTCCAAGCTGTCGGCCGCGACGACGGTGAGCGCGTTCTGGCCTCCGGACAGCGGCACAGTCATCGTGAAGGTGCCTTCTCCCGTGTCGACAACGTCCCGCACCGGCAGGCCGAGGAGGACGCCACTGACGATCGCAGCCCCCCGGCCGTCCCGCGAGATGATGTTCAAGACGAGCGGGGACTCGGGCGTCTCGATGTTGTTGCCGACCGGCTCGACGTTCCCGCTCCGCCTCACCTCCAGCGTCGGGCCCATCGTGTCGCGGATGATGCGCCGGATATGGCGGCACCTGTGACCCTCGGGATCGCTGGCCTCGAGGAGGACCACGTTCTCGCCCTCGACGAGGGGCACCGTGACGGTCGTAGAGGAGTCGGCGATCAGCGGCGCGGCGATGCCGTTGATCGTCACCATGAGGGCGTCATAGGGCGTGTCGGTGTCGCGAACGATGGCCGTGACGAGGTGCTCGGATGCGTTCGTGAGCAGCCCGTCCGCGTCTTCGTCCGGCGAGGAGATCTCACAGGTCGGCGGGGCATCGAGCAGGCGTACATCCAGGACGGCTTCGGGCTGGTCGAGGGCCATATCGAAGGCTGGGGTTCCCCCCGTGCCGGCCTCGCCGCCCGACGAGCCACCCGAGTCCGGCGCGCCGCCCGACCTGCCGCCCGTGTCCGCCATCCCACCGGAGGAGCCAGCCTCTGCCGGTTGAGCCGGTTCGGCCACGCCGCCGATGCAGATGCCGTCCGTGCAGACGCCACCCGTGAGGCAGTCCGAGTCCGAGGCGCAGTTCTCCGGGTCGAGGAGTAGGGAGCAGCCCGAGAGCATCAGCGCGAGCGATACGAGGAAGAGGTTGAACAAGAGACGCATACGCCCTCCAGCGCTCAGAAGCTCACGGTCCCGACGGCGGCTGCACCACCGGAGGTCGGGACGAGGGTGATCGAAGGCGTGGCCGCGGACGGCTCACCGCTCATGATGTAGACGGCCGCGCCCACGCCGGCCACGATCAAGCCGGCGCCGATGAGGACGTCGCTCATCATCGCCTTGCTGCGGACGGACTCGGCCTTATCGGACTCGCCCGAGGTTCGCTGGCAGTCGGCCGCGCTCCGGCAGTCGTCGAGCTCACCGCTCGCGGACAACGCCATCGCCCCGAAGGCGCCACCTGCGAGGACGAGCGCGCCGCCCGTACCGAGGATGATGTAGCTCCACGTCCGGCCGCTCGGCCCGCCCCCTGAGTCCGAGGTGCTTGCGTCGCCGCCGGTGCCCGCGAGCTCGATCCGCGTCGTCGTGACCTGCCCGGCCGTGATGGTGACCATCTCTTGGTGCGCGCTTCCTGAAGGCGAGTGGAGCTCGAGCCTCCGCAGGCCCTCAGCCAAGGAGAGAGGTGCTCCCAGCGGAGTTCGTCCCATCACTTGACCATCCACTCGAATCTCCAGGCCGGCGGCGGCGTCGATGACGAGCGTCCCGACGGCCACCTCGGCGACCAGCGTGGCCTCGACGATCGCGGGCGTGCGGACCGTATGCTGCGCGGTGAGCTCAATCGGCTGCAGATGGGGCGCGAACCCAGGCTTGCGAAGCTCGAGCTGATGCTCGCCACCCATGACCGCCTGACTAAACGGGGTCTTGCCGATCTCCTTGCCATCGAGGAGCACGATGGCACCGACAGGATTGCTCCGAATCACGAGGAGCGGCATGAGGGGGTTGAGGGCGAGCTCAACCTTCAAGGTCTTACCGCTGCTGATGTTCAGGGCTCGCGTGGCGACCTGAAAGCCGGGCTTCTCGAAGACAACGCTCACCTTGCCTGGAGGGAGGTTCAGCGTCGCGGGGGTTGTGCCGAAGGGCTCACCCGACTTGGCGCCGAACCAGAAGTGGGCCCCGGTTGGCTGGGTCTGAAGCTCGACTGTCGCGTAGCTAGCCAGGAGCTTCTCGAGCTCGGTGATCTTCTCCTGGGTCTTGTCGGCGTCCTTCGGCCCGCTGTCCAAGTACTGGCGATACAGCGATAGAGCCCTCGGGAGCTGCGCCATCGCCTCGAGAACCTGGGCCATGTTCTTGAGCATGACCGGGTGAGGCTTGATTAGGTTCGCCTCCTCATAGGCCGCCAGCGCCTCAGCGAACCTGCCTTGCTCCAAGGCTTCTTTACCCTGAGCGAACGCGGCCTTGGCCCGCGCCTGGAGGTCTTCCTGAGCCCAAGCCACGGTACCGAAAGCGAGAACGCCCAGAGCCAAGAGAACCGCTATGAACGATTGGGGCCTGATGCACATTTGGGAATCTCCGTTGACTGCGCCGAGTGAGAGAGCGACGCGAGGGTAGCGAACAGTCCGGAACTTCCGCTACGTCGTCGGGGCGGGGCGGCCACCGAAGCTGGCCTCAGTAGGGATCCTCGGCCTCTACGTCAGGCACCTTGGACTTCGGCGCGTGAGAACGTGGCGTGGCAGAGCGTGGCGCGGCAGAGCGTGGCGCGGCAGAGCGTGGCGCGGCAGGCTTCGATACTGATGCCGCACGCGGCGCGGCGGACACGGGTTGAGGCGCGGCCCCCCCGACCGCGATGAGCCGCTGTTGGAGCGAGAGCGTGGCGTCGACGGCCTTCTCGGGGTCAGCCACGACGGTGGCGTCATCGTATCCGGCAAGCTTGAGCGTGAAGGTCTTCAGCCCGGTCGTCTCGACGAGGAACTGGGATGGGGTCGTTCCCATGACTTTCACGCCCTCATACACCGCGGCCCCAGCGGGCTCGGTCACGATGTGAACCTGGATCGGCACGGCCAGGAGGTCAGAGACGCGGCCAGCGGAGGCCAGGCGCGCGGCCTCCTCTTTCTGTTTCTCACGCTGCGCCCGGACGACCGCGGGCACGTATTCTTCCGCGCCCGGCTCGAGGGCTGTGGCGTCGGACGCTGGCTGGCTCCCAAGCACGCTGGGGGACGGTGGCGCGGACGCGGCCGAAGGTGCCCCCTCCGAGCCCAGTGACGGGGCCAATGAAGGCGCGGTCGGCGAGACCTCGGACCTCGTCCTCGCCCCGGCCCCGGTTCGCGTTACAGGCGCGGGCTCTTCGGCGGCGAAGACGAAGAAGTACAAGGCGACGAAGGCCATCACCACAAGCCCCACGATCGCAGCGAACAGCCTCCGGTGCGTGGGGTTCGCAATCGGACGATGCACCCGACCCACGGCCTCCAAGCCCGACAGCGTGCCCCGCGCCGACGGAGCGATGAGCGATGAGCCCATGGGAATCGAGCCCGAGCTGCCGACGTCTGAGAGCTCCGCCGTGAGGGCCGAGAGGATGTCGTCGGACATCCGCGTATTTCCAGGACCCGCGATCGGTCGGCCCCCGTTTGCACCGGGTTGGGTGGACATCGAGGCGGCATTGCCCGCCGGGCTTCCGTGCAGATGGTCGAGCGAGGCGCCTTCAAACGGATCCGCGAGCCGACCACTGGTGCGGGCTCCGAGGGGTCCGGCGTGTCCGAGGTCAGCCTCCCCGAGGTCGGCCGCAGCCGCAGCCATCGCCGCGCTCAGGTCATCGGAGAAGTGCTGCTTGGTCGGAGGCCCGCTCGCATGGAGTGAGGCCGAGACAGCCTGAAGCGCGGACGCAAGATCCGTGGAGTCAATGGCCCCCGTCACGAGCAAGGGCGCGGGGATCACGACCATGTCGTTTTGGGACGGGGGACGAGGCGGCCTTGGAGCCGAGGGGGGCGATGCCGCGATCGGCGTCGGTGGCCCCGAGAGGCCCATCCTCGAAGCCAGGAGCGCGGGGGTGCCGACCGCGGGCGTCCGGTCATCTCGCTTGGCGGCCGTGGCCTGGGTGAGGTCTGAGCCCCACCCACCGTCCGCAGCGGACGCACGATCGGCGTCGTCATCCGCCTCATCCGAGCGTGAGATGGACGCAAACATCGGAGAGATCTGCGAGGGGTCTGCCATGACCGTCGAGGCCTGAACGAAGCTCTTCTTCTTTGCCGCTTCAGGCTGCGTGCTCTTGATGACCGCGGCGACATCCGTCGCGAGCGCGCGCAGATCCGCGTAACGGTCGGCCGGCGACTTGGAGAGGCACCGCGAGATCACCTGCTCGAGCTTGGCCGGAAGCTGAAGGCCGGGCGTGCGTCGGGCGATCGGCACCGGCGTCCCGGCGGCGATCGCCGCGAGGAGCTGGTCGGGGGTCGCCCCGAAGAAAGGGAGGGCGCCCGTCAGGAGCTGGTAAGCGATGACGCCGAGCGTGAACTGATCGGACTGGACGCCAACGACCATGCCTTGGGCCTGCTCGGGGCTGAAGTACTTCGGGCTGCCGATGACCATCTGCCCGGTCGCCGTCTTGCGGACGCCGAAGAGGTCGGGCACGCCCACGTCGCAGATCCGGACGAAGTCTGGCTGCCCATCTTTCTCGGTGAGGAAGACGTTCTCGGGCTTGAGGTTGGCGTGGGGGCGGCCGACCTTGTGAATCGGGGCCAGCGCGCTGCAGAGCTGGAAGAGGAGGTCGGCGGCTCGCCTTGGTCCGAGTGGCCCGTGGTGCTCGAGGAGCTGCTTGAGCGTCTGCCCCTGGAGCAGCTCCGTCGTAATGTACAACGTGCCGTCGGACTCACGCGCGGCGGCGAGCACGGACGCGAGCTTGGCGTGACGGACCTGGGAGATCGCCACGGCGGAGCGCAGGAGTCGATCGCCGATGCCTGCAGCGACGTCCGGATGGATGACCTTGACGGCGACCGGCTGTTCCGTTCGTTCGTCCATCGCCCGGTAGACGAGCCCGATCTCCCCGGATCCGAGCGCGCCCTGAAGGAAGTAACGATCGCCTAGGCGTCGCCCAACGTAGGGATCTCTGCCGAGCGCCGCGGAGTCGGCATCGAGGGCCGAGCCGCAGCCGGCACAGCGGACCGACGACGTGTCGTTGAGTGTCTGGCACTGGGAGCAGAGAAGCATGGAGGGCAGCGTACATCATTGGCCCAAGGTCCGAACTATTTGACCGCATGACCAAAAAGTGTTCCCAGGTTTCAACGACAGCCTTGACGAAGGGGTCGCGTTCGTGAGAAGTAGCGGCCCCTTTTGCGAGGGTGGCGGAACTGGTAGACGCGCTAGCTTGAGGTGCTAGTGGGAGTAATCTCGTGGGGGTTCGAGTCCCCCCCTTCGCACAGCCGAAAAAGAAAAAGCCCCGTCGGCGCGAGCCAGCGGGGCTTTTTTGTTTCTGTAGGGCGTCGCCCCGACTCGCGGCGGTCAGGGCGTCGTGGCAGGCGCCGACGGCAGGTTGGAGGCCGGCACGTTGGCGGCGGGCACGTCAGTGGGCACCGCGCTGGGCAGCACGGCGCCTGAGCCAATCTCGGACGCGGGGGCGATGCCGCTGGTCGGCTCCACTGCGGAGGCGGGCGCGCCTGACTGGATCGCGGGCGCAAGCGACGCGGGCTCGGCGGCCTTCTTCTCGGCCTCGGCTGCGGCCTCCAGGGCTGCGGCCTGCTCGGCGAAGTCTTTCGTCGGGTCGCTCGCGGTCGGCGTCGACAGGACCGCGAGCGTCATGCAGGTGACCATGAAGATGCCGGCCGATACGCCGGTGAGCCTTGTGAGTACGTTGGCGGCCGTGCGTTGCCCGAGGGCCGCGCCCGCGCCGCCGCCAAAGGCTCCGCTGACCCCGCCGCCCCGGCCTGCCTGGAGCAGAACCATGAGGATGAGAAAGACGGTGACGATGACGTGAAGGATGGTGACCGCGACTTCAAACATGACGATTACTCCAGTCCCGAGGCGTGGACCGCTCGGGTGACGATGTTTACAAAAGAGTCGGCGTCCAGACTGGCACCGCCGACGAGCGCGCCGTCGATGTCAGCCTCGGCCATCAACTCGGCGATGTTGTCGGGCTTGACGCTGCCGCCGTATTGGATTCGGACGTTCTTGGCCGCGTCTTCGCCATGGGTGGAGGCGACGCGACGACGAATCGCCGCGTGCGTCTCCTGCGCCTGAGCGGGGGTCGCGGTCCGGCCGGTGCCGATCGCCCAGACGGGCTCATACGCCAAGACGACGCCGCCGACCTCCTCGGGGAGCAGCAGCGCGAGTGCTCCGTCGAGCTGTCGGGTCACGACCTCCAAGGTGCGCCCGGCTTCACGTTCTGCAAGGCTCTCACCCACGCACAAGATCGGGATGAGGCCGGCGTCGACTGTGCTTCGACCCTTCTTGCCCACGCCCTCGTCGTTCTCGCCGAAGAACTGCCGACGCTCGCTGTGCCCAAGGATGACGTAGCGGACGCCGAGGTCTCGAAGCTGAACCGGAGAGACCTCGCCGGTGAAGGCACCTTTGGCCGCGGCATGGCAGTTCTGGGCGGCGACCGCCACGTTCGAGTCGGCGAGCCGCTCAACGATAGACAGAAGGGCGAGGCTGACGGGGGCGAGCACGACGTCGGCTTGCCGGAACCGACCACAGCGATTGCGGATCTCGGTCGCCAGTGCCAGCCCCTCGGCGAGGGTGAGGTGCATCTTCCAGTTGCCCGCGAGGATGGGGCGCCGGTTCGGATTGGACATCAACGCCTCCAGCCAAGTGCGTAGAGCCCAGGCATCTCGCGACCCTCAACGAACTCGAGGCTCGCGCCGCCGCCGGTTGAGAGATGCGAGATCGACGAGGCCACGCCGGCCTCGTTCACCGCCCTTACGGAGTCTCCGCCGCCGACGACGGAGAACGCATTGGACCCGGCGATCGCGCGAGCGACGCCGAAGGTGCCCGTGGCATACGCGCTCCACTCAAAGACCCCCATGGGGCCATTCCAGAAGACGGTCTTGGCGGTGGCGATCTTCCGCTCGAAGAGGGCGAGCGTGCGCGGCCCGATGTCGAGCCCGAGCAGCTCGGTCGGCATGTCCGGGCTATCGACGTTGACCCGAGGTGACGCCGCGTCAAACTTCGCCGCGCAGCCGTGATCGACGGGCAAGACAAGATCGACGCCGCGCTTCAGGGCGGTGGCGATCAAGCTCCTCGCCGTCTCGACGTGCGCCGTCTCGATGCGACTGCTGCCCGTCGACTTTCCCATCGCCGCGAGGAACGTATAGGCCATCGCGCCACCGATGAGCAGCGACTCCACCTTGCCCAACATCTTCTCGATGACGGCGATCTTGTCGCTGACCTTGGCCCCCCCGAGGACGGTGACGTAGCCGACCTTTTGAGCGGCGAGCAGTCGCGTAAGCGCCTCAACCTCGGCGGCGACGAGGAACCCCGCCGCCTTGACCTTGACGTGCTGGCCCATGCCCGACGTGCTCGCATGGGCCCGGTGGGCCGCGCCGAACGCGTCGTTCACCCATACGTCAGCGAGGGCGGCGAACTGGCGGGACAGGGTCTCGTCGTTCTTCTCTTCCCCCTCCTGGAAACGCACGTTCTCCAACATGAGGATCTGGCCCTCGCGGAGGTCGCGCACGAGCTTGGTGACCCCATCTCCGATCGGCTCGTCGGCGAGGATGATCTCGCGCCGCAGGAGCCCTGCGAGGACCTCGCCTGCCGGCGCGAGGCTGAGGTTGGGGTCAATGCCCTTCGGTCGCCCGAGATGACTGGCGATGATGAGCTTCGCCCCCTGGTTCAAACAATGCTCGAGCGTCGGGAGCGCGGCGCGGATGCGGCTGTCGTCGACGACCCTTCCCTCGTGCATCGGGACGTTGAAGTCCACGCGAACGAAGACCCGCTTGCCGCCGAGGTCGAGGGTGTCCAGTAACGGCAGCGTGGATTTTCGGGCGGGCGCGCTCATGGTCGACGGCTGAGCCCGAGGAAGAGCCTCGAGAGGTCCACCATGCGAGAGGAGAAGCCCCACTCATTGTCGTACCAGGCAAGCACCTTGACCAATCGGTCGCCGATGACCTTGGTGTTCGGCGCGTCGACGACCGAGCTGAACGGCGATCCGATGTAGTCGCTGCTCACGAGCTCGTTCTCGTCGAAGCCCAGAATCCCGACGAGGGGGCCGGAGGTCGCCGCCGCTTTGAGGGCCGCGTTGACTTCGACATCGGTCGCGTTGCGTTTGAGCGTGGCGACCAGATCCGTGATCGAGACGTCGGGGGTGGGCACGCGGATCGAGATCCCGTCGAGCTTGCCTTTGAGGTGCGGGAGAACGAGGCCGATCGCCAAGGCCGCCCCGGTCGTCGACGGCACCATCGAGACGCCGGCGGCCCTGGCCCTGCGCTTGTCGTCGTGCGGCAAGTCGAGGAGGCGCTGGTCGTTGGTATAGCTGTGCACGGTCGTGATCAACCCGTGGTCGACTCCGAACACATCGTCAAGCACCTTGACGACGGGCGCGAGGCAGTTCGTCGTGCACGAGGCGCAGGAGATGACGGTGTGGGTGTCTGGGTCGAGCTTGTCGTCGTTGACCCCGACCACGCAGGTCAGGTCTTCGCCCTTGGCCGGCGCCGAGATGATGACCTTCTTCGCCCCGGCCCTCAGGTGGGCGAGCGCCTGTTCTTTGGTGCGGAACCGTCCGGTGCACTCAAGGACCAGCTCGACGCCCAACTCGGCCCACGGAAGCTTCTCCGGGTCCTTCTCCGCGCTCATCGCGATGCGTCGACCATCGACGAAGATCGCGCCGGGCTCGCTGCGGACCTCGGCCTTGAAGGTTCGATGCACTGAGTCGTACTTGAGCAGGTGCGCGAGCATGTCGGGCTCGGACAGATCGTTGACCGCCACCACCTCGAGGTCCGGATCCTGAAGATCGTGCAGGATGCGGAGGACACATCGACCGATGCGCCCGAATCCATTGATGGCTATCTTGCGCGACATGAACGCATCTCCGACCGAAAAGGCGCGGCAATCTAACGACAGGGCGAACCACGGTCAACCTGCGGAGCCTGACGGTGCGACGTTGCCTGCTCGCCTCAGCTCGGGAATGACGTTTGCCGCCTTGCGTCTGCTCCTCTGCCTCGCCTGGGCCATCGAGCTCAGAGATGCCCGCGCCGCCCCCCCCCTCCTGGTCGCCGCCGCGCTCACGCCCCTCCTTACGCTCGGGCTCGGCTTCTGGCCCAAGCTCGGCGCCGGCCTCAGCGCGCTCGCCCTCGTCTTCGCCACCACTCGCGGGGCCGATCCGCTCTCCGCCGTTTTTCTTCTCTCGGTGCTCATCTTCTGTGTGCCGCCCATCGAGCCCCACGGCGTCGTTGGCACCCGTGGGCGACTCGATCCCGGTGGTGGCTTTCGCGTGACAGATACGATGTTGGCCGCGGGTTATGCCGCTCGCGCTCTCGCCGTCGCGGGTGATCTGCCCGGCGTCCTTGGAATTCAAGGGGGTCTTCAAGGCGCCCTGCATCTTCAGGCTTCGTACCTGCTCGGCGGCGTCGGGCTCTTGCTCGGGGCGACGCTGTCGAACCCGGCCCTGCGTCGCTTCGGGTTCTTCATCCTGCTCCTCGCCGAGCTGTACACCCTGACCACCGGCGCGAGCTTTGGCTTCCTGCCGCTGCGCCTGCTGCTCATCTTCGCGACGTTCGAGACCTCGCTCATCGGCCCGCGCGCGCCGGGCACCGTGGACCGGGTCTTTTACGACGGCGCGTGCGGCCTCTGCCACACGGCGGTCCGGTGCCTGCTCGCGGAGGATACGCAGGGCGCGCTGCGCTTCGCCCCGATCGGGGGCGAGACGTTTGTCTCGCTCGCGGTAGGCACGGCCGCGTTTGATATCGACCTCAAGGGCGAGCTCCCCGACAGCCTCATCGTCCTCACAGCCGACGGCCGCGTGCTGTTTCGCGCCCGCGCAGTCCTTCACGCGACCGCTCGGCTGGGGGGTTATGCCCGGCTCGTCGCGTTCCTGCTCGAACGGGTCCCCACGCGCCTCGCAAACGCCGCCTACGACGCCATCGCGCGAGTCCGCCATCGCGTCTTCAGGCGGCCCGACGAGGCCTGCCCGCTCATGCCTGCGTACCTGCGCGAGCGGTTCGACGCCTAAGACCGGCGTCGACCGACCCTCGGGCGACCCTCAGGCTCGGCGTGAGCGACGTCGGCGTGTGAGCACGAACAGCGGCACGAGGAGCGCGAGCGCCACGTTCGGGCCTCGCTGCGTGCGACAGGCGCAGCCCGCAGGCGCCTCGCTGATCTGGTTGACCGGGCCGCCATCGCCCGTCGGGGGCGTGGTGACCGCGGCATCTCCGGTGAACATCCCGAACTCACCGAGGCCGCCATCATTCACCCCACCCGGGCTCGTGCCCGCGTCGGCGGTGCTTGGCATATAGTTCGGATCGTCGATGGGCGGCCAGTTGGCCCCGCACTGAGCTTCGCCGTCGTGCAAGACGCAGATCTCGCCGGGCGGGCACTCGATGCCGTGGCAGGGGTCGTGGCCGCAGATCCCGTCGGCGCACGCGCGACCCTCGTCGCAGATGACGCCGTCGCAGGGATCGAGCACGCACGCGCCGTCGCGGCAGGCTTGCCCCGCAGGACAACTC
>SHZC01000123.1 GCA_009692505.1 Myxococcales bacterium
TGTTCCAGATCGCCTGCGCCTCGGTGATCTCGACGGCGGACGGAGCGGCGTCCCAGAGGCCCATCTCGCGGGCGGCCACCGCCACTTGGGGAAGGCAGAAGACGAGCCCCAGACCGTAGGCGGCCGCCCCGGCGAGCTTAGGCAGGTGGTCCCCATATTTGGACAGCTTGGACAGCGCGGGCAGCGCGGGCGCGAGGATCAGCAGCGCCAGCCCGAGGCTCGCGAGCGGACCTAACTGACGCTGCAGACCCCAGCCGGCGTCGAGTGCCGTGGCGAGGAGAAGACCCGCGCCGAGCCCGAGGTGGGCGGCGAGTCGGACCGGCGATGGCACCGGGCCGGACCTCGTCATGAGGCTCGAGACGCCGATCACCGCGAGGCCAATCCACGCCGCGTCGACCGACAGAACCGAGACGGCGGCCGCGGCGAGGCAGGCCCAGAAAGCTCTTGCGCGGCTGACCTGCAGACCGGCCTGCGGGGTCGTGACCAAATCGTAGACGAAGACCAGGGCCGGGACGATTAAGAGCTCGAGGGCGTGATGGTCGAAGCGGCCGTACGCGCCCGGGTAAACCGCCTCCGGCATGAGCGCGACGAGCCCGGCCGCGGCGAGCCCAAACGACGACACGCTGGAGAGGCCTGCGAACAGGACTGCGGCGGCGCCGAGGAGCACCGGCAACAGGGCGGCGATGACCTCCCGGTCGGGAGCCTCGCCCGTGCCGAAGAGGCCATCGAGAGCGTAGGCCAAGTAGTCGAAGGGCAGGGGCCAAGCGCAAGACAGGCCCGAGGGCGCTCCGGCTGCTGCGTCGAAGAGGAGCGGCTGACCCCCGGTGCTTACGAGGTGCTCCAGGCGGCGCAGGTGGTAGAAGACATCCGGATCATGGACGTTGGCGAACGCCCCGTCCCAGTGGGTCGAGAGCAGCCCCCGCAGGAGACGGACGGCCACGGCCAGACCGACGATGAGTGCGAGCAGGACGAGTCGGCCCCCTTGAATCGTGAAGGCCGGGCCGGTACGCGAGTTGGGCATGGACACCGGCGCAGTCTTGGGCCCCGTCGTCTGGTCGTCAACGTCCGGACCTTCGGCCGTGGCTTGACAGCAAAGGCGGTCGTCTCAACGATGCCCCGGCTCAAGCAGGGGAGGACGTGTGAAGCAACCTTTGGCGGCGACGATATTCTTGGCCGCAGTGAACGCGTGCGGCGGCGCGCCGACGGTGTCCCCGGAGGTGAATGTGGCCGACCCCAAACTCGTGCCCGCACCCGGGCCCGTGCTCGTGATCCTGCCGTCGAGCGTCCGAACATTGGTCAATACACTTGACGGCCCGGCTGAAGGCCCACTTGACGGCAGGCCGCGCCCGACCGAGGAGGCGATCGCCGTCAAGGACGGCAAGATCTTCGCCGTGGGCTCGCGCAATTACGTCCTCTCCAAATCAGGACCACACGCCACGGTCATCGAGCTGCCCGGTACTGTCATCGTGCCCGGCTTCGTGGATACGCACGCGCATCTGACCGGCTTGGGGCGCGCGCTCGCCAGCCCTGATCTCGTGGGCACCCGCTCCATCGACGAGGTCGTCTCGCGGCTGCGTGGAGCCCCTCCGACCGAGCTGTGGTTGACCGCCCGAGGCTGGGACCAAAACGACTGGCCGGGCGCCGAATTCCCGAACCACGAGGCCCTCTCTGCGGCCTTCCCGTCCCGACCGGTCGCGCTTCGACGGGTCGACGGTCACGCGGTCTGGGTCAATCGTGAGGCCATGTCCCTGGCCGGCGTCAACGCGGCGACAAAAGACCCTGAGGGCGGGCTCATCGTTCGGTCTCCGTCCGGTGAGCCCACGGGCGTCTTCGTTGACACGGCCATGGCGCTCATCGACGCCAAGATCCCCCCGTCCACCATTGAGCAAACACAAGCCTATCTGCTCGCGGCCACCGCGGCGTGCCACCGCGTGGGGCTCACGGGGGTACACGACGCGGGGGCGAGCGCGGAGCAGGTCGCCGTGATGCGGTCGCTCGCTTCCGGAGGCGAGCTGAACCTCCGCGTCCACGTCTTCCTCGACGGGGACGACCCGACGGTCGAGCCGCTCATCGAGGCCGGGCCGCGCTTCGAGGAGCTCGTCAGCGTCGCCGGGGTGAAGCTCTTCGCCGACGGCGCACTCGGCAGTCGGGGCGCGTGGTTGTCCGCGCCTTATAGCGACCGGCCGACCACGAGCGGCCTGCCCATCGTGCATGGCGAGGCCCTCGCCGCCCGCGTTCGACGCTACGCCGACAAGGGCTTCCAGGTGGGCGTCCACGCCATCGGGGACGCCGCAGCCACGGACGTGATGAACGCCTTCGAGAGCGTCCTCGTCCCGGGCAATGAGCGGCGTTTTCGGATCGAGCACGCGCAGGTCGTTCGGCCCGAGGATCGCAAACGCATGGCCGCGCTTGGCGTCCTCGCGATGGTCCAGCCCACCCACGCCACGAGCGATATGCCTTGGGCCGAGGCGCGTCTGGGGCCTGATCGAATCCGCTGGGCCTATGCTTGGCGCAGTCTAAAGAACGACGGCGTGCGGCTCGCCCTCGGCAGCGACTTTCCGGTCGAACGACCGCCGGTCATCGACGGCCTCTTCGCCGCTGTAAACCGCACGGACGGCGCTGGCAAACCGGCCGGTGGCTTCTACGCGGAAGAGGCACTCACGGCCCTTGAGGCCCTCCAAGGCTTCACCGTCGACGCGGCGTATGCGGGCTTCGTCGACAAGCGTCGGGGTCAGATCATCGAGGGCTTCGACGCTGATCTCACGGTGCTCAGCGCGGACCCCGTGACCACGGCCCCCGCCGAGCTCGGCAAGATCGAGGTGCTTCGAACCATGGTCGCGGGTCGCTTTGTGTACACTCGGCCATGATCCGGTATCGCGCGCTCGGGGACGCCGGCGAGATGGGGGCGAGCGCGCACCTCGTGACGGTTGACGGCGCGGCCCTCGTACTCGACGCCGGTCTGCACCCCAGACACCGCCGCTTGCCGGATTACGGACCCGCGCAGGCCGCCTCTCCGCTCGCCATCGTTCTCAGCCACGCGCACATGGACCATGTGGGCTCGCTGCCGGTGGCGCGGCGTCTCTTGCCGCGGGCGCGCATCTACTGCACGCAGACGACGCGCTCGCTCGCCCGGGTGGCACTTCGGCATCATGTCGAGCGCGATCGGGGGTACGCGGCGACGACGGGCCTGCTCTATTCACGCGATGAGGTCGAGTCGCTGACCTTCGAGGACGTGGCCTATGAGACGCCGCACGCGCTCGCCGATGGGCTGACCCACTTGACGCTCTTCGACGCCGGGCATCTCCCGGGCTCGGCCGGTCTGCTCATTGAGCGACAGGGGCGGCGGCTGTTTTATACGGGGGATACGCACCTCGTCGACCGCGCGTATCAGTTGGGTGCCCGGCTGCCTGAGGCGCCGGTGGATGTCTTGATGCTTGAGAGTACCCAGGGCGCGAACGCCGCCCTCGATGGCGTCGAGCAGGGCGATTTGGTTTCGACGCTGATTGAAGAGATAGACAAATGTCTAAAGATCGGGGGCCGAGTCCTCCTGCCGATCTTCGCCTTCGGCCGCGCCCAGGAGATTCAGACGCTGCTCGCCCGGGCCACGCTCTCCGGCGCGCTGCCTGTCGTGCCGGTCTTCGTCAGCGGTCTGCCCGCGCACGTCTCCCGCATCTGCGATGGGCACGCGTCCAGGATCCGGCGCGTCCTCCCGCACGTCCGGTTCGATGCCATGAGCACGCAGAGCTTCGAGGACGGTCAGGGCCATGCGCCCCCCCCGGGGCCCTGCATCCTGCTCGCCGGGAGCGGGATGCTCTCGGACGGGAGCTTGTCGGCGAGGCTCGCCCGCAGCCTTGAGGGCGACCCGAAAAACAGCATCATCTTCGTCGGCTACGTCGATCCCGATACGCCGGGTCACGCGCTGAAGGCCGGTGATCGCGAGGTCGCCGCGCGCCTCGTCTCGATCCCGTTCTCGGCGCACGCTCGACGCGCGGACCTTGTGGAGATCGTCAGGCGGCTGCGACCCCGGCACGTCGTCCTCGTGCATGGGGACGAGACGGCCCGGTTGGCGCTCGGCTCGCTCATCGGCGCGGTGATGCCGGAGGTTAAAATACACCGCCCGGCGCCGGCCCAGACGCTGAGCATCGCGCTGTCAGCCGGCCCCTGAGCTCAAGAAACGCTCGAAGAGCTCGAGCCCTTCGATCAGGTTTGAGACGGGCACGAACTCCCCAAGCTGATGGGCCTGATCGGGCTCACCCGGCCCGAGGTTGCACGCGTCGATGCCGAGCACCGAGAGGCGGGCGACGTCCGTCCACGCTTGCTTGGCCTCGGGGGGGCGACCGCACAGCGCGACGAGCCGGTCAACGAGCGGATTGCCCTTGGGCACGCCACCGGACGGGGAGACGTCAAGGAACTCAACGTCGGCCGCGCCCGCGACGAGCGCCTCGACCTCAGCGCGCGCGGACTCCGTCGTGCGCCCCGGCGCGAACCGATAGTTGACGTTGAGCTCGAAGACCTCGGGGACCACGTTGCGCGCGGTCCCTCCTCGGGCGAGCGTCGCGCTCATCACCTCCCGATAGACGAGGCCGCCGAACTCAATCGGGATCGGCGTCTGAGCGGCGAGCTTCGCAAGCACGGGCGCCGCCTGATGAATCGCGTTGTGGCCCTCCCATGGCCGGGCCGAGTGCGCCCGTCGACCCCGAAACGTGAGCCGCGCGTGCAGCGTGCCCAGACACCCCAACTGCAGGCGGTTCGCGCTCGGCTCAAGGCAGATGGCCAGGTCAATCTTGGAGCGCCATTCGAGCGACTCGAGCGTGGGCCCGAGGCCGTTTTCGAGGTACGGCCCCTCCTCGCGATCGTAGAAGACGAACGCCAGATCGACGGGCAGGGTCGAAGGCTCGTGACGGGCCATGAGCGAGAGCATGATGGCTAAGCCGCTCTTCATATCGCTCGCGCCCAAACCCACGAGCCGGTCCCCGTCGATGAAGGCGGGCGGGCAGTCTCCGGGCACCGTGTCGAGGTGTCCGAGCAAGCAGACGAGCGGCGTCGATGGCCGAAGCGGTAAACCAAAGACCAGGTTATTGCCCAGCCGTCTCAAAGGCCATCGCCCGCGGCCCATGCTTGCGGCGTAGTCCACGACAAAGTCCGCGATGGGTCCCTCGTTGCCGATCACGCTCTCGACGCTGCACAAGGTCCGGCAGAGCTCGACGAGGTCGTGTTCAGACGGCGACATCGAAGTCCCGAAGGGCTGCGTTCAGCGAGGTCTTACGGGCGGTCTCCGCCGAACGCTCGCCGATGATCAAGGCGCACGGGACTTGATACGTCCCGGCGGGGAAAGTCTTCGCCCGCGTGCCGGGAATCACCACGGCGCGGGCCGGGACGTGACCCTTGTAGATCCGCTCGACGGGGCCAGTCACGTCGATGATCGGCGTGCTTGAGGTCAAGACGGTGTTCGCGCCGAGGACGGCCTCGCGCCCAATCCGCACGCCCTCGACGACGATGCAGCGCGAGCCGATAAACGCGCCGTCTTCGATGATCACCGGCACGGCCCCCGGCGGTTCGAGCACACCGCCGATGCCCACCCCGCCGGAGAGGTGCACGTCGCGGCCAATCTGCGCGCAGGAGCCAACCGTCGCCCAGGTATCGACCATGGTGCCCGCGCCGACAAACGCGCCGATGTTGACGAACGAGGGCATGAGCACCACGCCGTCCTCAAGGTGGCTCCCATATCGGGCGACGCCTGGAGGCACCACGCGGCGTCGGTCTCCCGGCAAGAACTGCTTGGTCGGGAACTTGTCGTGGAAACACAGCGGGCCGGCCTCCATGACCTGCATCTTGAAGACGGCGAACGAGAGCACGATGGCCTTCTGCACCCAGGCGTGGACCTCGAAGTGCTCGCCCTCGGGCGTGGCCGCGCGCACGTAGCCGGCGTCGAGATCGGCGACGACCGAGCGGACCACGTCGGCGGTCGCTTCAAGGAGCGTCCGATCCTCGAAGGCCGCTTCAATCAGCAGGCGGCGGGGATCGGCCCTCATGGTCGAGGTGGTGGGGGACGACGAGGACAGGTCCATGTTCGAGAGCCTCCGGGGGCGTTTGTGCAGTCGCCGGTTCTTCTGCCCCGAAGTCGAGCCCCGCGCAACTACCCCTGTCGGGCCTCGTGCGACGCGGCCTTCATCTAGGATGGTAACGCGGCGGTGCATGCGGTAGGTTCGCGCTCAGTTCAAGACTCCCAGTTTGAGGGTGTCCGAATGGATCAGACCTGCGGGAACTGCCGCTTCTTCAAGGTCACGCGCGAGCGGGATGACGGGCAGCTCGGAGAGTGTCGCTTGGGCAAAGTGCTCGGCGTCTTTCGGGATGTGATGCGCGCTTGCCCGTCGTTCTCGCGGCACGGCGCGACCGATGCTCCGGTCGCGGTTGAGGGTCGTCGAAGAGTCGAGCGTCGGCGGTCCGAGGCGAGCGCGGAGCGGGTGCGGGTCTCTTCGGGCCAGCTGCGATCTGCGGTCAGCGAGCTGACGGCCGAGCAGCTCAAGGGCGTAATGCACGCCGTCCTCAATGAGCTCGTCGGGGCCGGCGGCAGCGAGCTCGGGCGGTTCTGGACGGCTGGCGAGCTCGTCCTCATGCCGTCCGACGACTCGCTCAAGCCCAAACAGGTGCCCCTCGATACGCTGTTTCACAAGCTGGTCATGATCCGCGACAACCTGCGGGTGATGGAGCAGAAGATTAACAGCCATGAGCAGCTCCAAGACTCGGAGAAGCTCGACCTCCAGCGTCGAATCAACGTGGCCTATCGGGCGACGGCGCGCCTCTCGGTGGGCCACCTTGATACGACCACCGGTGATGGTCCCGAGGGAGACGCCCATGACCTCCTCGTCGCGCTCATCTTCGAGGCCGAGCAGGACTCCATGTCGGCGGCCCCTCCGCTGCTCGGCGAGCGCTGGGGTGGGGGAGAGGCCCGTTGGATTCGGGAGGGCGAGTCTGTCGTCGAGCCCATCGAGGTCTTCTTCACCCGGCTGATGCTGCTTCGCGATCGGCTCATCACGCTCGAGTTGCACATCGGCGCGCACGCCCACATCGCGCCCGACGAGGCCGAGTCCATGGGCAGCTACATCCGTCGCTGCTTCGGCTCGTTGACGTCGTTCAACGTCCTCCTGCGCGAGCGCGAGAACTACTTCGCCAGCTCACGCTGAGGGACTGATGGACTCGACAGCCTCGACCGTGGTTCAGGCGAGGAGGCGAGAGGCGGCGTCCGAGGAGACTCGGGCCTGCGAGGCAACAAACCGCTCGGGGTTGTCTCGACCTTCTTGACGGATGCGCTCGGCGGTCTTTCGGCCTTCGGCCTCGCTGTCGATCCGCTGGGAGCCTCGCGCCGCGCTGGCCTCTTGGACCGAAGCCTCGGCGCGCCGACTCGCAACGTCCTCCTCCGCGGCGATCGAGCGCTCGAGCCTAGCGGCCTCGACGTCTTTCTCAAGCGCGGCCCGCTCCGTCTTCTCGGCGGCCTCGGCTGAGCTGACATCGACGGACTTTGGAGAGAACTCTTCGTCCTCTCTCGGCTTGGCAGGGGCCTTGGCCTCGGCGGCAGGGGCCTTGGCCTCGGCGCGTGAGGGCTCTTCGGACTCTACGCGGCGTTCGACGGTTTGGGCCTTGTCGTCGGCCACCGCTGCCTGTCGCTGGAGATCGCCGATGTCGCCCGTTCGGGGCTCCAAGGTGAGGGTCTGAGGCTGCTCGTCGCCTTGGGCCCTCGGAGACCGAGCCACCTGGCGATCAATGCGATCGGCCTTGTTGCGGGCCTGCTCCGCCTCCCGTTCGCGCTCGGTCCGTCGTGCGCGCTCGACGCCGGGATCGCGGTCGGCCTTCTTGAGCCGCTGGTCAATCTCATTGGCCTGCCGCTGAAGCTGCGATCGATCAGCGGTGGGCTCAGCGCGGACCGACGCCTTGGCGACGCCCTGGAGCGCCTTCAAGTCACCGCGGGCGGCCTGCACCGTCCGTCCGGCGCTCTGGGCCTGGGAAACCCGGGCGTTTTGGGCCTGGACTTGGTCACCCGGGGCGCGAGGATCGGCGCGGCCAATAGAGACCTTGTCCTTCTCGGCGCGCGCCGGGGCCTGGGGCCGGCTCTGACCCTGGGGAGCGACGTCGGCTCTCCTCTGGCGCTCGACCCTGGCGGTCGCTGCCGAGGTCGCTGCCGAGGTCGTCAACTTCGGGGAGGCCGCCGATGGGCCTTCGCTCCGCTTAGACGGAGCCTGTGGTCGAGTGGTCGCGGCGGCTGGGGTCGCCTGATTGGACGGGATGTTTGCGGCCAAGACGGACCTCCGATTTAGGGGCTGACCGGCACGATAACCCAATCGCGGAGGTGATTTGAAGTCAAACCGGTGGGTCCACCCTGACGACCCACTCGGGAGGGAGCTGAAGAACGAGCAAGCGGACGGCCTCGTCGACCGGCGCGCTCTCTCGCGCCTCAACGGTCACGCGCACCCGATGATCCGCGCCGTCGAAACGCGGATAGCTGCCGATCTGGACCGGCAACCTCGACTCCACGTCACGCAGGAGGGCCGCGATCCTCCCCTCGTCCGCCTGAAGATAGAGCGACCGGAGCACGAAGCGACCCCCTCGAAAGGCCGGCAGGATCGCGTCGAGCTTGGCCCGGAAGATTTGAGGCACCCCGGGCAGAATGTAGACGTTGCCCAGCTTGACTACCGGCCACGCGATGGGCCCCCCGAAGACGAGCTCAGCGCCCTCCGGTAAGTCGGCCATGCGCAGGTGATCCTCGGTCAGGCGGTCCTTGAAGTGTGCTCGGAGCAAGTCTTCGAGGGCGGGATCCCGAAGGACACGGCGATCAAATGCCCGCGCGATGCACTCTAGCGTGATGTCGTCATGGGTCGGCCCGACGCCGCCGCTCGTCACGACGACATCGACGGCCTGCGAGCAGCGGCGGACCTCGGCGACGATCTCGTCGGGTTCGTCCGGGACGACGGCGATTCGCCGAAGACTGACGCCCGCGGCCCGGAATTGAACGGCGGCATAGGCGGCGTTCTCGTCGACAATCTTCCCGCTCAGGAGCTCGTTTCCGATGAGCACGATCGCCGCGGTCTTCAAGGCTCTTGTCCTTTCGAGATCGAGATCGACGTCGAGGTCGCGACGCTGAGCCTGGACCCATCGAAGCCACAAAACTCCGTACCTGCCGGGAAGCTCGACTCGCAGCGCGGACACCGGAGGACCGACGCTGACGTGGTCCGTTCGAGCAGGCTGCGTTCGACGGAGGACAACGCCTCGCTGAGCTGAGTCGAGGTGGGCTTGCGGCGGCGGTGGGTCGATCGGATGAGCACGACGACGCCCACGACACAGAGCACGACGAGCACGCCGAAGCCGATGAGGTTATAGATCCGGCGACCTTCGACCTCGGCTTGGCGGTCGAGCTCGGCACGGCGGTCAGCGGTCAAGCGCATGGCCTCGACGGGCAAATCGGTGCGGCCCGTCGAGCTCTTAGAGGTCGGCAGGTCGTATTGGGGAAGGAGACCCGAGAGGTCGAGCGGGTCAAGCCTGACGCGCAGCTGAAACGGATAGCTGAGCTCGGCGAAGTGGGCCTCGACTGTAACGACGGTCCCGGCGGCCACGCCTTGCCCCTGCCAATCTCCGCCCGGCGACACCCGACCGTGGGAAGTCGACCACGTGGGGAGCACGGGCAGAACGCAGCGTTGGGCGTCGGCCCCTTCGACGCTGAAGCGCGTCCGCCCGTCCTGAGCGACGAAGCGGGTCGAAGGCTGCTCGGACGTGAGCCGCACGACCGGCCCTGGCGTCGCGCAGGTCTTGGCCGGGGGCGGGGGCGCGAGCGCGACGAGGGCGTACCGCGACTCAATCGTCACCTCGCAGGTCGAGCCCCTCAGCAGCCAGGTGTAGGCCATGCGGTGGACGATCTCGGCTTGAACGCGGCGAGCCTGCCCATCCACCTGCTTCGCGGCGCCCTGCGGTGATCGACATTGAAACGTCGAGCCCGAGCGCGTCTCGATGAGGTCGCGTTGATGGGTCGCGGTGCGGCAAACGCCTGGACCGAGCAGCGGGGGACCACCGTCCGTTGACTCGACCTCATCGGCGCTCAGACGCAGCCGCGCGCCGGACGGCAGGGGGACATCCACCGGACGTGGCCCGCAGTGATCTCCCCATGCCCCGATCTGCACCTTGAGCGAGGCTTGGTCGACCCTATGGGTCGCGCTGTCGGCTCGCGACTCGGTGCCGACGCCTTGCGCCTCGGCGCGGTCGTACCAACCCAAGAGAACGACAAGGGCACCGACGAGCGTCGGCTTCACAGCCCGAGTCGAATCGTCACGACCCCGTTGGGGCGCACCTCAATGGACTTCGACTCCTTCTTGCCCTTCAGGTCTCCGACGACGATGTGACGCCCGGGAGCGAGGCTGACGTTTTTCAGGGGCGTCTTGCCACGCAGCCTGCCGTCGACCGTCACCCGAACGCCGGCGGTTCGCGAGCTGACAAACAGTCGACCATAACGGACGGCCGCGGGGGGACGTCGCTCGCGCGCCGCCTTCGCCCGGGCATCGGCCTCGGATCGTCGCTCCTGAACCTCGGCGGCCTCGGCCTCGGCGGTCGCTCGATCTCCCTCCAGCGCGAGGAGCCGGGCTTGGGCTTCGGCGAGCGCCTTCTCGGCGACCAAACGCTCGGACACGGCTTGGGCGGCGGCCACTTGTGCCTCAAGCCGACGCGCCTCGAGGGCGGCGAGCCTCTCGGCCTCGGTCCCGACACGAAGTCGCTCGGCGGCCTGCGCCTCAAGGGCCGTGAGTCGGGCCCGCTCAGCCTCAATCCCGGCCGCTTCACCTTCGACCGTGGGTGGCGCGCTCTCAAGGGCCGCGGCGTTGCGCTCTGCCTCGGCGGCCGCGCTCTCCACTGCAGGGTCGGACGGCGGGACGACGACCACGGAGGGCACCCCAGACGGGGGCAGCATCGACGGGGCCAACGATGGGGCCAGCATCGAAGGCGACAACGCGGTGGTGAAAACGTCCGCGTCCGAGGTCTCTGATGGCCCCTTCAGCAAGAGGGCCACGGCTGCCACAGAGACCAAGCCGACGAGGCCAGCGATCCACGGCCACTTCGCCGTAACCTGGGCGCTGACGCCCGCCTTCGATGCCGCGACCGGCGAGTTCGGGCTTGCCTTTGCCACCAGGCTCGCCGGGCCGGCGAGCGCCTGTTCGAGCTCGTCCTGGAAGGCCTTCGCCGAGCTCTGACGGCCGTCTCGATTTTTGGCGAGTGCCCGGAGCGCGACGGCCTCAAGGCGTGACATCGTTGCGAGGTCTGCCTTGAGGTCAGCTGAACTCACAGTCATGGGAGGCGGCTGCTCCGAGAGGTGCTTCGTGAGCATCTCCACGGCGGTCGAAGCCGCGAACGGCAGGTGCCCCGAGAGCATCTGGTACACGATGATTCCGAGCGCGTAGATGTCCGAGCGGGCGTCAACGTCGCCCCCCTTGATCTGCTCGGGCGACATATATTGGGGCGTGCCGAAGATGGCCCCTGCCTGCGTCAACGTCTGGAGTTTGCCACCAGCGTCATCCTGAAGAACCTTGACGATACCAAAGTCAAGTACCTTGACGAAGTCCGTCTTGCCAGCGCGGTTCGCCAGAAAGATGTTCTCCGGCTTGAGATCGCGGTGAACCATGCCCTGCTCGTGGGCCTCGCCGAGGCTGCCGCAGACCTGCGACATGATCCGGACCACCCGAGCGGGCTCAAGTGCCCCTTCGCTCTCGATCACCTCAGCGAGCGTCTGACCCTCGAGCATCTCCATGGCGAGAAAGACGGTGCCATCCTGACCCTGCCCGAAGTCGTGCACGGTGATGGTGTTGGGGTGTGTGAGGCGACTCGCTGCCTGCGCCTCACGCTTGAAGCGTTCGACATGCTGCGCGTCGTCGGAGAGGCTTGAACGGAGCACCTTCAGCGCGACCCTTCGTCCCATCGGCTGCTGCTCGGCGACGAAGACCTCTCCCATGCCGCCGCTGCCGATCTTTCGAATAATCTGGAACCGCCCCGCGATGAGGCGGCCGGCCCAGGGATCGGACTTCTGACCCGGTGCTTCGTCGAGCGTCAGCCCGCACTCGAGGCAGAACTTTGAGCCGTCTTCAACGGCCGCTTGGCAACCCGGGCAGGACTTCATGGTCGCGGACGTATGCCTTTTGGCGTTCGCCTGTCAATCAACAGCGCGTCTGGCTCTCGGGCAACAGCGCGTTTGGCTCTCGGGCAACAGCGCGTTTGGCGCCGTCAGAGCCCGGGGGCGGGAAACCCCTGACAGAGGGCGATGATATCCGCAGCGATTCGGGCTTGGCGGGCCTCGTCGGAGAGGTTGTTGACCACTTCGGCCATGAAGTCCGCCAAGAGCTTCATCTCCGCCGGGCCCATGCCCCGACTGGTCACTGCCGGCGTGCCGATTCGGATGCCGCTCGGATCGAAGGGCTTGCGCTTGTCGAAGGGGACGGAGTTGGCATTGCAGACGATGCCCGCTCGCTCCAGCGCGGCGGCGACGGGTTTGCCCGAGGTGCCTTTGTTCGTCAGATCGATGAGAATCAGGTGGTTGTCCGTGCCCCCCGAGGTGAGCTCGAAGCCGTGGCCGAGGAGGCAGTCGGCGAGGACTCGGGCATTGTCGACCACTGCGTGCACGTAGGTCTTAAACGAGGGCGCGGCGGCTTCTTTGAGGGACACCGCGATGCCGGCGGTCGTGTGATTGTGCGGGCCGCCCTGGAGGCCGGGAAAGACCGCTCGATCGATGGCCTTCGCGTATTGGGCCTTGCAGAGCAGCATCCCACCCCGAGGACCCCTGAGCGTCTTGTGGGTCGTCGTGGAGACGACATCGGCGTGAGGCACAGGGGAGGGGTGCGCGCCGCCCGCCACGAGGCCAGAGATGTGGGCCATGTCCGCGAGGAGGAGCGCGCCGACCTCACGGGCGATGTCCGCGAAACCCTCGAAGTCGATGATACGGGGATACGCTGAGGCTCCGCAGATGATCATCTTGGGACGGTGCTTGAGCGCGAGCTCCCGCACCTCATTGAGATCGATCCTGTGCGTATCGGGGCGCACGCCGTACTGAACGACGTTGAAGAGCTTGCCGGAGATGGTGACGTTCCAGCCGTGCGTGAGGTGCCCGCCGTGCGGCAGCGACAAGCTCAGCAGCGTGTCGCCGGGCTCGAGCAAGGCGTAGTAGACCGCGAGGTTGGCCGGTGAGCCCGAGTACGGCTGGACGTTGACGTGCTCCGCCCCAAACAATGCGCGGGCCCGATTGATCGCCAGCGTCTCGACGACGTCGACGTTCTCTTGTCCCTGATAGTACCGCTTGCCGGCGTACCCCTCGCTGTACTTATTGGTCAAGCAGCTTGCCGTTGCCGCGAGCACCGCGCTCGAGACATAGTTCTCGGACGGGATGAGGCGCATCACGTTCCGCTGTCGAACGACCTCTCGGGCGAGCGCGTCGGCGATCTCGGGATCGGTCGCACGGAGAGCGGCTTCGGCATCGGCGGGGACAAAGTTTGCGGTGGTGGGCTGCATGGGCGGCTGCATATCATGCGATGGGCTTGCGTGCACGGCCCTCGTATGCGAAACGCGGGCCCCTGATGACTGCCGCTCAACGACCAGACAAACGATCATCCGGGGGGCCGAGCCAGGGTATTCTTCGCGCGCCAAGGCGTGGGCTTGGCTGCCTCGTCACGGCGATGGTGGGGCTGGCGTTCTTGGGCGCGATCGGCTTCATGCTGGCGGCCGCCGGCGGGGGGCCTGGTCTCTCCGCACGCCTGCGTGAGGTGCCTCATCGGCAGGTCGAAGGGGCCGCGGGAAGGATCGCCTGGCTCGAGCTTCATGGCCCGATGGTCGCTGGCGACATGGGCTTCGCGGGCGGCGCGGGCATCACGCAGGACACGCTCGCGATGCTGGAGCGGGCTGTCGATGACCCCACGATCAAGGGCATCCTGCTCCACCTCGATACGCCCGGCGGCTCGGTCACGGACGCCGATCGAATCCACAGCGCCATCACCAAGGCCCGCGCGAAGAGCAAGACGGTCTTCGTGCTCATGGACGACCTCTGCGCCTCGGGGGGCGTCTACGCAGCCGTCGCAGCACAGGAGATTTGGGCCCTGCCGACCACCGTCACCGGCAGCATCGGCGTCATCATCGCCGCGCTCAACGCTTCGAAGCTGCTCGAGAAGATCGGTATCGAGGACACATCGATCACGTCGGGTCCGAACAAGGCCATGCTCAGCCCGACCCGGCCGGTCGATCCCGAGCACACTCGAATTCTTCAGGGCGTCGTCGACGCGATGTACGAGCGCTTCGTCACGCTCGTCGCCCAAGGTCGAAACCTGCCCACCGAGAAGGTCCGCGCGCTCGCCGACGGACGCATCTTGACGGCCGAGCAGGCGGTCTCCGGAGGCCTCGTCGATCACATCGGTGATGCGGACGCCGCCCTCGACGCGCTCCAGACCGACATCGGCCAAGGCAGCCTCGACATCGTTCGATATGAGGTCGAGCCCTCGTTGGCCGACCTCCTGCGGGCGACCCTCGGGCGTCCGGATCCGCAGGCGGCACTCTTCGCCCAAATCTTCGGGGCCCCTCGGGCCATGTACCTCTTTTCGACGTTCGGGAGCGCTCGATGACGCGGATTCGTGTGGGCTGCGCAGGGTTTGTGGGCAAGCTGTCGGGCTACTTCCGTCAGCTCGACGCATTTGAGTTGTCGGAGACCGGGACGCGCTCGCGGCTCCCGACGCTGAAGAAGTGGGGCGCCCTGGCCCCGCCTCAGGCGCGGTTCGTCTGCCGATTGCCGACGGAACTCTCGGTCCTGGGCTTCGAGGGCGAGGCGGCACAAGCCGCGTATGATCGAACGGTCGTCTCGGCCAGGGCGGTGGGCGCGACGACTCTCTGGCTGAAGACGCCGGCGGACTTCCGGCCCACGACGAACCATCGCCGCGCCCTCGTGAGCTTCTTCGGCGGCCGAGCGGAGACGGACCTTCGCATTGCCTGGCACGCGCAGGGGCTGTGGGACAGCCAAGCCGAGGACCGCAACGCCGTCGCCTTGGAGGCCGGCTTGATTCCGGTCGTTGATCCGCTCGGGCTTGATCGCGACGACATCGACGAGGAGACGCTCCCCCAAGGTGATCTCTTCTACTGGCGCCTGCTCGGTCGGGCGGGCGGCGGCACCCGGTTCACGGTCCTCGACTTCGAGCGACTCGTGGAGCTCTCGAGCGACCGCGGCGAGGGGTTCATCATCTTCGGGGTTTCGGCCATGCTCGGCGACGCCCGCCGCTTCAGAAAGCAGCTCGCCATCGAGCTAGGGGGCGAGCCTTCGGGTTCCGCGGTCGTGGACGACGGTCCCGACGACGGCGGTCCCGATGCCGGCGGTCACGACGACGGCGATCCCGACAACATCGACGAGCCTTCTGGTCCTGACGACGGTTCGCCCAACGGTCCATGACCCACTTCCCCAAAGACTTGGGTGAATATGCGCTCGGAGCCGTGCTCGGCCTCGGCGGGATGGGCCAGGTCGTCGCCGGGCGGCATCGGCTCCTGGGGCGCGACGTGGCGCTCAAGATCCGGGAGCGGCAGTCGCGGGGAGGCGACGAAGAGCGTGTCTCGGCTGAGCGTTTTCGCCAAGGCGCCCGCCTCCAGGCCGCGCTCGACCACGATGCCGTCGCGCAGGTCTTCGACTACTTCGAGCAGGACCACCTCCAGGTCATGGTCATGGAGCTCCTCTCGGGCGGCTCCGTCGAGGCGGCCATTGAGCGCTCGGCTCCGCTCGCCGTAGCCGAGGCGGTGGATGTGGGTCGGCGCGCCGCACACGCCCTCGCCTATGCGCACGCGCGGGGGATCGTCCACCGGGACATCAAGCCGGGAAACCTCGTCTACGCCCGGGCCGGCGACCCATCATCCGTGCGCGTGACGGACTTCGGCGTGGCGAAGCTCGCCGGCTACTCGGGGGACTTGACCATGGCCGGCGCGAACGTCGGGACCCTCTGGTACATGCCCCCGGAACAGTTTAATCAGGAAGAACCGACAGCCCTCGTCGATGTCTATGCCTTGGGCGCGACGGTCTACGAGATGCTGACTGGCAAGGTGCCCCTGCCTGAGGCCAGCCACGCAGGCCTGTTCCAGAGGTTCTTGGACCACATCCCGCCGCCGCCGATTCGTGCGATAAACCCACAGGTCCCGCTCCTGCTCGCCGCCGTGGTGGAGCAGGCCCTGGCGCTTGAGCCCGAGGAGCGTGTCCCCTCGGCCGAGATCTTCGCGACCTGGATGCGGGCCTCAATCGTCGGCTCACCCGTCGAGCGGGCGTTGGGTCGACGCGAGTTGAACGCGCTCGACGAGCAGGTCGCCGCGGCTCGAGGGGCCATCGACCGCTTGGCGAAACCTCTTCGCGGCGCGCTCGATGCCGCGCTCGACCGTCTCCTTGAGCGCGGGGGC
>SHZC01000124.1 GCA_009692505.1 Myxococcales bacterium
CCGATCACGGGCGCAACGGGGAGGGCGGGCAAGGGGGCCATCAGACCCGAGAGGCCCCCCGGAGAGAGGCCACGGACCACCTCGGTCCACAAGTCGCTGTCGATGACCCCCGCTTGAAGGTCAACGGGCGCTTCGGCCACGGCTGGCTCGGGCGCGGACTCGGGCTCGGGCGCGGACTCGGGCTCGGGCGCGGACTCGGGCTCGGGCGCGGACTCGGGCTCGGGCGCGGACTCGGGCTCGGGCTCAGGCGCGGGCTCAGGCGCGGGCTCGTCTTCAGGGCCCATGACAATGATGCCGGGCCTGAAATAAGACGGGGGGCTCTCTCTGAAGGGGAGCTTCGGCAGCGGCGGCATGGTCGGGACGACGGGAGCCGCGATGGGAGCCGCGATGGGAGCCGCGACCGGTGCTCGCGCGACGGCCTCCACCGCCCGCGCTCCGGCGAGCGCACGCAGCGCCGCGAGGGTCTCCGGCCCACACGCCATCTGCAGCCCAACGAGATCCGCCTGCCGGTGCACCGCCGCCCCGCGCACCTTGACCTCCCCGCCCTGGTCCTTGACCCGCAGCTTCAGCTCGCGCTCGTTGTTGAGCGGAAAGTCAGCGAGGTTGATGCACAGCAGTCTCTGGTGGCTCAGCTCGGCAACGATGAGGGACGCAAGGCTGATCGCTGACTGAAACTGGACGACGTCGCCGTCCAGAAGCAGCGGCGGAAGCTGCGCGTCGTAGGTTCCCCAAGTCATCCTTAAACCTCGTCGGCAAGCCTATCACATGGCCTCTCCCACAGGGCGCCGGGGAATCACGGAACCTGAGCCGAGAGGTGCCGACGATACCCATCCAGGAGGGAGGTGAAGATCATGACACCGAGCCGCTCGGCCCCTTGTCGCGTCGGGTGGGTGAGGTCCCCGCCCCCGAGCCCCGACTTGTACCAGCGTGCCATCGAGCCCTCGCCCCCCATCGCGCGCCATGTATCGAAGTACGCGCAGCCCTCCATGTACGCCACGCGCCGCTGAACGTCGGCGATGCGCTGTACGACCGGTCGGCTGACGAGTTTGCCCGAGTCGTCGGTGTCGGCGCGATCCATCGGGCCGATGAGCAGGCAGGGCACCTCGGGCACGCCGAGTCGAAGCCGACGGACGACGGCCAGGAGATCGTCGCGATAGTTTTTCGACGCGAGCCCCTCCGCTTCGCCTTCGTTCGTCCCGTAGTGCAGCACGAGCAGGTTCGGCCGCCGCGCCCGGATTTGTTCCTCCCAGTGACCCGCCCCAAATCGCTCGAGCAGCTTGGCCCGCGTCCCGTCGAGCCCGAGGCTGTCGTAGACGATACCGGGTACATCCCGCTCGAGCGCGAGGCCGAAGAGCCGCACCTCTCCGCCCCCGACCGGTCGCAGACGAATCGCATGGGGGCCGTCGCTCAAGTCGAAGTGCGAGACGCGTCCGGCGATGGCCGAGGCCTCCGTATCGACGGTCGACAAGACCTCACCGTCCACGGACACCTCGAACCGCCCCCCCCTCGGCATGGCGAGGTGGAAGATGTCGAGATCGGTGACCGTCTTGTTCAGCTCACCCCTTCCCGGCAACTCGAAGGACACGAAGGCTTCGCGATCCGACGTCCGAAACGTGACCGCGCCCAAGCCATACGCCCCGTCGCCGATGCCGGGTTTGGTCAAGCGATGCGTGTGCCACTCGCCCCCGACCTGAACCTCGACGTTATTGCGCCGATACCAGGGTGATGGCTTGCCAGCGAGGACAAAGCCGGGCCCCGAATCGCCGAACTTCTTCTGCATCAGGCGCCGAATCGTCTGGGTAATGTAGTCCCCGGTGATGAGCGAGTCGCCGTAGTGCAAGACCCGCGTCTGCCCCTTGCCCCCGGCGGTTTCGGCGAGAGAGGCGTAGAACCGAGACATCACCGCGTGCGGGTCTTCGATGGGCAGGAGCACCAGCGTAGGGGAGAGGCTGCGGGACGACGGCATCGGCGGCAGGGGGCTGTCCAGAGTGAAGGTCTTTTGGAGGACGATCGGCGCTCGGTAGTCAATCGACTTGACGAGACTCGGCCTTGGGGTCGGGGGCTCATCGACGGAGGCCACGGGCAGCTCGAGCAGGGTCTCGTCGTCCACGGGCGTCGCGGCGAGGGCCTCGCTCGGTTGCAGCGACCACGGCAGGGGATCAACTTCCCAGCGGAGCAGGCGTGGCAGGAGGTCGAAGGCGTCGTCGGGCACGAAGCGCAGGGCCGGATACGGCAGGACCTGGCAGAGGGCCGCGAGCAGGACGAAAGAGCCGACGGTGCGCCCGGCCTTCGTCTGGTAGAGGAACGTCAGATCGACGTGCGCGGGCTTGGGCGGTTCCTGAGACATGGGGGACACGGGCCGTTTCAGAATTGAAAGTAGATGAACGGGACGATCTGGGCCGAGGCGACCTGCCGGGAAGCCTGCAAGGCGACGAGGACCAGCGCTGCCTGGGCGAAGGACGGCAGGGAGACGAAGCGGCGAACCCATCGCTCGAGATCATCGCGGGACCAGAAGTGCGTGACGAACGCGAGTCCGAGCACGCCGAGCACGCGAGCGTCGACGTTGCCGAGCGTGAACGTCATCGCCGAGAGCGCGCGACAGACCTCGACGACGTCACCCAAGGTTCGAGACCGGAAGAAGACCCAAGCCAAGCAGACGAAGTGGAAAGTGACGACGATCGCGACGAAACGCCTGAGCCCCTCGGGCGGCCTTGGGGCTGAGCTGCCGCGCCGCTGAACGAACCGCAGCATCGCGAGTGTGCCCCCATGCAGCGCGCCCCAAATCACGAACGTCCACGAGGCGCCATGCCAGAGGCCGCCGAGCAGCATGGTCAGGATCACGTTGCGATAGGTGGCCAGCGTGCCGTTCCGATTCCCGCCGAGGGGCACGTAGAGGTAGTCCCGAAGCCAGGTCGAGAGCGAGATGTGCCAGCGATGCCAGAAGTCCTGGAGATTGACGGCGGTATAGGGGGCGTTGAAGTTGGCCGGGAAGCGAAAGCCGAGCAGGAGGGCCGAGCCGATGGCGATGTCCGAGTACCCGCTGAAGTCCCCGTAGATCTGCAAGGCATAGCCGTAGACGCCCAGGAGGACCTCGGCCGCGCTGAACTGGTGGGGCAGATCGAAGACCCGATCGACGAGGTTGAGCGCGAGATAGTCGGCAATTACGACCTTTTTCAGGAGCCCGCAGACGATGAGGAAGAGCCCACGGGAGAACTCATCGTCGCTCGCGAGTGGTCGCTCACGGAGGGTCGCCAGGAGATCCCGCGCGCGGACGATGGGGCCGGCGACAAGCTGCGGGAAGAAGCTCGAGAACAGGAGATAGCGCAGGTAGTTGCGCTCGGGTTTGAAGTCCCCCCGGTAGACATCGATGGTGTAGCTCATCGACTGAAACGTGAAAAACGAGACGCCGGCGGGCAGGATCAGCGACGACCGCGGCACGTTGACCTCGAAGCCGCCGATGCGGGCGAGACCGTCGACGGACTCCATGAAGAAGTTGAAGTACTTGAAGACCGAGAGCAGCGCGAGGTGAAGGCCGATGCTGGTCATCAGCCATCGTTTGCGCCCCCCGTCGGTCAAGGCGGCGGCGACTCGGGGCGCGACGAAGAAGTCGATCGTCGAGGCCGCGAAGATGAGGACGAGGTAGTACTTATTCCACGAGCCGTAGAAGACGTAGCTCGTGAAGAGCAGGAAGACTGTGCAGAACGCCGGAACCCGAATGAACGCCCGATAGACGACGAAACAGACGAGGAGCAGGACGGCGTATTCGAGGGAGTTGAACGGCAAGGCGGGTCTCTTGCGAGGGCGAGGCATCACCGACGAGGTGGCACCGTAGTAGACGACGAGAACAGACGAGGCGCAACGCCCCTGTGTTAGGGTTCGGCCCCATGATGAACACGACCTTCGACTTGGCAGCCGCTGCGGCGCGCACATTTCAGGAGCGGTTGGGCGACCCACCCGCAGTGGCGATCGTCTTGGGCAGCGGCTTGGGGGACTTCGCAACGACCCTCGAAGGCGCGGTCGGGGTCGACTACGCCTCGGTGCCCGGCTTGCCTCTCGTCGGCGTAGAAGGCCACGCGGGGCGCGTCGTCGTCGGAGGCGTCGGCGGCGCACGAATCGCGGCCTTATCGGGTCGCGCCCACCTCTACGAAGGCCACGAGCCTGCTGCAGTCGTCACCGCCGTGCGCGCCCTGCGTTTATGGGGTGTCTCCGCGCTTGTGCTTACAAACGCGGCGGGCGGCATAAACTCGGCGATGCGCCCCGGCGACCTCATGCTCATCTCCGACCACCTCAACCTCTCTGGCTATAGCCCCCTCCGAGGGCCGAACGACGACCGTCTGGGGCCCCGATTCCCGGACATGAGCGTGGCCTACGACGCGGAGTTTCGGGCGCTCTTTCGGCAGGTGGCCCAGACGCGGGACTTGACGTTGCACGAGGGCGTCTACGCGGGCCTCGCCGGTCCGAGCTACGAGACGCCCGCGGAGATCCGGATGCTGCGGACGATGGGCGCGGACGCCGTGGGGATGTCGACCGTGGTCGAGGTCATCGCGGCGCGCCATTGTGGCCTGCGGGTCGCGGGCCTCTCGTGCATCACGAACCTCGCCGCCGGCCTCGGCCAGTCCACGCTCTCCCACGACGAGGTCAAGGAGACGGCCAACCTCGCGCGGTCGGCGTTCATCGGCCTCTTGTCCTCGGCGCTGCCCGGCATCGCCGCGAAGGTGTCGACGTGAGCGAGCGAGCGCCTCCGAACTTCGACGCGCTCGCGGCGCTGGCCATCGCCGCCGCGCGCCAGGCCTGGGCCCCGTACAGCGGCTTCCACGTGGGGGCGGCCCTGCTCTGCGAAGATGGGACCATCTTCACCGGCTGCAACGTCGAGAACGCGAGCTACGGCCTGACGATCTGTGCCGAGCGGACCGCGGTCGTCAAGGCCGTCAGCGAGGGTCATCGACGCTTCCTCGGCTTGGCCATCTCGACGGATTTGGACACGCCCGCGAGCCCATGCGGCATGTGCCGCCAGACCCTCGCGGAGTTCGGCCCTGACCTCTCCATCCTGCTCGTCGGGCAGGGGGGCTCCCGGCGACTCGTCGAGCTCTCGCAGCTTCTGCCGGATGCCTTCACGCCCTCGGAGTTGCTCGCTTATCGGGGTACGGGGTCGGCCCCTTGAACGGCCTCGCCAGAGCGCTCCGCGCCCCAAGCGCCGCTTTGGCCCTCGCGCTGCCCATGACCGCCTGCTCGATCGTCATCGGCGACATCGAGCTGCCGCCGGCGCAGACACACTCGATCGACGACCTTGGCGGAGACAGTCCGCCCATTCAGGACATGAACTGGCCGGCCGATGCACCGGACTCGATGGACCTCTTGGGCCCGACCGACGCTGCCTCGCTCCCGGTAGACACCACGACGGACGGACCGGCTGCCGACCTCTTCACGGAGTTGGACGCGGCCCCACCCGCCCCCGATCTCGGCCCGCCCCCATCAACGGACCTCGACGTCCTCATCGGCCGCTGGCAAATCGTCGGTCTCGTCGACGTCGAGGGCGTTCAGGTTCACGTCGGGGGCATGCTGGAGATCCCGGGCAACCACGCGAAGTATCTCGACGACGACGGCATCATTCAGCGCGCCTGGGTGAACCTCGCGCCGGTCCTCGACGGGACTGGGCTCTATCGCCTTGAGCTCCCGGGCGTGCCGGCCCCGATGTACGGCACGTTCGCGCCTACGACGGGCTTCGGCGCGTTCGGCGTCGAGGCGGTTCTCAACCCCGGCTACTCGGCGGCCGTCTACCTCATGCGCGTCCGCGAGCCCCCCTACGCGCCGCCGGATCTGATGGTCTACCAAGCGATCGGGCCCTTGCCGTCGGCCGGAAATCTGGAGATCGGGACGCTCGCCACGACCATGCAGGAGCGCGTCTACGAGCAGGTCGGCCGCGCCGAGCTGACAGGCATGGGCCTCAGTCGGCTGGCCAGTCGTTTCCTAGAGCTGACGGACATGGGCGGAGGCCGACAACGCCTCACCGACCACGAGACGGGCGATAACTACCTCTTCACGTCGAACTCCCTGGCGACGGGGCTGTATGGCACAAGCTGGCTCGGTGACGGGCGCTTCGGCGGCTTGTTCGTCGGGTGGATGGGCGCGAGCTTGGCGGATCTGCCCGTCCCTGGCGCGCTGTATTGTGCCGGGCAGCGATTCTCCCCGGGTGGAGCGCGCGGGACGAGCTCCATCGCCGGGTTCGCGCAGATTGATGGTGCCGGCGTCATCACCTGGGACACCGGTGAGTGGCAGCGTTTCTTGCGCGAGATGAACATCTTCCGGCTGGTCGAGGGGCAAAACCCCTTCGGGCTGGCCGCGGCGGTGAGCCTCCAGGACGGCCAGGACGAGCTCTTCATCTTCGTGCCGGTCAATACGGCGGCCTCGGATCTGGCTTGGGGGCACATGGCCTGTATTCGGACCCACCTGCCGGGCATCCCTCTCATTGGCCCATGAGCTCGACGATGGAACGCACCGTCTACGTGCTCGCCGGTGAGTACTCGGCCCCGCCCGAGGAGGCCGCTCCGGTGTCGGTCTTCGAGAAGGCCCGGGCCACGCCGCACGCGGGCCGCGCGCTCGAGGACATGATGGTACAAGCGGGTGAGCGCGCGATCCTGGCCCTGAACCTCGGGGACGCCGGACGCCTGAGCGTCGACCGCCTGCTCCTCACGACGATGCCCGATGTCGGCGGCACGGCGATCACGCACGCCATCAACCTGCCCAACGTCCTCAAGCGTCGGCTCGGCCTGTCGGAGTCCTGCCAGGCGCGCTTCGAGATCGGCTCCTCGGACGCGGGCGCCTCCCTGTTCGCGTCCGCCGTCCATTTACTCAAGGGACTTGACGATCCCGGCACGGCCATCGTCATCGCCGGCCAGGTCATGCCCGGAGGCCGGGAGGCCATCGCAACGGTCTCTCAGGTGCTCGACCGGGCCGAGCGCGAGAGCGGCCTGACGATGATCGCCGTCGGTGATCTGCTCATGGATCTCGAGGCCTGGCTCTACGAAGCCGACCGCGAGCGCGCCGACGACCGGCTCGGAGGGACCGGACCGACCTTCGAGGCCGCGATCGAGGAGATCGTCCGAACGAAGCTTTTGCTCGCAGTCGAGTACCCCTCGGCCCAGCGTCGAGGTCTAACGAGCCCGGCGACCGCCGCCCGCGTGAGTCGGCACATGACCGACTGGCACCTCGCTTGGGCCAGCAACGGCGCGTGCGCGGTCGTATTGACCACCGACGAGGCGCTCGTTCGGGAGTGGCTGTCACAGGGCGGTCGGAGACGGGTGGTCAGAGTCCTTGGGGTCGGAGAAGGCGACGCGGATCCCCGCCTGTCCATGCGCGGAGAGCCCTTCGTCTTCTTCAAGTCGCTCAGGCAGGCGCTCGTCTCCCTTCGCCGCAATACGGACACGAACCACGACTTCCTGCGGTCCGCGGCCTTCACCGTGTTGCACGACGCCTTTCCCTCCATCGAGCAGGCGTTCCTCCTGGGCCTCGGTTTCTCACCGGTTGAGGCCGCGCGCCGCGCCCGTTCGTATTGGCCAAACCCTTACGGCGGCTTGACGACCTTCGGCCACGCGCTCGCCGCCTCGGGGTTGGTGCAGATCGCCAAGGCCTTCCACGTCTTCACGCGACCCGCCGCCTATGTGCCAGTCCGCGGGGGCGAGGAGCAGCCGGACTTCACCCTCGCCACGATCCCGCTCCATTGCCTGACCACCTCGGTGGGCGGCCCGCTGTCCCATGTCGTGGCGACCCTGCTGCAGTCGTGCGCGGTCGACGTTGAGACGCAAACAAGCTCCGCGAGTCCAGGCTCCGGCGGTCAGGTCACGCACCCGCCGCTGCTCGAGCCCTTTCGCCCGCGACGCCGCCATCAGCGAGACGAGCCGCTCGTCAAAGACTTTGACGCGAAGATCCGCTGGATCTGTCGCCTCGCCCGACGGTATCGCGAGGCGACCGCCGAGGCCTCGGCCCATCTGCTCGGCGTGCAGAGCCCCGCGCTGGGACTGGCCGTAGTCGAGGCCCGCACGCACTTTGACGCGCGGCTGGTCCCCCTGCCGCTGCCCAAGGACTTCGTCTCCCGCCACGCCGTGCCCGAGACCGCCCCCGCCGACGCGCTGAGCGCGAGCTCCGTCGACGACCTCCGAGACCGCGTGAGGGCCTTCGCTGCCTCGCGGTCAGGGCGCCCGAGCGAGGGAGTCGAGCGCATCGAGCGGGACGCATACGCCGGCCTGAGGCTCCCCGTCGCGCTGGTGACCGGCGATCTGCCCCACCTCCCGGACGCCGAACAGGTCCGTGCGTTTGTCTACGTGCCCGAGGACGTGGGCGACGTGGGGATCGGTGATCTCGTGGTCATCGCCTCAGGGGCCTCCGGGGCCTCCGGGGCCACGGTCCTCCGCGTCCTGCCTGTCGACGTCGCGCCCGCGCTCGTGCCCTTGTGGTACCGCACGCTCCAAGCTCAGGCCGCCTCGAGCCCGGGTGACTGGGATCCAGACGCGACGTTCTTCGCCCAGGCATCCGGTGGCGAACCGCGCCAAACGACGACCCGGGCGCTCCTCAAGGTTCTCGTCGACGCCCCCCTCAACCCGGCCATCATGGGCGCGCTCCAGGCTTTAGGCACGCTTGTCGTCGAAGACTGCCTCCGGGTGGTCGCCCGTGTGCCGACCAACGGGGCCGTCGCGCTCCTTCATGAGCTGGTCCTTCAACCCGAGCCGAACCGCGACCGCCTCGCCACGGCGCTGCGTGGCCTCTGCGGTTTGGACGATGGGCAGCCCGAGACCCCCGTCGAGCGACTCGCGTACTGCGAGTTCGAGCTCTTGGAGCCCACGCAGGGCGAGACGACCGCCCACCTCGTCTCGCGCTTCTCCATCTTGTCGGGGCTCATCCGGCGAGCGGAGGGCTGGCTCGCCGGCAGCGAAGTCACGCACGGCCGCGTCGGTCTGGCCTTCGCCGTAACGGTGCGCGCGCCGACCGATGACCTCCCCTTCTGGCGGAGCATCTTGAGGTTCGCCCGCGACGTGCAGCGAGGAGCGCGGATCGCCGGAGTCGACTTGCGGTCAGCCGTCTGCGTCGGCGGCGGGGTGGCCTTCTCCGAGGTCTTTGGCCGATTCGGTGCGGCGGGCGATGTACAAAAGGCCGTCAACCGCGCGGTTGGGGGCTCCGCCGCCGGTGGCCGGCTGGGGGGCTCCGCTGGTGGGCGACGGGAAGGCCTCGCAGTGGTGGTGCTCGGCCAGGCCGACGAGGAGACGGCGCTCGCTTTGAGTGAGCGGCTCTGGCGAGACTCCGGCCCCGACGACGAGAGCCAAAGGGTCGAGGCCGGGCCCGTATTTGGAATGGGCAAGGGCGTTTACTACGACCTCCGGCGGTGCTGAAGGTTCGTGATAACGTGCTTCGCCAAGGGAAACGGTCGCCGCGAGGAGGTTGAAATGCCCACGCTGTTCACGCGCATCATCAACGGCGAGATCCCCAGCCAGAAGGTCTTCGAAGACGACGCCGTCGTGGCCTTCCGCGACGTCAACCCCGTCGCGCCCAAGCACATCCTCGTCGTGCCGAGGCAGGAGATCACCCGGCTCGACCAAGTGACGGACGACGACGAGGCCCTGCTCGGGAGGCTCTTGCGGACGGCCGCGAAGGTCGCCGCGCAGGAGGGCCTTAAAGACTACCGCCTGGTCATCAACAACGGCGCCGGGGCCGGGCAGAGCGTCTTCCACTTGCACGTGCACATCCTCGGTGGCCGCCCGCTGAGCTGGCCCCCGGGCTGAGTCGGGCTCAGTCGGCGTTGCCTAAGGGTGACAGCCCCGTCTCGTCGTCGGCCGTGAGCTGCATGAAGACCTCTTCGAGCCGGGCCCGCGCTTCCCCCTCGCCGGCCATCAGGTCGCGAGGGGCACCCTGCGCGACGATGCGCCCGCGATGGATGATCGCCACCTCATCACAGAGCTCCTCGGCGTCGATGAGCGTATGCGTGCTGAAAACGACCGTGCGCCCGAGCTCGCGGGTCTGGGCGCGGAGGACCTCCTTCAGCAGCCTGATGCCGCGAGGGTCGAGCCCCACCATAGGCTCGTCGACGATGAGCAAGCTCGGCTCATGAAGCAGGACCGACGCCATGACCAGGCGCTGCTTCATGCCATGGCTGAAGCCCTCGATGAGCGCGTCCCGCCGATGCCCAAGCCCGAAGAGGCCGAGCAGCTCGTCGGTCCGCGGCAGGACGACGGCCTTCTGCATGCGGTAGAGCCCGGCGATGAAATACATGTACTCGCGGGCCGTGAGCCGCTCGTAGAGGTTCGGGCGGTCGGGCACATATCCAATCCGGGCTTTGACCTCGAGGGGGGCGGTCTTGACATCGAGACCGCCGACCTCGATGCGCCCCGACGTCGGCGCGACCAAGCCAGCGACCATCTTCATCGTGGTCGTCTTGCCGGCGCCGTTTGGCCCCAGAAGCCCGAAGAGTCGGCCAGGGGCGATGTGCAGGCTCAAGTCGTCGACCGCGACGAAGTCCCCATATCGCTTGCACACGGAGTCGAGTCGCAGCATGGCGAGACGCTATTCGCGGTGGCCGCTGACCGCAACGTGGTAAGTGCCCAAGAATGGAGAAGACGAACATAGCGTTTGTCGTCGGGGCGACAGGCTACACCGGCAAGGCGGTGGTCAAGGCACTCCGCGCACGCGGGATTGAGACCTACGCCCATGTTCGGCCCGACTCGAAGGCTCTTTCTGAACATCGGTCCCACTTTGAGGCTCAAGGCGCGCATGTCGACTCGACGCCCTTCACCGAGGCCGCCCTGCTCGAGACGTTCAATCGCCTGAAGCCCTCCGTCATCTTCGCGCTCTTGGGCACGACCCGCTCGCGTCGGGCGACCGACAACGACGGCGGAGACTATCGGGCCGTCGACTATGGCCTGACCGCGACGGTCCTCAAGGCCGCCGTCCGCGCCGGGGGCCAAGGAGGCTGTTCTGGTAACCCGGATCGAGCCGGGGGGGTGGATGTCGGCCGAGGTCAAGGCGCGAAAGCGCGACAATACCCGGAAGTATCGCAAGCTTTCGCAACGCCGAGTTCGGCCGACAGACGCCCGGCGGGCGACGGGAGCGGTTACCAAGACAGTCCCCTAAGTCGGTTTGTCTACCTCTCGGCCGCGGGCGTTGGGCCGAACTCTCGCGTCGAATATGTCCGCGTTCGCTGGCAGATGGAGACCGAGCTAAGGGCGAGCGGCCTGCCGTTCACCATCGCCCGCCCAGCGATCATCACCGGGCCCGACCGGCCTGAAGGACGACCGACCGAGCGTCTGGCCGCAGGCATCGGGGACGCGGCTTTGGGGCTGCTCGGCAAGCTCGGCGGCCGGGACTTTGCCGAGCGTTACCAGTCGATGAGCGGCGACGTCCTCGCGGCCGGCCTCGTTCGCCTCGCCTATGATCCCGAAGGCGCAGGGCGCGTCGTCTCTGGCCCTGACTTGAGGTCGACCTGAGATTGACCTGAGATGAAGCGGGCGGCGCGAACGCCGACCCGCCGTCAAATCTCGCGCAGCTTTCTGGCCGCGAGCCTCGTCGGCAGCCAGTGGGTCAAGACCGTCAGGCCCAGGAAGCCGACGAAGAGCCCCGTCTGAAGGAAAAGGCGTCCGGCGCTCGGCACGAAGCCGGTGGTCGCGAAGGTCGTCAGGCCGCCGACGGGGCTGACGAGGAGTGCAGTGACGGCGACCAGATAGGCCATGCCGAGGAGCATGAAGACCACCCCGCCGACGCCGCTCGCGATGCGCGCGGGGTTGGGCTCGTGAAACTGCGGCTCGGCCCCCCCGAGCCCCACCGCGAGACCGGAGAGCGCCCACGTCGTCGACGCCGAGAGCAGGCCGATGCCCAAAAGCCCCAAGGGCGGCGTTCCGGCCAGGACCGCGCTGGAGACGGTCAGAGTCAGGGAGACGAGCACGAGCGGGACGAAGCCCCATCGGAGCTTCGCCTCAAGCAGCGTCGTGGGATCGATCGGCGCGGACTGCAAGGACCAGACGGCCCGCCCCTCGAGGCTGATGGCCGGATACAGGAACCGGGCGGCGAGCGTGACGGTGACGAAGCCACCGAGCAGGAAGTTGAGGAAGAAGAGGAAGGTCGGTCCCACCTGCCCGGCGTCGAGCAGCGTGCGGAAGTGGCGGAAGTTGAAGACGTAGACGAGCACGAGCGCGGCGATGAGGAGGAGTTGGGTCCACTGGCTCATGGTGCGAAAGAAGATGCGCGAATCTCGTCGCCGCAGGGCCACGATCGGATCGTCGGTATATTCGGCCGCGCGACGCCGCCCGAGCCCGAACAGTGCGACGAGGCGCGAGAGGCGTCCCTCGGAGGTCTCGGCGCGACCCTCCTGCGAGTGCGAGTAGCTGCGAAAATACAGGACCGACGCGAGGCCCGCGCCGAGATAGGCGAGGGCCGGCGCCGCCGAGAAGAGCACGAGAACCGGCAACCCGGCCGCGCTCGGGCGCTCATCGCGCAGCACCCCGAAGATGCCCGAGACGAGCCACTCTCCGGGGAAGAAGGCCGACTGGCCGGTCTTGAGATCGGCGATGAGGGTGACGAGGCGGTCGAAGCCCTCGGGATCGAGGAATCGCTCCGGCTCGGCCAGACGCACGGCGAGGTACACGACGAGGAAGGCCAAGACCGCGAGCACGACGAGCACGTCCTGGGTGCGTCGCGCCGGCATGAAAAAAGCGAGCACGATGGCCAAGGACGTCCCGAGGGCGCAGCAGACGAAGGTGAACGGCAACATCGTCAGCGCGAGCGCTGGATAGAACCACGGAGGCGCGCCGAGCGTGGGGCCGCAGCCGGCGACGAGCGGCAAGGCGAAGACGAGCATCATCCAGGACGACTGGACCCAGTTACCGAGGAGGCGGGCGATGAAGAGACGACGGACGTCGATCGGCGACGTCACGAGGAGCGGCAGGTCGTCGGCCAAGTAGAACCAGGAGAAGGCCCCGATGAGGCTCGAGAAGACGAGCAGCCCCGAGAAGAACATCAAGACCATGCCGAGCACGCGCCGGATGAGCAGCTCCGCGAGGAACTCCACCTGCAGGAAGCCCTGAAACAGCCACCGAGCCCCAAGAAAACCGGCCGTCATGAAGCCCAGGCCCAGCAGGCCGAAGAGCAGGTAACGCGCCGCGCCCCGACCGTCCCGCGAGCGCGAGGCGTTCCGAAAGCTGCGCCAGCTCGGCCAAAGGAGCCACATCCTTCAGGACTCTACACGACGTCAGGTCCGGCGGGCCGACTTCAGGTGCACGGGCCCCGATCCACGAGCACCCGCTCACGCACATCGCACTCGATGCGCCGACCTTCGAGGCAGAGCGGCGACATGAGGTCAGGCGGGCCCCGCCCACTTCAGGTGCACGGGCCCCGATCCACGAGCACCCGCTCACGCACATCGCACTCGATGCGCCGACCTTCGAGGCAGAGCGGCGCGAAGTCGGCGGGTCGACAGCTCGTCCCGGCGACGGTCACGCAGACGGGGAGGCCGCCCTCGAGCTGGCAGAGCCGATGGTCCCCACAGGGGGTGCGGACCCGGTAGCCGAGCAGCGGCGGGCACTCCAGTCGCTCGCCGTTCTCGCAGGAGGGCGCCGTTTGGGTGGGGTCGCAGGGTAAGGCGTCGGCCGGGACGCAAGCGGGCTCGGGCGCGTCAAAGGCGCAGCGTGCCTCGCCGCAGTCAAGACGAAGGACGCCGCCATCCGGGGCGCAGCTCTGGAGCACGTTTCGAGCGCAGACCGGCGGGTCGAATTCACACGTCGTGACGGCCTTATCACCGCAGGCGATGCTCGTCAGGGCGACCGCTGCTAGGATGCAGACCACCATGCCTCCTCGCCTCATCGACAGCCACGCCCACCTGGACGGTCCGAAGTTCCACGACGATCTGCAAGCGGTGCTCGAACGCGCCGCCGCCTGTGGCGTGTATCGGATCCTGACCATCGGCACCGATCTCGACTCCTCCCTGCGCGCGGCCAAGCTCGCCGAAACGACGGACTGCTTATACGCGTCAGCGGGCATTCACCCTCACGACGCCTCGAAGTTCAACGACGCCGATTGGCCAACGCTGTCCGCCCTCTGGTCTCAGCCTAAGGTCCGCGCCGTGGGCGAGACCGGCCTCGACTACTTCTACGACTTCTCTCCTCGTTTGCGGCAGCGTGAGCTCTTCCGACGGCACCTCGAGGTCGCCGGAGAGGTCAAGCACCCCGTCGTCATCCACATCCGGGACGCCTTCGACGACGCGTTCGCCGACATCGCTGACGTGGGCTTGCCGAGCGGGGGCGTCGTTCACTGCTTCACCGGGGGTCCGGCCGAGTGCGAAACCGCGCTCAGCTTGGGCTTGCACATCTCGATTCCGGGCATCGTGACGTTCAAGAACGGTGAGGCCCTCCGCTCGGCGGTCCCGCTCATCCCCGACGATCGACTGCTCGTCGAGACGGACTCTCCCTATCTCGCCCCGCTGAGTCGAAGGGGTAAGCGGAACGAGCCGGCGTTCGTTGTGGAGACCACCGAGAGAGTCGCCGAGCTTCGAGGCCGCAGCTTCGAGGAGATCTGCGAACTGACCCGCCTGAACACGATCCGCCTCTTCCACCTCGACGACTAGTCGGGGTCAAAAAAAAACGCCCGCGGTTGCCCACGAGCGTTCTCTTTCGAAGCCGCGCCCAGCCGGTGAGGGCCTTATTTGGCGACGGCGACGGCCTTACTTGGCGACGGTGACAGCGACCTCGGCGGACTTGCCGCCGGCCTCGGAAACCGTGACCTTGCAATCGCCAGCGGCCACGCCCGTGACGGCGCCGGTCGGGTCGACCGTGCAGATGGCGGCATCGCTGGTGGCGAACGTGTAGACGACGCCCGCAACCTCGGCGCCAGCGGCGTCGGTGGCCTTGACGGCGATCTTGTGGGTGCCGTTGAGCTTGATTTCGGCCTTGGCGAGGTCAACGGCGATGGCGGCGGGGCCACCAGCGGAGACCGTGACATTGACCGTGGCGGTCAGCTTCTTGGCGGTGAGGGTCAGGGTGGCGGCGCCGCCGGCAACACCGGTGACGGTGCCGTTCTCGACCTTGGCGATCGCCTCGTCCGAGGACTTCCACTCGACCTTGGCGTCGGCGATGGGCGCGCCGGCCTCGTTCTGGACCTCGGCCTTGACCGGGAGGACCTCGCCGACCTTGACCGTGAGGTCCATCGGCTCGGCCTTGAGGGTCGTGAAGAGGGCGGTCGTGGTGGCGACGTTGGTGCTGACCTCGCCGACGGAGACGGTCACGTTGGTCGTGCCGCTCTTCTTGCCGGGGGTCACCTCGCCGGTGTCCTTGACGGCGGCCACGTCGGCAGCGGCCGACTTGAACGCGAACTTCGCGTCGGCGATGGGCTCACCCTTGTCGCTCTTGGCGACGCACTTGAGGTTGGCCTTCTCGTCGGCGGCGTTGAGGGCAACCTTGTTAGGGGTGCACTCAATGGTCTTGGGCTTCGGCGCGCAGGCGGCGAGACCAAAAGAGGCGGCGAGAGCAAGAACGCAGACGGACTGGAAGCGGCTGATACGCACGATGGATACTCCAAGAGTTGTTACACATGCGGTGCCGACCGGCCAATTTCCGAGTCGCACCCAAAACAGGGGCGCGCTTCTACGCAGAGACTGACTTCAGGTCAACAACTTTATTTGAGGCCTCGAAAGAATGAGCCGGTGAGCGGGTCTTCGGGGTCACGATCGTTCTCGTGTTATCGTCAAAAACATGGTCGATCCCCCTGTAGTCGGGCCAAAAGTGGAGCGCCGCGCGCTGATCGTCGGGGTGCAGAAGTACGTCGACACCACCGTGCCCGCCCGCCCAGGCACCTGTCAGGCCCTGCGGCAAATCGCCAGTCTGCTCGCCGACGCGGGGCGAGGGGGCTTCACCGTCGAGCTCCTCCTCGACGACGAGCCCACCGATGATCGCCGCCCGCTCCTCGCCAACATCCTGGATCGGCTGGAGTGGCTCAAGCAGGGGAAAGAGGCGTTGCTAATCTTGTCGGGTCGCGTGCGCGGTGGTCGATTCCTCCCGCGGGACGCCCGCACGGCGATCCTCTCGCGCACCAGCCTCGCCTTGGGAGAGATCGCCGCCGCGCTCCCCCGCAACAGCTCGGTGATCGTCGACGCGCCCGTCGACACCGGCGCGTTCGCCTCCGTCTCATGGGTCGTCGCCGCCGGCCCACGCGACGCCGTCGAGTCCTTCCCCCATGCTCGAGGCCCCACGGCCTTCCTCGCCACCGTCCTGCGCGCCCTGTCCGGCGAGAGCGTGCTCCAGGAAGGGGTCGACGCTGCTGCGGCGCGTGGGGTCGACGCTGCTGCGGCGCGTGGGGTCGACGCTGCTGCGGCGCGTGGGGTCGACGCTGCTGCGGCGCGTGGGG
>SHZC01000125.1 GCA_009692505.1 Myxococcales bacterium
GCGACTGTCGGCAGCTCACCGTCGACTTCGCCCCAGCGAGCCTCTTGTCCTTGCTTCGGCCGGAGACCGAGGCCAATCAGACGCCGCTTGAACGGAACATTCGCCGCTGGGCGATCTTCCAACTCCACTTCTTCGACCACGTCTCCTTGCACGGGACGCCGATCAAACAGGCCCAGGCCCGCTTGGAGATCGCGTTTCCTCGGACGCGAATCGGAATAGCCTAAGGTGCCGGTCGCCCCGTTACGACCGTTTCAGTCACCCGCCGGTCGCCCCGTTACGACCGTTTCAGTCACCCGCCGGTCGCCCCGTTACGACCGTCGATGTCCCGCGCCGCGTGAACAAGAGGCCGGCCTCGACCGCGAGGAAGAGGAAGAGCCCGAGCAAGGCGGCGTGCCAGAGCTCGGTCGGCGACTCCGGCGTGAGGAGCTCGGCTGTTCCCGCTGTCTGTGCCGCTTCGGGGTCGACCGGGCGACCGTCGGAGCCGAAGCGGCGACCGCGGAGGTCGGCGCCTGAGGGATCGACCGCGACGGAGAACCCCGGCAAGGCGGGCAGGGTCGCCAGGGGGGGATCGGGCTCCACCGTGTAGAGCCCGACCGCGAAGGTCTCGTCGAAGCTGACCGTGGACGCATCTCCCACCGGGCGGTCACGAAAGAGGACCTGCCCGTCGGGCGCCCGAATCGCCACGCGTGTCACCCTCGGCTCGTCAAGTCCGATGACGACCGGCTGCCCCACGAGGCTCGGACTCAGCTCGAGCGTGGAGGTGCGGGTGAGGTACCTGAGGAGATGGTGCATGAGCGGCACGAAGTCCGGTCGAATCGGCAGGTCATTCCAATCCCGATCGATGCTGCCGCAGAGGAGCGCGACCCGTCCGCGCTCCACGCCACGCGTCAAGAGGAACGGCGCGCCATCGTCAAGCGACATGACGACTTCGCCCTGCGGCGTGGGCGTCGGATCGAGCAACATGTACTTCGAGACGGAGACCCGGGCGAGGCTGCTGCGATTGGGCTGTGGGAAGGGCCGCAGGATGGGGTGGGCGCGATCGAAGGTGTGAAGGGTCGCGAGCATACGGTCTCGACCTTCGTCGCTCGCCGCTGCATCGCCGGCCGCGCGGGTCTCTCGGAGCGCCCGAGGCAGGACCGCGCCGAGCCTCTGGTTCATCAAGGTGGGGCGCACCTCGTCGCCCATGGTCACAAGCAAGCCGCCGCCGCCCTGAACAAACGACACGAGGGCGTTGGCCCGCTCCACTTCGAGCTCCGAGACGTTGGCGAGGATCACCACGTCGGCGCGCTCGAAGAGGTCAGGCGGGGCGCGTGAGAGGGTGTCGGCCGTGACGATGGTCAGCCGGACTCGCGCCGAGCCGGCCGCCTCCGTCGACAAGGCCCGCTCCAGATAGAACAGCTCGTCCCGTTGGGGCGTCGGTCGGGGATCACCGTTGATCGCCAGCACCCTTGTCTCCGGGGTCGGCACGAGCCAGAAGGCGCGCGTGTCGTCGGTCGACAGGGCGTCCCCATCGAGCACGACGGCGGCCGGCGTGGGCTGATTCGCCTTCAGCGGGAAGATGAACGTCTTCTTGACGCTTGCGCCGGGTCCCAGGCTGGCGAACCCACGGACGGCGATCTGTCCGTCAACTTCAAGAGACAGAGGCAGGCGATCGACCGGCTCGTCGGAGAGGTTGCTGACGCGTGCGTCGACCCGCCAGGCGCCGGCCCCGGCCTCGGGTGCGGGGCGGATGTCCACCTGCGTGATCGCCCGATTCGGCAGGGGCGCACCGCGGGAGACATCGACGGCGACGACCTCCAGACCGCTGCCGGCGGGTGGGCTCGGCAGGCCTGCGGCGATGACCGCCGGGGTCGTCAAGACGATGATCCGACGACGGCCCACCGCGGGCGCGCCCGAGATGACCTCGAAGGCTCGCGAGACGGCGTCGGGCACGGTGCCTAAGTGGGGGCTGACCTTCAGGGCGTCGAGGTGGGCTCGAAGCGGCGCCGCATCGGCCGTGGGCTCGGCCATGGGCACCTCGACCTTGGAGCCCGCGACCACGAGCGCGGACAGCGAGCCGCTGCCATCGAAGACGCGCTGGGCCATAAGCCGCGCCCGGTCCAGGAGGCTCTCGCCGTCGAGCACATAAGCCATCGGCCACGTCGCGTCGATGACCACGACCGAGGTGCCCGACGCGAGGGGGTCGGCCTGAGTGTCGAGGGCGTCGGTGGAGAGATAAGGCCGCGACATGGAGAACGCGAGCGCGAGCAGCAGGAGCGAGCGGCACAGCATGAGCAGCAGCTGCCGCATCCGAAACCGACGGGCCGTCTTCTTGTTCGCGCGGCGAATAAAAGTGAGCGCCGGGAAGACCACGAGGTTGGCCTTGCGCCGATGGATGAGGTGCAGGATCGGGGGGATCGCCGCGGCCAGGAGGCCAACTAACATCGCCGGGGCGAGGAAGTTCACGACCCGGGGCCCGACAACATCTGACGCATCGCGCGCTCCGCCGGGAGGTCGGACGGGAGGAGGTGGTAGCCGACGTCCCCCTCCCGGAGCCGGGAGCGGAGGCCGTCGCAGAAGCCCTGCATCTCCTTGAGGTAGGCCTCTCTCATGCCCCGGGGATCAGCGAGCTCGCGGTCGCTCGTCTCGAGGTCCTCGAAGAGGGTGAGGTCCCGAAAGGGGAAGCCAAGCTCGTCTGGGTGGAGCACATGATGGAAGACCACATCGTGCCGGCGCTTGCGGAGCTGCCGAGCGAGGGAGATGAACTGCTCATCCTCGTCGAAGGCGTCGGAGAAGATCAGGATCAAGGCGCGCCGCCCGGCGACCTCGGCGAGGTGCTCCAGCGGACGTCGAAGGTTCGTCGTCCCGCCGACGGGCTCGCGTTCCAGCACGGAGACGAGGTTCCAGAAGTGGTCCGGGCGCGCCCGAGGAGGCACGTATGTCCCCATGCTGCTTCCGAACGTCAGGAGCCCCACGGCGTCGCCTTGCTTGAGCAGCGCGTAGGCCATGGCGGCCGCGAGCGTGGCGGCATAGTCGAGCTTGCTCGGCTGCCCATAGGACATGGATCCCGAGGCGTCGACGAGCAGGAAGCAGCGCAGGTTCGTCTCGTCTTCGAACTGCTTGACCAGATACTTGTCGGAGCGGGCGTAGGCCTTCCAGTCGAGGTGCCGCATCTCATCACCCGGCGAGTACTCGCGGTGCTGCGCGAACTCGACGCTGGCCCCCCGATGCGGGCTCCGATGCTGGCCGTTGACCAGCCCCTCGGCGAGCTGACGGGCTCGATGGCCCAAGCCCCCGACCTGCGCCAGAAGCTCGCTTGAGACGACCGAGCGCAGGGCCTTGCCACGACCGTTCACGGGGTGGACTTCGATTCCAGGAGGCGGGCGACGAGATCCTTGCTCGAGACGCGCTCGGCCTCGGCGTGAAAGTTCGTCAACACCCGGTGCGTCAAGACCGCCGGGGCGAGCGCGCGCACGTCCTCGCGGGCGACGTTCAAACGTCCGTCGAGCAGGGCCCGCGCCTTACCGGCCAAGATGAGGTACTGGCTGGCCCTCGGGCCCGCGCCCCACGACACGAACTCGCGCACGAAGTCCGGGGCTTGGCTGTCGGTTGGCCTCGTCGAGCGCGCGAGCGAGACGGCGAACTCGAGCACATTGTCGGGGACGAGCACCTCACGCACGAGCGCCTGCAAGGCGAGGATGCGCTCGGGGTTCAAGATTCGCGTGATGTTCGCGACCTCGCTGCCGGTGGTGCGGCGCACGATCTCCGCCTCTTCTGATGCGCTGGGATAACCGACGTCGAGCTGAAACATGAACCGATCGAGCTGGGCCTCCGGGAGCGGGTACGTGCCCTCCTGCTCGATCGGGTTCTGCGTCGCAAACACGAGAAACGGCGACTCGAGCGGGTGGGTTCGGCCCGCGGCGGTGACGCGACCTTCCTGCATGGATTGAAGCAGGGCGGCCTGCGTCTTGGGGGGCGTGCGGTTGATCTCGTCGGCCAGGAGGAGGTGCGCAAAGACCGGCCCCGGAATGAACCGAAACCCGCGACGCCCAGTGCTCGGATCCTCCTCAAGCACGTCGGTCCCGGTGATGTCCGCCGGCATGAGATCCGGCGTGAACTGAATCCGACTGAACTTCAGATCCAGAGCCTCGGCGACCGTGCTGACGAGGAGGGTCTTCGCGAGCCCTGGCACGCCCACGAAGAGGCAGTGGCCCTTGGCGAAGAGCCCCACGAGCATCTGCTCGACGACGGTCGTTTGGCCCACGATGCGCTTTTGCACCTCGGCCACGATGGCGTCGCGGGCGGCTGCGGCCTCTCGCACCGCGTTGAGATCACGTTCGGCGGCCAGGGACTCGCTCATGCTCAAACCTCGAAGATTCATACGGGGGACGGAGAGCCCGAAGGCGGAAGTTTAGTTCGGCGAGCCGAGGGCCTGAAGTCGCGAGAGCGCGGCTCGCGAGCGTTCCGCCTCGGCCGTGCGCCCGGCGGCGGTGTACAGCGCGGAGAGTGCCTCGTGCAATCGGGGATGAAAGGGGTTCAGCTCGACGGCCGCCTCGAAGGCCTCACGCGCCTTGTCCGAGTCCCCGAGCTTGAGGTGGGCCTCACCCAAGTTCACGAACGTATTGACGTGGCCCGGGTAGTACGACCGCACGCGCTCGAGCAGGGCAGGGACCTGCTCTGGGCGACCGAGGACGAGCAAGGACGCGGCCGTCCCGTTCTGCAGGAGCGGGTTGCCATCGCCGCCGAGCGCGGTGGCCTTGCGATACTCCGACAGCGCCGCGACGTGCCGCCCCCGCGCCCGCAGGAGCTCGCCGAGATGGGCAAGATCCTTGACCTTTTTTTCGGTGATCGTGGACAGGTCCGGATCGTCGTCGGCGTCGGTGGCCTGGCCCGGCCGCTTGAACTTCAGCGACGTCCTCACGAGCCCCTTGTAGGTACGAAAGCCGCGAGACTTCATGGCCTTCTTCCAGACCCGCCACAGGCCGTCGAGACTAACGCCATAGGTCGCTGAAAGGGCCGCGTCCATGGCGTCGCCCGCACGAAGCCGCCCGATCAGCCTCACCAGGGCGGCGTGCCCCTTCCGACGCCAAAGCTCGTCGATGACCATATGCACCTCGGCGAAGGCGAGGGCCGCGGCCTCCTGGCTGGGCAGTTTCGCCATCGAGGGGTGCATCTGCTGGAACGTCACGAGCTTGTCCGCGGTCAGGGAGCGCGCGAGCAGGTCCTCCTGCGGGGGATCAAGGGGCGTCGTCCCCGGCATCGCCCGCCACCGCGTCTCGTGGAACTTGGCGAGGCCCTCATGCAGCCAGATCGGCACGGTGTCGGCGGAATGTTTGGAGATGTAGTAGTGCACGAGCTCGTGGGCCACCGTGTCGCGCCAGCCATAGCCCTTCACCGTGGCCCGAGGGGAGGTGACCATGAGCCGGTTGTACTTGCACAAGGCGATCGTGCCCGAGGTCTCAAGGTCCTTCTCGGTCAGCGGGCTGACCTTCGCCAGATAGGTGACGTCGGGGTAAATCTCCACGAGCACCTGCCCCTCGGGTCGACCACCGAAGTCGGTGGCGAGGGCCTCGTCCTGGCGCGTGAGCACCTCCACGAGAAACGGCATGAGGAGCGCGTCTTTGGCCTGATAGCGGATACGAAAGCGATGGTCCGGTGTGACGTGCTCGTCGAAGCCCTTCAGGGCGTCTGCCGACTTCGCCACCTCCCGGCGGAACTGGACGAGCGCGGGTTGAGCTTCGGCCGGGAGCTTCGGGGCGGCCGCGTCGAGGATGCCGAGCGCGTCCGCGTATTGCCCCTCGAGGAAGAGCGTCCGGGAGAGCGCGTACCCGAGGAGGGCGTCGTTGGGGTAGATCTTCTGGAGGGCGTCGAGCTCCAGCCGGGCCTCATAGACCTGCCACTCGTCAAGCAGCTTGAGCACGCGCGCCGCGCCGTCCTCGGCGGGGAGGGGTTCCTCGGCCAGCGCGAGACCGGTGAACGCGGTCAAGCCAGCCAGCACAACCATCGCTGCGCTCAGGCCACCCAGGATCTTCGGCAAACGGGACGTCACGCGCTCACTCCACCAGAGACTCGTAGTACCGCTTGACGGACTGCTCGAAGTCCTCCGGCGGCTGGTCTTTCATCGCGTCGAGCAGGTGCTTGCGGAACTCCGCGGGGGCCTCGTGTTCGTCTGCGCCGGGGATCTGGACCTTCTCCTGCCGATGCCCACTCCCGCCTTCCTTGGGGCCCTGACGCTCGGCGCGTTGGGGCTGCGCGGCCTGCTCGAGCTCCCGCATGAGGCCCTGCAGCTCGCTCTCCGCCTGCTGCTGGCTCGGTCGCGCCTGCCCGGGTTGGCGGTCCCGGAGGTGCTTCGAGGCCTCGCGCATGGCCTCGCCCGCGCGCTCCAGACGCTTGGGACCCTCACCGGCCATCTGGGGGAACGCGCCTTGCTGCTGCCCCAGGCGTTGCATCAGCTTCTGGGCGCCTTGGGAGGCCTGCTGCTGTCGCTCAGGGAGGTTGCCCGGCTGCGGGGCCCCGGCCTTCGGTGACTGCGCCTGCAGGTCGCGCAGCAGCTCACCGAGCTCACGGCCCACCTTCCGTTGAAGGGCCTGCCCCTCAGCGAGCTTCTTGCGGTCGCCATCGCTCTGCGACTCGGGGGCGAACCGTCCCGCGCGCTCCAGCGTCTGCCAGTGTTCGAGCCCCTCATCGCTCATCTCGAGGGCCTCGGGCAAATCGGGCCGCGCGAGGGAGGCGCCGAGATCGTCGATGCGCTGCCGCAGCCCGTCGAGCTCCTCGGCGACATAGGGCGGCAGAGACTTGGGGTCGAGCTCGGCTGCGCGTTTGCTGAGCTCGGCCTGACCGGCCTTCACCGAGTCGAGCCGCGCCTTCATCTGCGCCTCGAGCTGCTGGGTCATCGCCTCGTTCTGGGCCTCCTCGACCGCCTTTGTCTCCTCGGAGACCTGCTCCTGCTGCTTGATGAGGTCCCGCGTCTGGTCCATCAGCTCACTGATCGCGCGTTGCATCTCCGGGTTCGTCTCGGCGTTGAGCTCATTCATGTCGTCCCCGAGCTGACTTTGAAGCGAGTCGAGGGACTTCTGCAGCTCGTCGAGGGCGGCCATGGCCTCATCGATGCGGCCCTCATCGAGCAGCTTCTCCAGGCTATCGAGCTCCTTGTCCGCGTTCTCCAGGCCTTTTTCGACCTCACTGCCCTTCAGACCGTCGACGTTGAGGAACTCCTCCGGAAGGTCTTGGCGAAGCTTGGCGATGCGATCGCGGATTTCGGCGATGCGGCGTTTCAGCCGCGCGATGTCCCGTTTGATGCGGGCCTTCAGCGCCTCTTCGGGCCGCTCCTTATAAGCGCGGAGCAGCTCGCGGATCTTCTCGTTGGAGGCCTTCAGCTCGTCCGTCAGTGCCATGAGGTCTTCCAGCGAGAGCCGCGTGACCATGGCCTCGAGCAGGATGATCGTCGCTTCAATCTGGGCCACGGTCTCGGCGTTCATCTTTGCGTGTTGGACAAGCGCGCTCTTCTGAGCCGTCGAGAGCGCGGGACCCTGTGCGGCGAGCAGCGCCTTCTCCCCGGTCACGGCGTGTTCCAGCGTCGTCAGCCGACCCGCGAGGGCCATGCGGACCTCCTTGGCGGTATAGGGGTCGTCGGACAGGGTGGCGACCACTGCGGCAAAGCCCTGGGTCGCCCCCTGGGTGCCGACCCAGAGCGCCTCGGCCCGCGCCAGGAGCTCCGGTCTCGGGACTTCATCGGGCAGAAACTCCAGGCGATCGGCGAGCGCGGAGATGAACAGTTCGATGAGGGCGTGCAGCTTCTCCATGGCCTCGAAGTGGACCTTCTCCGGTGAGAAGACCGTGACGTATCGGGTGACGGAGACGGCTTTTTTAGGCCCGCTGATGGTGTCGTTGTCGAACGCCTCGATGGTGATGGCCACCCTGTCGCCGGGCTGAAGGCTCAGGTGCGTCAGCTCGACCTCGTCTTCACCCTCGAAGCGACTGCCGGACACCCCCGGCTGCTCGAGGCGCTCAGGGTGCTCAAGGTCATCGGCGAGCGCCACAAGCACGGCGACCTTGGACAAGCCGAAGTCGTCGGTGGCCGTGAACGAGACGTCGAGCGCGCGCGCGTCCCGGACCTCAAGATCACTCGCGGGCGTCTTCATGACGAGCTGCGGCAGGGCGTCGACTTCGATCCGAATGGGGCGCGCCGTCGACTCGACCCGCGCCTCGCCAGCCTCCCCTTCTACTGCGAACCGCCAGCTCCCCGGCCCCTCAATCACAAACTCTCCGTCGACATCCCGGCCCGAGGTCAGCGTCAAGGGGACCGTGGTCGGCGTCGTAGCCTCACCGCGAGGCGGGGTCCGAAGGCTCACCTCCGAGGCGGGCTCGAGCGTCGTGGCGCGGAGACGGACCCGCGTGCCGAGCGGCGCGTCGAGCTCACCCGAGGAGTTCTCCAAGATGCGGTCCGGCCGCTTCATGTGAGGGGGGTACGAGAGGGTCAGCTCCAAGTCGCCGACGAGCGGACCACTGAGCTGCGCCCCAAGCGCGTCCGTCGAGGGGAAGAGGCGCGTGAACCCACGACTCAAGAGCCCCGGAGCCAGGAGCGCCATCAGGGCCCACGCGAGGACCGCCGCCAAGAGCGCCCGGTTCCACCGATCCTTCTCGACGAGCGGGAAGAGCTTCGGCCAGTCCAGAGCCTCGAGGTGATGAGCCGTCTGAAAGAGCAGACCGTCGACCAGGGGCCTTGCCGTCTCTCCACTGAGAGGGGCGAATTGAACGGACGCGAAGAGCGCGTCTTTGAGGCGCGGCCAAGCGGACTCGACCTGACCGGCGACGGCCCGATCCTCCCGAAGCGCGCGCAGGGGCTTGAGCAGGAGTTGAACGAGGGCGAAGCCGACCGTGATCAGCGCGACGAGGGCGGCCCCCTGCCGAAACAGCCGGCCCCCGTCGAGCGCACCGGCAAGGCTGAGGCTTGCGAGGGCCAAGGCCGCGGCGGTGACGAGGAGCGCGCGCAGAGCCGTCACGCAGACGCGCTGCCTCAGCCGAGAGCGCGCGCGGTCGAGGGTCGTCTTCAGGACGAGCTGCGGTGGGGGGCTTGGCGCCATGGTCGGTTGTCTATCACAAACTGCGCGGTCGGCGTCGCGCTGGCACAAGCTGCGCGATCGGCGTCGCGCTGGCACAAACTGCGCGGTCGGCGTCGCGCTGGCACAAGCTGCGCGTTCGGCGTCGCGCTGGCACAAACTGCGCGATCGGCGTCGCGCATGGGCTATTCATGTCGGGATCGCGTAAATCGGTTGAACAATGGTGCGCGGTGCGTGAATGAATCCTCGGCGTTCGGCGTCTTTCGGGGGTAGAGCGTGATGGAGATCTCGGATTCCGAGCTCGTCGATCGAGTGCGTGCCGGAGACCGTAAGGCGTTTCGGTACGTCTACGATCGCAATCGGGAGCGGGTTTATCGGGTCGCGCTTGGAATGTTGCGTAACCCGGAGGACGCCATGGATGCCGTACAAGAGGTCTTTTGCCGGGTCCACAACCGGATGGCCGACTTCAAGGGTGAGTCGGCCCTGAGCACCTGGCTGGTCCGCGTGACGGTGAACCACTGCATCGACAAGAAGCGGCGGCAGAAGTCCTGGGACAATCGATTCGTGGCGGATCCCGACGTCGAAGGCGTCTCGGACGCGAGCCCCGAGCGGCTGCTCTCCGAAGCGCAGATGGGCGCGGCGGTCCAAGACGCGCTCGCCGAACTGGGGGACGATCATCGGACGGCGATTCAACTTCGCGAGATCGGCGGGCTCTCCTACGACGAGATCGCCGCGGTGATGGGCTGCCCCAAAGGAACCGTCATGAGTCGGCTGCATCACGCCCGGAAGAAGCTCCAGCTCCTGCTCATCCCCTTTCTCGAAGAGGCCGGCCCAAAGTCACTCCTTGATCGCGCCGGGGACGGCGTTCGGAGGCGAGTATGACCGACGACGATCTCGACCTCCTCGCCCGGTACGTTGATGGCGAGGCCACGGGCGCGGAGACCTCGGACGTGGAGCGACGGCTAAAGTCCGAGCCGGCCTTCGCGCTCGCGTTTCAGGCGATGCGGCGAAGCGGCGAGCTGATGCGGATCCCCGTCGACCGTGCCGTGGCCGAGGTCTCGTTCGAGGCGCTGTGGACACGGATCGAGCGCAACTTACCCGCCAACCTGCCGAAGCCGAGCCCCATAGCGGCGCTCTGGGCGAAGCTGAGCCTTGTCTTTACGCCGCCCGTCCTCTTGGCGGTGGGCGCGGCCGCGGCGGTCGCTGTTTATCTTGCGGCGCGGAGCCCGAGCGAGGTCGGCGCGCCACCGAAGCCGGGCCCAAGCATCGTGGCCGCCACGCCGATCCCCGCTCCGGTGCGTGACTTCGAGGATCTTGATCCGGGGGCGGAGCCCTTCGTGGTCGAGGAGATCCGCAGCGAGGGCAATAAGACGATCTTCGTCAGTCAGCCTTTCGACAAGGGCGGGGCCACGGTCATCTGGGTGCTCGACGGCCCCGAGACAAGCGGCAAGCCCTCCACCGGCCTCGCACCCGACGAGGATCCGATTTGACGCCCCGGCGTCACCCTGTTCACCCAAGCTCGCCACCCCAAGGTGCGCGACGGAGCTTCTCCATGCGGTCTTCGATCCGGACAACTTTCGCCCTTTTCCTCCTCACGCTCGGCGTCTGCAGCCCAGCCTCCGCCGAGGGTCCCCCGCTGCGCCTCAAGGTCTCGGTCATTCACGCCACCAAGCAGAAGACCCCAGCCGACCCCAACCTCAAGGTCATCCAAGCGGCTTTGTCCGAGGCCTTTGCCGGCTACGAGGGCTTCACGCGCCTGAGGTCGGAGGAGCGGACCTTGAGCGGCGACGTGCCGGTGAGCATCGACCTGCCGAACGGTGAGACCGCCGAGTTCAAACACGTCGGCGTCGAGAAGAACCTGCACAAGATTCATGTGTCCATCCCGACGAGCAAGGTCGACATCGTCCAGAAGGGCCCGCTCAAGAAGGTCTTCTACCCCGCGACGGTCAAGTACCTCGGCGGGATTCTCATCCTCGCAGCTTACCTCGCGCCTTCAGAGCCTGCGCCGCCGGAGCCGCTGGCACCGAAGTCTGTGCCGCTTGAGCTCGCGCCCAAGAAGTGAGCTTGGGCACAACGAGCCCCACGCCCCCATCGAAGCCGCTGACGGTCTCCGAGTTCACACGGCGGCTGCGCGAGCTCGTCGAGCCGGCCTTTGATGGCGTCTGGATTGAGGCCGAGCTGAGCAACGTGACGGTCGCCGCGACCGGCCACATCTACCTCAAGTTGAAAGATGCACAGGCGCTCGTCGAGGCCGTGATGTGGCGGTCCACAGCGGTCGGCCTGAAGTACCGACCTGAGCCCGGCAGCCGCGTGCTCGCCTTCGGTCGGCTGAGCATCTATCCACCGCAGGGTCGCTACCAGCTGGTCCTTGAGCGGCTGCTCCCGACGGGCCAGGGGGAGCTCGACGCCGCGCTCAAGGCCCTTGAGGACAAGCTCAGGTCCGAGGGTCTCTTCGAGGCCTCGCGGAAACGACCGCTGCCGTTCCTGCCCCGGATGGTCGGCGTGGTGACCAGCCCCACGGGCGCGGCCCGTCGGGACATCGAGGCCGTGTTGCATCGCCGTTCGCCGCAGGTGCCCATCGTGCTCTTTCCCGCCACGGTGCAGGGAGAGTCGGCGCCGGCCGAGGTGGAGCGTGGTATTCTGGCACTCGCCGCGATCGAAGGCGTGGACGTCATCATCGTCGGCCGGGGTGGGGGGAGCGCGGAGGATCTCGCGGCGTTTAATACCGAGCGCGTCGCCCGCGCCATCGCCGCTTGCCCCGTGCCTGTCGTGAGCGCGGTGGGTCATGAGACGGACACGACCCTCGCCGATCGGGTCGCCGATCTGCGAGCCGCCACGCCCTCGGTCGCCGCGGAGCAGGTCGTTCCCGTTCGAGACGACCTGCTCGCCCTGATCGCCGGTCTGGCGTTCCGGCTCGGTGCCGGCGTCGAACAGGGTCTGGAACGTCGTCGAGAGTCGCGCCGCCACATCGTCGCTCGCCTCCTTCGGTCGCTGAGCTTGGCCGAGGTCCAGCGGCGACTGACCTCGCTGTCCACTCGGCTGAGCGTGGGCGTTGACCGGCGACTGCGCGTCTCGCGATCACGGATGGCCACGCTCGACCTCGCGCTCGCCGCCCAGCAGCCGACCGCGCGGGTCCTGCGTTCGCGGGCCGCGCTCCAGAAGGTCGCGTCGCGCCTCGAAGCGGTCGGGGGCTCGCTGTGCAGTCCCGAGCGCGCGCAGTTGGCTCTCGCCGTCGGTCGCCTCGAAGCGTTATCACCCTTGGCGAGCCTCGACCGGGGCTATAGCCTGACGCGACGCGAGGATGGCCAGATCGTCAAGTCGGTTGACGACGTTCGCGAAGGCCAAGTCATCACGACGCTACTTCGTCAAGGAAGGTTGACCAGTCGGGTCATGAAGGTAGGAGAAGATCATGGCTGAGCCCACAACAGAGCCCCCGTTCGAGCAGGTCATCGAAGAGCTGACGAAGCTCGTGGCGCAGCTTGAGACCGGGAACTTGCCGCTCGATGAGTCCCTCGGTTTGTACGAACGCGGCGTGGCGCTCGCTCGGCGGGCGAACGGCCTGCTCGAAGGGGCCGAGCGGCGCGTCGTGGTCCTCCAGAAGTCGCTCGGTGAGCCCACGACGTGACGAGCGCGCAGAGCACCGCGGCGTCGCATTCGCCGCTCCTCGAGGCCTTCGAAGCCGCGTTGTCGGCGCACTTGACGACCTTTGCCAGCTTCCCCGAGCCGCTCTCGAGCGCGTGCCGGTATGTCCTGTCCACGGGCGGCAAGCGCGTTCGACCGATCTTGTGCCTCTCCGCCGCCGAGGCCTGCGGACTTGACCCGCTCCTGGCCATGCCGGCCGCGCTCGCCCTCGAGTTCATTCACACCTACAGCCTCGTGCACGACGATCTCCCGAGCATGGACGACGACGACGAGCGACGGGGCCGCCCGACCTGCCACAAGGTCTACGGAGAGGCCCACGCCATCCTGACCGGAGACGCGCTCCTGACCGAGGCCTTTGTCGTCCTCGCAGCCTCGGGCGCGCCCAGATCGGTCATCGAGCTCATCGGACGCGCCGCCGGGGGCACCGGCATGGTTGGCGGTCAGGTGCAGGACATCGATGAGGCACCTTTGGACGGGCTCTCGGGGCTCGAGGCCATGCACGCGCTCAAGACCGGGGCACTCCTCCGAGCCGCCGCGCTCGCCGGGGGGCTGTCCGTGGGGGCCGACCCTTCAATGCTCTCCGCGCTCGACGCCTATGGCACGGAGATGGGCCTGCTCTTCCAGCTGACGGACGATCTGCTCGACGCCAAGCAGGACGCGGCCGCTGGCAATCGCAGTTATCTGCAGTTTGCCAGCCCCGAGGCCCTCTCCGGCCGAGCGGCGGACGTCTGCGCCAGGGCCCACGCGGCGGCGAGGCTGCTGCCTAGACCCGAGGCGCTCACAGCGCTCGCCACCGCCGTGCTCGACCGCGACCGATGACCGACCCGCGTCGGCCCGGATCGAGACCGCGCCTCGATGAGCTGCTCGTCTCGCGGGGTCTCGCCTCTGACCTCCAGAGAGCCGGTGCCCTGATCCTCGCCGGCGCCGTCGTCGTCGGCGAGGCGCGGATTGACAAGTCCGGGACCCGCGTCGACCCCGACGTCTCGATTCGGATTCGAGGCCGGGGCCATGACTACGTCTCGCGTGGCGGCCTCAAGCTGCTCGCGGCGTTGGAGACCTACGAGCTCAGCGTCGAGGGCCGGGTCGCGCTCGACCTCGGCGCGAGCACCGGCGGGTTCACCGACGTGCTGCTCCGGCGGGGCGCGCGGCGGGTGTACGCGGTGGACGTGGGCCACGACCAGCTTGATCACCGCCTACGGACGGACGCCCGGGTCGTCAGCCTCGAGGGCACGCACGCGCGCACGCTGAGCACCGTATTGATCCCAGAGCCCATCGACGTGCTGGTGGCGGACGTCTCGTTCATCAGCCTCACAGTGGTGCTGCCCCCGGCCATCGCGTTCTGCGCGCCAGACGCCGTGGCCGTCGTGCTCGTGAAGCCGCAGTTCGAGGCCAAACGGCACGAGGTCGAGCGGGGTGGCCTCGTCCATGATCCGGCTGTTCACGCCCGAGTGGTCGACGAGGTCGCGGTCTGCCTTCGAGCCTCAGGCTTCTCACCTCTGCCGAGCCTCGAGTCTCCGATCCGGGGGGCGAAGGGAAACCGCGAGTTTCTGCTCGTCGCGCGGCGGTCGCTTGGGGAGGGCTCGCGGGTCACGGGCGGCTGAGCGACTCAGGCGTCATCGTCCAAGACAGGCGAGGCCTTCAAGGCCGCCTTGCCGTCCTTGGTGTACACCCGGAACCGGACGTCCTGGCAGCCGAAGCGCTCGATGAGCTGCTCGCGGGTGAACATGAGCTTGTTTCGAAAGCGGCGGTACTCGCGGCGGTCGTCGGTGGGGTCCAAGACCTCACCGCAGGCCCGCCTCAGCTTGAGGAAGTCGCGGTAGACGGTCTCGAAGTAGGCCTCGTCCTTTTCTGAGACGGCCTTGGGGGTCTTGGCGATCCCAGTGACCTCCCGGCCGGCCTCATGGCGCATCGCGCTCAAGAACTCCACCGGCACCGGACGCACGGCCGTGTTCTCGTGGGGCCCCTCTCGGGGTCCATCGGACGCGAGCCCCTGCTCCTCCCGCAGGCGAGCCAAGAGGCTGCCTCCGACGGACGCCGGGCGGAAGTGGCCGTCGTTCTGAGTGTCCGGTTCGCCGTCGTCTCGATCCATCTCTGGAGGCGCGCCCATGCCGGGCTTGCGGGCCGGTCGGTGATCGCTCTGTGGGGCCGCGAACAGCTCGACGGGGGCGGACGCGGGGAGCGGCGGCGGGGTCGGGGCAGGCTGAACTCGGTCAGCCGGGATCTCCTCGGCCCGTACCGTTACGGGCTCGGACTTTCGGCGCAGGAGCTCTGCGACGGCCTCGTTGGCCGCGAGCACGACCGGGCGCAGAAATGCCGGGTATCGGCTCGCGGCCTGGGGGAGCTCATCGGTCGCCTGAGACAGCGCCCTGGCTAATCGGGAAACGGCCCGGCCGAGCGCCAGCGACCACAGCCCCAAGCCGATAGCCCAAGCGAGGACCGAGGCGAACACGAGGCCGAGAGTGAGGTCGTCGGCCCGCTGGACCCGGGCCAAGATCGCCCCGATGCCGCCGATGGCTGCCAGATCGGAATCAGGCAAGGGGCCGGAGACGAGGGCGAACGTTGACGCCGGATCTCGTAGGAGGGGCCTCCGCGCGGCGAGACACGTCGAGGCCCCGCAAGGGATCGCCGAGAAGCCCTCTGTGGGCAGGCGGGTGAGCTGCGCGAGGAGCCCAACTGTTGCCCCCGTGGCCCCCGTTGCCCCTGTTGCCTTCACCATGACGAGCTCGGGCGAATTCCGCGAAGCGGCGTGGTGGCGCGCGAGTTGGGCCGAAGGCTCCGCGCCCGTGACGACCAATCGGAGTGATGGCGGGGGGGCTACAGGCGCGGCGTCGGGCAGCGTGGGCGCGGGAGCGGGCGTCGGCACCGTGACCCAGGTGGCATAGACGGCGCGAGTCCCCTGCTTCATTGGGCCGGCCCCACGCGGGTCGCCCGGCGGCTCAGCGATCGGCAGCGGACCGGGCGTCTCAGCCCCAAAGCGGGCGATCACCCGCTCGCTCGTATCGACGAGGATCCACCCGTGCCCGGGATGCGCCTCGTCAAAGCCGCGAAGAACCGGCTCGAAGATGGCCTGCATGACATGGTCCGGGAGCGAGACGCTGGACCTGAGCAGGGCCTCCTGGAGGCGGGGGTCGGCGGCGCGTCGCTCCGCGAGGAGCACCTGCGCTGAGACGTCGAGGTCGACCCGCGTCGACAGCCAGCGGGCCTCGGACACGAGCCCCTGACCGAGCGCCTGCTGGTGGGCTGGGGCATGGAGGTCCGCCGTCGACAACGCCGCCCCGAGCAGAGCTGCGAGGGAGAGAAGAACAACCAGGAAGAACAGGCGAGCGACCCACATCGTACGTACACCGTTCGGAGCAGAGGTGTGATTGCGGCGCGGTTCTATCGCTCGCGAGCGGCCCTGAGAAGCCCTAAGGCGACCAAACCATACGCGAGGCGTACATCGTGGCCGCGCCGGTCATCGCCGAGTGCACCTGAGAAGCCCTAAGGCGACCAAACCATACGCGAGGGCCCGAACGCCGGGCGAGGTTGACCATTGCCCGGTCTCCAGAAAGCCAATCCGGGGCAGATAGGCGACGACGGAGGCGAAGCTCGCGAGGGCCAGAGTTTGGATCGGAGCATAGAAGCCCGCGGCCGCG
>SHZC01000008.1 GCA_009692505.1 Myxococcales bacterium
CATTCACTCCAATACGCGCTGGCGCTTTCCGGTCCTGCGCTGGCTCATCGCCACGCCCGAGTACCACCACTGGCACCACACCTCGGATGAGGAAGGCCTGGACAAAAATCCCGCTGCCTTTCTGCCGTTTTGGGACTGGCTCTTCGGCACGGCGCACCTGCCCGACCATTGGCCGGGGAAATACGGCACCGTGAAGTTCCAGCCACCGGAGACCGACCTCGGGCAGCTGACCGATCCCTTCACGAGTAGGCGCGAAACGCCATACGACGAGCCCAATCTCGACGGGTTTTCCCATCTCGAGAACGGGTTGGAGTGCCGATGAGGGACAAGGGCTTCGTCTTCCCGCCGTCGGCCTGCTACCCTGTTCGGCCTTATGACCCCCACAAACACCACGCCTCAGCGCATCCACTTCATCTCCCTTGGCTGCCCGAAAAATCGGGTCGACACCGAGACCATGTTGGCGAGCCTTCCGGGCCGCTTCGAGATCACCGCCGACGCCCATGCGGCCGACATCGTGATCGTCAACACCTGTGCCTTCGTCGAGGAGGCCAAAGTCGAGAGCATCGACACCATCCTGGAGATGACGCGGCTCCGCGAGGAAGGCCGGATGAAGAAGCTGGTCGTCACCGGCTGTCTGGCCCAACGGTACCCGGAGCAGCTCGCCGCGGACCTGCCAGAGGTCGACCACTTCGTCGGCACCAACGACCTCGAGAAGCTCGCCGTCTTGCTCTCCGGTGAGAGTGATACGCGGGTCAACGTCGGGAACCCCGATCGGCGCGGCTTCGACTGGGATCTTCCCCGGCAGAGCTCCATGCCCGGTCACACCGCCTACCTGAAGGTGGCCGAGGGCTGCTCGAACACCTGCGCGTTCTGCATCATCCCGACGCTGCGTGGCCCCCAGCGCAGCCGCCCCATCGAGTCCTGCGTGGCCGAGGCCCGGCTGCTCGCCAAGCAGGGCGTCCTTGAGATCAACCTCATCGCTCAGGATCTGACCGCGTATGGCTACGACCTAGAGCCCCGCCAAAACCTCAGCGAGCTGTTGAAGGCGCTCGCCGAGGTCGACGGCATCCGCTGGATTCGGCTGCTCTACGCCTACCCGCGCAACTTCCCCAAAGGGCTCATCGACCTGCTCGCGACGGAGCCGAAGATTGTCCCCTACCTCGACATGCCCCTGCAGCACATCAGCGAGTCCGTGCTCAAGCGGATGCGCCGAGGGACCAACGCCGATCAGGTCCGACGCCGCGTGGCGGAGATCCGAGAGCGCGTGCCCCAGGTCGTCTTTCGGACCACGTTCATCGTGGGCTTCCCCGGCGAGACCGACGAGGAGTTCGAGGAGCTGCTCGACTTCGTCAAGACCACGAAGTTCGAGCGAGTCGGCGTCTTCAAGTACAGTCTCGAAGACGGAACGCCGGCCTTCGACATGCCCGACCAGGTGGACGAGGACGTGAAGGAGGCGCGACTCGACAAGCTCATGTTCGCCCAACGAGCGATCTCGCGAGAGAAGAATCGCGCGCTCGTGGGGACGAAGGTCGAGGTGCTGGTGGAGGGCAAGAGCGACGAGAGCGACCTCGTGTGGGTCGGTCGGACCTCCCAGCAGGCGCCGGACATCGATGGCGTGACGTACCTATCAGGCTTCGAGGACGACCTGACACCGGGCCAGATCGTCTTCGGTCGAATCGAGCAGGTCACGGACTACGACCTGGTGGTCGGCCCGGCCTGAGCCGATTCGCCTCAGCGCGTCGCGACCTCGTGGGCGCACTTCTCGCACAGGAAAAACATACCGCTCGGGCGGCTGTGCCGCACGAACTTGACCACGGTCATCTTGGGGTTGGCGCAGGACGGGCAAGCCTTCTGCTTACCGGCGTCGCGATCAGCGCGAATGGCCAACTTTGCGGGACGAGCACCCATGTGGAATCTCCTGAAGGAGTTGTCGGGGACAAAACGGGGGCGGAAACTAGCTCGGCCACCGGCTCTCTGTCAATTACTGGGCGTTAGTCGTGGCTTCGAATGTGCTGCAGGGGGTCAAAGACCTCGGTGGGCACCGCGCCACCGAGCAGCCCGGGCAGCCGTTCGGCGATGTAACGCTCAATCTCCGGCGCGTCGTCCATGTGCGCCACCTCGTCAAGCAGCGCGCGGCACGCCGAGGCATCGAGGGAGCGGACGACCTGCTTGATGAGCGGGATGCTCACCGCCGTCATGGACAGCTCGTCGAGGCCCAAGCCGATGAGGATCGCCGTGAAGAACGCATCCCCGGCCATCTCGCCGCACATGCTCACCTTGATCCCCGCCGATCGCGCCGAGTCCACGATGAAGCGAAGCATCCGCAAGAGCGCCGGGTGTAGCGGCTGGTAGAGGTAGGCGACGTGCTCGTTCGCGCGATCAATCGCCAGCGTGTACTGGATCAGATCGTTGGTGCCGATGGCGAAGAAGTCCACCTCTCGGGCCAGCATGTCGGCGATGATCGCGGCCGAGGGCAGCTCGATCATGATGCCGAGGGGCACAGACTCGGCCATCTGTACCTCTGCAGCCGCGAGCTCCTGACGACACTCGGCGAGCAGGACCTTGACCGCGCGCACCTCGGAGAGGCCGCTGATCAGCGGGAGCATGATCCGCAGCTCCCCATGCGCGCTCGCGCGAAGCAAGGCGCGCAGCTGAGCCTTGTAGATGCCCGGCTCCCGAAGGCAAAACCGGATGGCCCTCAGGCCCATCGCCGGGTTGAGCTCGCGCCCGAGCTTGAGGTTGTTCAGGAACTTGTCGCCGCCGAGATCCAGCGTGCGGATCGTCGCGCCTCTGTCGCCGCACTTCTCCACGACGTGTCGGTAATGAAGATACTGCTCGTCTTCGCTCGGGAGCGTCTCCCGGTTCATGAAGAGGTACTCGGTGCGGTACAGCCCGACGCCCTCTGCGCCCGCCTCAAGGAGGATCATCGCCTCCTCGTGCAGCTCGATATTCCCAGCGATGCGCAGCGTGACGCCGTCCCGAGTGCGGGCGGGCTCGGTCTTGTGCAGATCAAGCTGGGCCCGGCGCGCCGAGTACGCCATCTGCTTGTGCTGGTAGAGCCGGAGCAGCTCGGGCGACGGCGAGAGGATGACCTCGCCTGTCGTCCCGTCGAGGATGATCATGTCCCCGGTGCCGACCTTCTCGCTGAGCTGACCGACCCCTACGACGGCCGGGAGCTCGAGCGAGCGCGCCATGATGGCCGTGTGGCTCGTCTTGCCTCCGACATCGGTGGCGAAGCCGAGCACATGCGTGCGGAGCAGGAACGCCGTATCCGCCGGGGAGAGGTCGTGCCCGATGATGACGGCGTCTGGCAGGACCTGGGAGAGCGCGGGTTGGGCGCTGCCCATGAGGTTGCGGAGAATTCGGTCGCCGACGAAGTCCACATCGGCCCGACGCTCCCGAAAGTACTCGTCTTCGATCTTCTCGAAGATCTGTCGAATCGACTTTACGGTCTTCTTGAGTGCCCACTCGGCGTTGAGCGCCTGCTCCTTGATGATGAGGCGCGCACCGTCCACGAGCATCTCGTCGCGCAGAATGAGGAGGTGGGCGTCGAGGATGAGGAAGTGCTCCTCGCCCGCGCTCTGGAGCCGGCTCTTGATCTCGGTGATCTGGGCTTCGCTCTCATTGAGCGCTTGGTCGAAGCGCTCCAGCTCCGCATCGAGCTCGGTCGGAGAGACGTGATACTTCGGGACCCGCATTCGGCGTCGATCGAGAAGGTGTACCCGACCAATGGCGTACCCGGGCGAGACGCCAATGCCCTGCAGCACGACGCCGGTGCCTTGCGGCACGACGGTCCGCCCGAGCTGATTGTTTCCTCGATTGGTCACCGCAGATTACTCCTCGCCGAACTTGTCCTCGATGCACTTGCCGATCGCGAGGAGGGCGCCCTCCTGGTCCTCACCTGCGCAGCCGAGCACGACGGTGCTGCCTTTGGCCGCCGCGAGCGTCAGCATGCCGAGGATGGACTTCGCGTTGACGGACTGATCCCCCTTGCTGAGGGTCACCTCGCAGCGAAATTGGGTGGCGACGCGCACGAGGGTCGCCGATGCGCGAGCGTGCAGACCCAGCTTATTGGTGATGACGAACTCTTTCTGAATCCCGGGCATCGTCCCCTCTTTCGCGGTCACTCGATGAGTGGAAAGAACGTATTGAGCACGCCGATCAAGACGATGCTTAGAACGGAGAACCCATAGAGCAGCCACGGCATGGTGATTCGGCGCTTCAGGCACTGGAAGCAGATGAGCGTGAGCGCCAAGAGCAAGATCAGCTCGAGACCGCTGCCGAAGGCCCCGGGCAAGTGGGCCGCGTGGTCGACCATCAACGCACCAGAGACGCCGATGCAGATGGCCGCCATGTAGTGGCTGCGGTCGGAGAACTGCACGAGGTCGATCTGGTAGAGCTTCTCGAAGACACGCTCGCCCATGTTGTACCCGGCCGCGAGCCCATAACACCGCAGGCCCAGGTGGAACATATTGTAGAGGACGAGGAAGACGATGGGTGCCCACAGCACGTCGGAGACGATCCCCGCGACGGCGAGGGCGGCGGCGAAGGGCTTGAGGCTCGCATAGAAGAAGCTGTCGCCGATGGCGGCCATGGGGCCCATCATGGCCGCCTTGAAAGCGGTCACGCGCTCGGGCGGGAGCTTGCCGGCGGCGACGTCCTCCTCGAGGCGTACCGTGGCCCCGAGCAGCGCGTCGGCCATGTACGGGTGACTATTGAAAAAGAGGAGGTGACGAGCCATCGCCCGCTTGAGATCTTCGCCCCGGTACAACTCGGTCAAGGCCGGGATCATGCTGTAGGCGAAGCCGACGTTCTGCATCCGCTGGTAGTTGGTCGCGGCCTGGAAGAAGAAGCTCCGCCAGAGCACGCGAACGAGGGTGAAGCGGCTCACCCTGGGCGAGCGCGGAAGGGCGATGCTCGGGGCGACCGCCAACGACTCTCCGCGGCCGATCATTGGACCTCCAAGTACCGCAGCCCGCTCACGACGACCACGAACGCGATGCCGGCGAGCGCGAGGGCCCGACGCCTTCGAACGGTGGTCATGGCGACGGCGAGCCCGAGCGCGGGCACGAGGTACAAGGCGATGACGTCCAAAGCTCGAATGAGGGGCGGCGGCAAAGCGGGATGAACCGCCCGGACCACGAAGAAAGCGATGGACGTGCCCGCCGCGACGAGCCCTGCCTCGGCGACAAAGGTCCGAAACAGGCCAATGAGCGGCAGGCGGGAGATGACGCCGGGGGTGCCTGCGGCTGCGGCAAGATCGGCTCGGTGGGCCAGCGCGAGGTTTTCCCGATCGACTTGGATGTCGATGAGCCGACCGAGCAGGCTGACGGGGGCCCCAAGCAGGATGCACAGGGCCATGACCGGAAGATCGATGGGGCCGACGTGGCGTCCGAAGAGCAGCGCCGCCCCCCCGATGACCAATGACGACAACGTCTCGTTCGGGGGCACGCTCGCCCCGACGAGCAGGGACGACATCCAGAGGAGCTGCACGAGCGCGCCGAGCCAGAGCGCCGTGGGCAAGTTGCCGAGGAAGAGGCCGAGGATCGGGATGACCACCAGCGGCTGGCTTACCATGAGCTGGAAAGCGGCGCGGCGATCAAGGGCGAGGGTGCCCCCGATCGCCGTCACGGCGATGAGGTCCCGGGCCAGCGGTGACACGGACTCGAGCATGTCTCAGCGGGGCTCGGAGGCGAGGGTCTGCTTGAGATCGATGGGCGTCTCGGTCGGCAGGCTTTGGATCTCCACCCGCACGCCCCGCTCGATGAGGACGCGAAGTTGCTCGAGCTCACCTTCGCCAAGGTAGACGGCGTTGGTGAACCTTCGCCGCTCCGGGCTGTGGTGCACGTTGCCGATGTTCAGGTTCGCGAAGGGGTTTCCCGCGTTGAAGAGGCGAACTGCGTCCTCGACGTTTTGGAGCAAGACGAGCACGCGCTCATTGCCGAACACTCGCGTCGACAGAGTCCGCGCCGCCGCCTTGATGGGCTGAGCGTCGAAGGCGACCGCCTGAGGGATCGCCATGCGGAACATGGTCATCTGCAGGGCGTTTTCCGGGACGTCGTCGGAGGCGATCAGGATGCGTTGATAGCGAAGGTGTGGCATCCAGGTGGCGATGATCTGGCCGTGAACGAGCCGATTATCGATGCGGTAGAAAGGGTTCAAGGTGCCTTGCCCTTACTCCGGAGCAGCTGCCCGGCCACGAGGGTGTTCTGCCGTGCGTACTCCGCCACCGACTGCGCGACCTCGCTCAGCGGCTGATCCCGGTGGGTATACAGCTTGAGCAGCATCGGCAAACTGACGCCGGTGATGACCTCGATGTCGTCGCTCAGGAAGGACAGCGAGAGGTTCGAGGGCGTGCCGCCGAACATATCGCAGAGGACGAGGACGCCGCTGCCTTGATCGACGTGCGCGATGGCCTCTCGGAGCCGCTCGAGGATCGCCTCCATGGCGTCTCCCGCGTGAATCCCCACGGCCGCGAGTGCCGGGAATTCTCCAACGATCATCTGCACGGAGTCGACCATCGCCGCCGCCAAAGGCCCATGCGCGCAGACCACAACGCCGATCATTTGTTTACTTTCTCGATGTCTCGATGCCGAACATTCGGGGAGAGCCCGAGTCGGCGCAAGTGTTCGCAGGTTGTCTCGGCCAAAGCCACGGACCGATGTTTGCCCGCCGTGCAGCCCAGCGCCACGGTCAGGTATCGCTTGCCCTCGACTTGGTACTGCGGGAGCACCAGATCGAGCAAGGGCAAGAAGTGTAGCAGAAACGCTTGGGTCTCCGGCTTCTCCAGGACGAAGGCGCGCACGGGCTCGTCCAGGCCGGTGAGGGCGTGCAGCTCGGGGATGAAGTGGGGATTCGGCAGAAAGCGCACGTCCCAGACGATGTCGGCGTCCGGGGGCAGGCCGTGGCGGAACCCAAACGAGAGGATCGAGACCGCCAACGCCCGATCCTCCGGGCTGCCCTCGGCGAAGGCCTGAACGCGCCGTTTGCACTCATGCACGTTGAGGTCTGAGGTGTCCACGAGGGACTGCGCCGCGTCACGAAACGGGTGCATGGCCTCCCGCTCGGCGCGCACGGCGTCGAGCAGGGACACGCCTTTGCCGGCCATGGGATGGCGGCGGCGTGACTCGCTGAAGCGCCGGAGCAAGACGGCCTCCTGCGAGTCGAGGAAGAGGATGTCCACGCGGCTGCCGGCCGCCCGAAGGTCGTCGAGCATGGCGACGACGGCGCGTGCATTTTTGACCCCGCGGGCGTCGAGGCCCACGGCGAGGCGTTGCCCCTGTTGGCTGTCCCGCGCCAACTCCATGAGCTTCGGCACGAGCGGCGGGGGCAGGTTGTCGACGCAGAAGTAGCCCAGGTCTTCCAAGGCATGAATCGCCGTGGAGATGCCCGAGCCCGACAGTCCGGTCACGACCGTCAGGTGTGGGGTTTGGCTGAGCTCACTCGACATCGGACCTCCGCGACGGCGAGGTCTCGCCCGCAACTGACGCTTCGGCACCACTGTCCGTCCTTGTGGGGACCGGCCGCAACCTTCCGTCGAGGCGGTCGGCGAAGGCCCGGGCGGAGTGTGTGCCTTGTGCCTGAAGGAGTCGGTTCCGGGCGGCGACCTCGATGACGAGGCGCATCGACCGACCGGGTCGCACCGGCAGGCGCGCGTGAGCCACGGGCACGCCCGCGAGCGTGAGGTACTGGGTGTCGAGGCCGAGGCGGTCGTAAGCCTCCCCGGGGTCCCACTCCAACAGCTCGATGACCTGCTCGACCCGCTTACGCTCACGAACAGCCGCGGCCCCGAAGAGGTCGCGGATATTGATAATCCCGAGGCCCCGGATCTCCATGTGGTGGCGCGTGAGGTCCGGGCTGTGTCCGACGACGACGCCCGGCCGCACCTGCTGAAGATGAAGGACGTCGTCGCTGACGAGTCGATGGCCGTGCGAGATGAGCTCGAGGGCCACCTCGCTCTTGCCGATGCCGCTCTTGCCGGTCAGGAGCATGCCCACGCCGTAGACATCGACGAGCACGCCGTGGACGGTCTCGGACACCGTCAGATGCTCGGTGAGCACCTCATTGAGGCGGTCGGTCGCGGCCGGGGACTCAAGCCGGGTCGTCAGCAAGGCCTGCTGATGTCTCGCGATGCCGGCGGCGAGCTCTGGCGGGGGCTCGAGCCCGCACGTGAAGACCCAGGCCGGGAAGTTGACCGCGACCAGCCGCTCGATCAGCGTGGCCAGCGCGGCCGGCGCCAAGGTGCAGAGGTAACCGTGCTCCGACCGGCCCACCATCTGGACGCGGTCCGAGTCGAGGTGTTCGACATAACCCGTCAGCGCGACGCCGAGCCGCTGAACCGTCGGCTGCCCGATGCATCGGTCCTGCGTCGAGCTGTCACCCCGAGACCAGAAGGCTTCGGCGATGCTCGGCGCGGCGAGCACCTCGGAGACGGTCATTCGGCGCAGGCGCATCGGCATGGCTCGCCCGCAGTTTCAGAGGCGAAGGTCTTCTTGGATGATGAGGTCATAGAGCGCCTCAGCCGAGGTGCACGCGATGAGGGCCTCGCGGATGCGCTTCTCCCGGATCAGGCGGGCCACTCGTGCGAGCGCCTTGAGGTGCATCCCATGGCTGGCGTCGGGCACGAAGAGGGCGAAGAAGAGATGAGTGGGCAGACCGTCGTTGGACTGAAAATCCACGCCGGCCGCGCTGATCCCGACCGCCGCAGTGATGGAGCTGACGGCCAGGGTCTTGCCGTGGGGGATCGCATAGCCGTCGGCGATGCCCGTGCTCTGGAGCTTCTCCCGGGCGATGAGCGTGTCGACGAGGACCTGTGGATCGGCCCCCGGCTGCGACTTCACCGCCAGCGCGGCGAGCTCGCCTAAGACCGCGACCTTATGGGTGGCTCGGAGATTGGCCGAGACGGCCGAGGGGGGCAGGAACTCCGAAATGAACATGACAATCCCTCCCGCCGATTCAGAACAGGCGACGGCGCTTCGAGCTCGGCAAAACGCCCATCATCTCGCGGTACTTCGCAACAGTGCGGCGCGCGATCTCGATACCATCTTTGCGAAGAATCGCGACGATCGCCTGGTCGCTGAAAGGCTCTTCGCCGCCCTCAGTCGCGATGATCGCCTTGATCTTGTTCTTGACGGCTTCGCTGGCGAGGTTGTCGCCGTCGGTCCGGTTGATGGACGAGTTGAAGAAGTACTTCAGCTCAAAGATGCCCTGCGTCGTGTGAACGTACTTATTGCTCGTCACGCGGCTGACCGTGGACTCGTGCATGCCGATGTCGTCGGCCACGTCCCGGAGGATGAGCGGCTTGAGGTAGTTGACGCCGTGGTCGAAGAAGTCGCGCTGGCACTTCACGATGCTCTCGGTGACCTTCACGATCGTCCGCTGCCGCTGCTGGATGCTGCGGATGAGCCAGGCCGCGGAGTTCAGCTTGTCGGTGACGTAGGTCTTGGTGACGCCCTTCGCGCTGCCGGCCAGGGCGTTCCGGTAGAAGTTGCTGATCTTCAGCTTCGGCATCCCGTCCTCATTGAGGACCGTGACCCACTCCCCGTCGACCCGCTTCACGTAGATGTCGGGCGTGATGTACTGCGCGTCGTCGCCCGAGAAGGGGCGGCCGGGTCGCGGCTCCATATTGCTGATGATCTTCGCGGCGAAGATGACCTCGTCGAGCTCGATGTCCATGCCGCGGGCGACGGCGGAGTAGTTCTTCTTCTCGAGGTTCTCCAGGTACTTCGAGATCACCTCTTCGACGATGGCCCCGCACTCGAGGAAGCGGGCCTGAACGAGCAGGCACTCCTTGAGGTCGCGGGCCCCGACGCCGACGGGATCGAGGAGCTGAATTCGCTCAAGGACCTCCTCGGCGAACTCGAGATCGACGTCGGCCTCGGCGGCGGCCAGATCGAGGGTCGTGCCCGTGAAGTACCCGCGGTCATCGATGTTGCCGATGATCAGGGTGGCGACGCGCTCCTCCTGCTCGGAGAAGTCGCCGACCTGGATCTGCCACATGAGGTGGTCAAAGAGCGTCCGCTTGTTCTGGAGCGTGGCCTCGTAGCTCGGCAGGTCGTCGTCCGTCAGTCGCTGCGCACCCAGGGCCGGCGTGGGCGTGCTGTAGTTCTCGACGAAGGCCTCCCAGTCGATGCCGTTCTGGGCCTTCTCCGCGTTGTCCGAGCACTCGACCGCGGTCTGCGTTCGCTCCGACTCCTCACGGCGCTCGACATCCTGTTCGGAGTCGATGTGCACCTCTGTCGCCGAGATCTCCGAGACCTCGTCGAGCAGAGGGTTCTCCATGAGCTCTTCACGGACCTGGTCGATCAGCTCCATCCGAGAGAGCTGCAACAGCTTGATGGCCTGCTGCAGTTGGGGGGTCATCACCAACTGCTGACCCATCCGGAGCTGCTGCTTCATCTCAAGCGACATCAGGATCTTTCAGTCGTTCTCAGAGAGTTGCTCGTCCCAGTCGCCCAAGTAGAGGGCGCGGGCCTGAGCGTCTCGCATAATCTCGGAGGGTACACCCACGACGAGCACGACGCCGGAGGCCACTATATACACGCGGTCGCACACGAGAAAGGTTTGGCGGACGTTGTGGTCGGTCAACAGCACGCCGGCCCCTTGCTGCGCGATCGAGCGGAGCTGTTGGGCGACCTCTGAGGCCCCTCGTGGATCGAGGGCCGCGAAGGGTTCATCGCACAGCAACATCTGCGGGCCCGCGGCCCAGGCTCGACACAACTCCGTGCGCCGACGCTCCCCTCCGCTCAGCCGATCCCCTCGGGTGCTCGCGACCTCTGTCAGCCCGAAACGCGCGAGCAGCTCCACCTCTGCCGTGACGGCTCGATTGTTTGCCTCGAGCGCGGCCCGGACGTTGTCGCGCACCGAGAGTCGGCGGAAGATCGACGGCTCCTGGGGCACATAACCGAGGCCCGCGCGGGCCCGTCGCCACAAGGGCCAGGTGGTGATGTCCTGCCCCCCGAGCATCACCCTGCCGGCGTCGGGTTTGAGCACGCCGGCGAGCATGGAGAAGGTCGTCGTCTTGCCCGCGCCGTTGGGGCCCAAGAGCCCGACCACCTCCCCCGGTCGGACTTCAAGATCGAGGCCGTCGACGACCAGACGAGCCCCGTACCGGCGGCGAAGGCCAGACGCGACGAGGCCCTCAGCGGGCATGGGGCGCGGAGCCTGGACTTGCGCTTGTGGGCAGTCGAAAGCGGGGGGCCGAGACCTGGCCGCGGGCGCGGATCACCGTGACCTTGCCCGTCTCGGGATGAAGCAGGATGCGCTCGCCGCTCAGGAGATCGTCCCCGCGACGGAGCTCGGGTGAGCCGAGCAAGGTGACGAGCCCGGACGCCGCCGACCAGGTCGCGCTTTTCGCCGTGGCGACGACGTGCTCACTGTTCACCGTGACCGGGCCAAGGGCGTCGAGCGTGTCGAGCCCGCCGTCGGGTCGATACCTCACCGTCAGGGAGGTGCAGGAAAACGAGAGCCCGCCCTGCTTGGCCACGACGTGACCCACGAAACGCGCCAGCCCCAGCTTCTGGTCGTACTCCAAGGTATCGGCGACGACGTCGAGCGGCGCGACCTCACCTAGGGCAAGGCTTGGGCCCCAAAGCAGGAAAATGACCAGGAGGGCGAGCGATTGGAGGCGCATCTGAGGTCGACCGTATCACGGGGAGCCGCCCGGGAGGCCCTCGCGCGGGTGAATCCAGATCCACTGTGCCGGGGCTTCACGCAGCGCGTGATCGAGGTGGGCGTAGGCGAGCGCGAGCGGATCGGCTGCCCCCTCAAGATCGAAGGCCTCGATGAGGTGTCGACCGTCATTTCCCCGCTGGGTGAGCACGCAAATCGGGCGAGCACCCGTGGCCGAGAGCAGACGGAGGGCCAGGCTGGAGGCGGGAATGGTGTAGTCAAGAAGGCTGACGATATGGCGATGCCGACGGGGCGAGAGATCGACGAGGAGCGCGAGCATGCCCCCGGAGCGGAGGTGTCGGAGGGCGCTGCCGATCTTCGAGTGGGTCGTCACGCCGAGGGAGCGGCGGCGGTGTTCGAGGGCCCTGTGGAGCGGGGAGTGTTTCGATGGGGCGGCGAGCGCGTGCACGGCGTACCCCGCCTGCGCGAGCCCGGCGGCGCAGAGCTCCCAGTGGCCAAAGTGGAAGGTCAAGACGAGGCGTGGGCGTGGGCTTGGGGCATCGAGCACGGCCCTCGCGCTCGGCATCACGACCACGTCTCCCCGTTCGAGTAGTCGACGGCCCATCATCAGCTCAGCGGCTCGACGCCCGAGCTCGGCGAAGTGGTCAGACACGACCGTCGGGCCGAAGCCGCAAGCGAGAAGCTGCCCCTGTGCCACTCGACGGCTGCGCCCCGCGAAGAGAAGAGACAGCCGCCCGAGGCCCGCCCCGAGCGCACCTCCGGCCGAAACGGGCAGCACCTGCAGCAGCGCGGAGAGGACCTCGAGGAGCACGCTCGACAGCCGGTGTCGAAGCGGTCGGGTCCATCGCCGAAGCGGGCTCACACCCGGCCGTCGTCGGCCCCAGGGCTTAAGTCGAACGCCCGCCGGGCCGCGTCGATGGCCCGGACCTCGGCGGCGAGGATCCGGAAGGCCTCGAAGGAGAGCTGGGTCGCCGAGTCCGACAGCGCGCGGGGGGGGTCGGGGTGGACCTCGGCGTAGATCCCGTCCAAGCCCACGGCGGTGGCGGCGCGGGCGAGGGGGCGGGAGAGCTCCGTTCGACCCCCGGTCTGCTCTCCGTCGCCGGCCGGCACCTGGACGCTGTGGGTGCAGTCGAAGATCACCGCCTCCGCCGCGCCCCGCATCCAGACGAGGGACCGGGGGTCGAAGACGAGGTCGCCGTGGCCAAAGGCCGTGCCGCGCTCGGTCACCCAGCACCGAGCCCCGACAGCCTTCTCCAGGAGGAGAGCCATGCGGCGGGGATCGAGGAACTGTCCGCGCTTCACGTTGACCAGACGCCCGGTCGCTGCTGCGGCCAAAAGCAGGTCCGTCTGCCGACACAGAAACGCCGGGATCTGGAGCACGTCGGCCACCATGGCGGCGGGCTCACACTGCCAGGGCTCGTGGACATCTGTGAGAATCGGCAGGCCCAGCTCGTCTTTCACGCGGGCCAGAATCTCCAGCCCGCGTGCCAGGCCCGGCCCCCGAAAGCCCCGCGGGCTCGAGCGATTGGCCTTGTCGAAGCTGGCCTTGAAGACGAGGGGGAGGCCCATCGCCTTGAGAGCCCGCGCCGTGTCGAGGGCCATGGCCTCGTCCTCGATCACGCAGGGACCGGCGATGAAAAACAGCGGCGCGCCGTTGCCCGCGGCCGGGAGGCCGTCGAAACCAGCCGTCAAGCCGCTTGACCGTCTTTCAGGCGCAAACGGGCATGGGCCAAGGCCGCCCCGACGAAGCTCGCGAAGAGGGGGTGCGGCGCGTAGGGCCGAGACTTGAACTCCGGGTGGAACTGGCAGCCGAGGAACCACGGGTGCGAGGCGAGCTCGACGACCTCTACGAGGAGCCCATCCGGGGACAGACCGCTGAAGGTGAGCCCCTTTTGCTCGAGCACGGCTCGGAAGTCGTTGTTGAACTCGTAGCGGTGGCGATGCCGCTCGCTGACCTCGGTGCGGTCGTAGGCCCGCTCGGCGAGCGAGCCCCGCGAGAGGCGGCAGGGGTACGCGCCCAGACGCATCGAGCCGCCCTTGTGGACGACCTGCTTCTGGTGCGCCATGAGGTGCACGACGGGCGCGGGCGACTGCGGATCAAACTCCGTCGAGTTCGCCCCGGTGAGGCCGCAGACGTTTCGTGCGAACTCCACGACCGCCAACTGCATACCCAGGCAGATCCCGAAGTAAGGGATCTTGCGCTCGCGGGCGTAATGGGCCGCGCTGATCTTGCCCTCGGTGCCCCGGCCGCCGAAGCCGCCTGGCACGAGCACCGCGTCGACGCCGTCGAGCAGAGGGGCCGCGCCGCGCTGCTCAACCGTCTCGCTGTCGATGTACCGCAGATCGCAGCGGACGTCGTTCTGCAGGCCGCCGTGGAGCAGGGCCTCGTGCAGGCTCTTATAAGCGTCGACGAGATCCACGTACTTGCCGACGATGCCGATGGTCACGCCGCGTTTGGCGTCCTTCATCTTCTGGTTGATGGTCACCCAGCGGTCGAGCTTGGGGGCCGCGCTCCACATCCCGAGGTAGTCGGCGACGAGCTGATCGAGGCCCTCGCGGTGGAAGTTGAGCGGCACCTCGTAGATGCTCGCGACGTCTTGTCCGGCGATGACCGCCTCGGGCGCCACGTTGCAGAACATGGCGATCTTGGCCTTCATGTCGTTGCCGATAGGTCGGTCGCAGCGGGCCACGATGATCTCCGGCTGCATCCCGATCTCGCGCATATCGCGGACCGAGTGCTGCGTCGGCTTGGTCTTCAGCTCTCCGGCCGCGGCGATGTACGGGACGAGCGTGACGTGCACGTTGAGCGCGTTGTTCCGGCCGAGCTCGACTTTGAGCTGACGAATCGCCTCCAAAAACGGCAGCGACTCGATGTCGCCGACGGTGCCGCCAATCTCCGTGATGCAGACGTCGGCGTCCTGCGCGCCTCGGGTGACGAAGGCTTTGATCTCGTCGGTGATGTGCGGAATCACCTGAACCGTCGCGCCGAGGTAGTCCCCGCGTCGCTCTTTCTCGAGCACGTTCTCGTAGATGCGTCCGGTCGTGATGTTGTTCGCCCTCGACATGGTCGCCGAGGTGAACCGCTCGTAGTGGCCCAAGTCGAGATCGGTCTCGGCGCCGTCGTCGGTGACGAAGACCTCGCCATGCTGGAGCGGGTTCATCGTGCCCGGATCGACGTTGATGTACGGGTCGAGCTTGATGTGGGTCACGGTCAAGCCGCGGGCCTCGAGCAGCGCGCCGATCGAGGCGGAGACGATGCCCTTGCCGATGGATGAGACGACGCCGCCGGTGACGAAGATGTGTTTGGTCTGGCGCTGGCGGGCGCTGGTGGAGACGGGGTGCAGGGGGCGCGTGGGGCTCATAGAGTCTCGTATTCGTCAAGTTCATCAAGGCGGCGACGGGCGGCCTGCAGGTCCTCGGGTCGGTCAATCGATAGGAATCGGGAGGCGGCCTCTGCGGGCAGCCGGACGACGTTTATGCGTTCGCCAGCCGCGAGCCAGTCGAGCTGCTCGAGGTCTTCGGCGGCGGCGAGGGCCCCGCGCGGCAGGTCGAGCAGCCGGCGAAGGACGGGAGCCTGGAAGCCATAGATTCCAAGGTGGCGATCACCGGGGATCGCGGCCCTCGAGAAGTAGAGGGCGTCGCCACGGGAATCATAAACCACCTTGACGATGTCGCTCCGCTCGCCCTCGCCTTGGAACAGCGGGACTGCGGCGGTCGCGATGTCGGCGCCCGCAATGAGCGCGAGGACGATGGGTGAGAGCACCGAGGCGTCCACGAAGGGCTCGTCCCCCTGAACATTCACCACGAGCTTGGCGTCCAACTCCCGTGCAACAAACGCCACCCGCGCCGTGCCGGATCTCAGGGAGGTCGGCGTCATCCAAGCCGGCACGCCGAGTGCTGCGACGACGTCGGCAATCTCCGCAGAGTCCGTGGCGACGTGGACCTCGTCAAAGAGCGGCAAGCCGGGCGCGAAGGGATCCTTACAGGCCCTCACCCGTTCAAGAACCTGAACGATGAGCGGCCGACCACCGAGCTCCAGGAGAGGTTTTCGCGGCAGGCGAGTGGATCCGAGCCGGGCGGGCAGGATCGCAATGACCTTGGGGCGTGACGAAAACATAGGACCCACCGCGGGGGACGTAGACCACATCGCCCTCGAGGGCGGCGGACCGTAGCCAAGGCCAAGTGCGCTGTCAAACCAGCGGCCGTGGCCCTTTTCGCCGGCCCAGAAATGTCGGATCGTTCCAGACGGTTTCGTAAATTGAGGTTCACCATGCATTCACGTTGCCTGCCGGGCCTCATGCTCGCGCTCCAGATCCTGCCCTTCGTGGCGCTCGCCCTGCCCTTCGTGGCGCTCGCCCTGCCCTCCGGGGCGCATGCGGACGACCGTTGGAACCAGAACAAGGGGGACTGCGAGCAGACCTTCGCCCAGTTCCGGACCGAGTCCATCGACCGGCTGCGGGACTGCGCGATGCGGTGGGAGATGTACAAGGACGTCCGCAGCGTCGACGACAACCAGAAGTCGCTGCTGCAACAGGGGCTGCAAAAGCTCTACGACGAGGGCACGGAGCGCGACGCGATGATGGCGCTCTCGGCCCTCAAGCGGCTGGGCCTTCGACCCGAGCGGCTGCGCGAAAAGACGATGGCCGTGCCCGTCGTGGCCCCGGACAGAGACGCCGCGCCGGTCATCGACGAGGAGCGCGTGCCTGCCCGGGGCAGGGGCCGAGTCGAGGCCGAGCCCCCTCCGCAGGCCGAGGAGCCGACGCGAGCACCGAGCCGACGCGAAGCCCAGGCCGGCATCAAGCGGGGAAACGGGCACTTCAAGGCGGGCCGCCCGGCGGACGCGCTGACGGAGTACCTCATCGCCAGCGACGCCGATCCCACCTACGCCCCACCGCTGTACCTCACGGCGATGTGCTACGCCCGCCTCGGCAAGCGGGACTTGGCGATTGACTACCTTCGGCAGCTCAAGGCCCTCAACAGCGACGAGGCGCGCCCGCTCGTCCGCAAGGCCGCTAACGAGCCGGAGTTTAAGTCCATGCGGGCCATGGGCACCTTCAAGGAGGTCACGGGCACGGCGGTGATCCAGCTCCTCAACGGGGGCGGCGAGAAGACCAAGTCAAAGCTCCTCGACTACGCCCTCAAGCTCAAAGAAGCGGGCCTGCCGGTGGCCAACATCGCCAATGATCGGAACCCGAGGCACAACACCTACGTCTACGCGAAGCCCGGCTTCGACGATCAGGCCGAAGACATCCGGCGCCAGCTCCGGCTCGGCATGGTGCACAAGCGGGTCATCGATTGGCCGAGTGACTACGACATCGTGATTGTCTTGGGCGCCCCTTCTGAGACGAAGTTCATCGACGACGAGGCTGAAAAAAACGCCCAGTCCCAGAAGGACTCCAAGGGCAAGGAGGACGAGGCTAAGCGCAAGAAGAAGGACGCCGAGGCCAAGGAGAAGGACAAGATGAGGCAGCGCCTCATGATGCTCAAGGCGATGGAGCAGATGGAGGCGCCCGAAGCACCCGAGGCCCCGACCGATCCCACGGAGATCCCGATGGACGCGCCCGAGGCCCCCGCGCTCCCGGAGTAGGCGACTCGGCGGTCAATCTAAGCGCGTCTCGATCAGCGGCTCGAGCAACGTCTCGAGATCCGGCGGCAGCGGCGCCTCGAAGGTCTGCGGCCCCCACGCGCGCGGCACGGTGAGGCGGTGGGCGTGGAGCGCGTGCCGAGGATGGCCACATCGCTCAAGCTCTTGGGAGTCGAGCGGGCGCCTCAGGGCGGTCAAGAAGAGCCCCTCGTCCGGACCGTAGAGCTTGTCCCCCACGATGGGGTGCCCGGACAGGGACAGGTGAACCCGAATCTGGTGCTGTCGCCCCGTCACCGGCCGCGCGTGGACCAACGCCCGAGACATCGAGCGCCTCAGGACCTCGAAGTGCGTCTCGGCCTCCAGGACGCCGGGCCCCATCTTCAGGCGGATCTCGCTGTCGGTGGCGAAGCCGAGCGGCTCACAGCTCGTCCAGCTCGCGCGGGCTGGAGACCCTTTGACCACTGCGAGATAAGACTTCTCGAAGCCCCGCTCTCGCAGGACTCGGCGATAAATCCGGGCCGCAGCCGTCGTCCGGGCGATGGCGAGCACCCCGGAGGTCTCCACATCCAAGCGGTGGAGCGGCTCGGCCTCGTCCCCATACCCGGACTGACGCAGCCAATGTCGGACCGTCGCGACGAAGCGGGAGGCCGTAGGATGCGCGGCGAGCCCCGGAGGCTTGTCGATGATGATGAGCTCGTCATCCTCGAAGAGCAGCCGCGGGATCGGCGCGTTGACCTCCGCGTCCGGCACGGGCCGATAGGCGAAGAGACGCTGACCCCGGCGAACGGAGGCTGACTTCTTCAGCGGCCCTCGAGACGGATCGTCCTCGTCGACGACACGGAGCCGAGCGGCCCGCGACCGGGAGAGCCGCCCGATCCTCAGGGCGAGGAACCGGTCGAGGCGAAAGCCGTCGCATTGGTTCTCGACGGTGAGCGACCAGCCAGCGGGCTGGTTTTCATTCACCGCCCAGCCAGCGGGCTGGTTTTCATTCACCGCCCAGCCAGCGGGCTGGTTTTCATTCACCGCCCAGCCGGCGCCGGGGCGCTTGTTCACCGCGTGCTGATCTTCACCGTCAGGGTGCCGGTGAACTTATGGGGGGGGGCGTTGACCCGCGCCTGGGCTATGCGACCGGAGACCGAGGAGACGGTGAAGCCCGCGCCTTCGACGGGTCCTCCGTCGCGGTAGACTTGGCCCCGATCGCCTTGGGCCACAGTGGCGCCCTCGTCGAGCTTGATCGCGATCGTGACGGCGGTGTTGTCCTCGGAAGGGATGACCCGGAAGATCTTGCCTCCAACGCTCGCAACGGCGGCCGGCGCGGCGGTCGAGGGCGTCGGCCCGGCTTTGGGTGGGCCCGGGGCGCGGGGTCGAGCCCTTGGTGGGGGCGCGGCGTCCAACGGACCTGGCGTCGGCGCGGAGACGACGACCGGGTCTGGCGGGGGCGGGGGCAGCGCCTGATCGACGCCGACGGTGTAAGGGCTCCCCCCTTGCTTGGCGAACAGCTTGACAAAGTACTTGTTCGGGATCTTTCGAACGTCCTCTTCGAAGACGTAGACGGTCTGATTCGGCTCCACACGGTATCGGTTGATCCGGTTGCCGAACTCGTCGAACAGCTCGATGTCGCCCTCCAGGAGTCGCTCGGGCTGGTCGATCCCGATGGTCACCGTGAGCTTGCCCTGATCGAGGACGTCGACATATTTCCAGTCGGTGTTGTCGCCCTTGTCGGGCTCGAGGCGGTCGGTCACCGAGCGTTTGATGAAGACCGCGTTGGCGCGATCCCGCTCGAAGTCACCCTCGATACTGTCCAAGTTCGGTCCCACTGAGCCGCAGGCGAGCGTCAGTGTACCGAGACCCGAGATCATGATGCGGGGGATGTTCATTGGATGTTGACCTTGACGTCTCGACAGTTGCCAATCTTCTCGACCGTCAACATCACCGTCGCTTTGGCGGTCTTGGGCAAGACCGTGTCGATCCGGAAGCGCCCGCCGTCGAGCTTGCCGCCGGTCGGGCAATAGATGTCTCCGGTGCTGCCGATGGTCGCGCCCTTCTCGTCTCCGACGTTCATCGTCAGGGTCGCCGACTTGCCTCCGGCGGCGGGCAGGACGCGGAAGATGGTCCCGGTGACGACGCTCGATGGAGCCGCTGCAGGGGCCCTCGCGGGCCGAGGCGTCGACCGACCCGAGGCGCGCGGTCGGGGCTCGGCGGTGGCCTCGGGCATGGGTTCGCCGAGCAGGTCAATCGACGAGTCGGCCTCAGGCGTGACCTCGTCGGTCGCGTCGGCGTCCCACGCCTGGAAGGTCCCCTCGATGGTGTAGACGCTCGCCTTGGTCAGGGCGTACAGGCGGACGTAGTGCGTGCCCGGATCGACGGGGAACTCGATCTCGTCTTTCTCAAGCTCCGCCGAGTGGGTGAAGTTCTGGAGGAGCACGCCGAAGCGGTCGCGGACCTCGACCATAGAGTCGACGTTCTTGCTGTCCCAGTAGACCACCAGCTTCAAGATGCCCTTCGCGGTCACCTTGAGGAACTTCCAGTCGGTATTGTCACCCTGGCCGCCGTCCACGAAATCGTCGGTCAGCTTGTTCATCTGGAGTTGGAGCGCGCCGGCTTTCTCGAAGTCGGGTCCGGAGCGCGAGTCCGGCTTGATGGACACCTCGCCGCACGCGAGCGGCAGCGCGAAGGCCAGCAAAATCAGACTCGACGGCCTCGGCATGAGGAAGCGCCCCCCAATGATCACGATGTCAACCCGGCCGCGGACGGAACCAGACGCGGGCCCAATGCGGCTGCGTGGGTCCAAATCGCAAGAAGAACGCGGCCGCGTGCGGGTCGACTGCCTAGCATTCGAGTCGCCAAAGTGTCAATGCTGCACCCGCCGCGCAGGGGGCGGTGTTCGTGTCCCGAGCCCTTCATCTTCATGACCTCGTCGCCGCCTCCGACTCCTTAAGGGTTGACCTCCCTAACAACGAGCGGGCGCGGCGACCGATCTCCGGCATTTTGTCGTTGCCGGTCGGGTGCCCCCCCTCTATGCTCCGCCCCGCTCTGGCGTTCTGAGTGGGACTCCCGTGACCCAGCACCGCATCCTGCGCCAAACCTCCGAGGCCCTCTCGACGGCTCTCGAAGATGGGGTACGGGAGGTCTTGGGTCGGACGATTCAAATCGTCTCGGGGCCTCCCCTCCGTGAGAAGTTCACTCGGCTGCCGGCGTTGGGTCTTTACCTCTATCGTGTCGCGGTGCTCGCCGAACGTCGGGAGCAGATGCCCACGCTCGTCTCACGAATTGATGCCAAGGGCTCGATTCGAGAGTACTATCAGGATCCGCCGTTGCCCTTGGGCCTCGACTACTTGGTGAGCGCGTGGGCAGACGAGGACGCCGAGCAACAAGAGTTGCTTGGAGCCGCAATGCGCGCAATGTTGGGTCGTTCAGTGCTGGAAGGGTCCATGCTCGAGGGCGATGCCTTCGATCCCGAAACGCGGATTTCGATAAGGCCCGTCGAGGATGTCTCCGTGGAGTTTCTGATGTCGTTGTGGCGCGGATTTGGTGAGCAGCTCAGACCCTCGGTGGCCTACCGATGCAAGCTGGTCATAGACTCTCCGCGCCGCTCGGCAGATATTCAGCGCGTCACCTCTCGCGGCATTCGTGTCGAGACCGGCTGAAGGCAGTTTTAACCATTCCCGTCCGGCCCGGGTCGTAACGACGCCGTTGGCCGTATCTAGGCAGGCCGCACTGCGGTGCGAGGAGGAAGTGAGCCGATGGCGCCCGAGTACTTGTCACCTGGCGTTTACGTCGAAGAGATCCCCGGAGCCAGCAAGCCGATCGAAGCGGTCGGCACGAGCACCGTGGGGTTCCTTGGCGAGTCCAAGAGGGGTCCGGTCAACAAGCCGGTCCTGTGCACGAACTGGAGCACGTTCACGAAGAACTTCGGCGACTTCTCAGACGCCGGCGTATTGGCCCATGCGGTCTACGGGTTCTTCAACAATGGCGGCGCCCGATGCTTCGTCCTGAATGTCGGCGACCCCGATACGGTCGCCGTCGGTAAGGCAGGCAAAGCGGCCGCCTACCTCGGGGAGGACAAGGGACCGGGCACCCGCACGGGCCTGCACGCCTTCGAAGAGGTCGAGGAGATCAACATCGTCGTGGCACCCGGTCAGACCGAGCCGGCGATCCAGGACGCGGTCCTCACGCATTGCGAGAAGATGCGGTACCGCTTCGCCATCCTCGACGCGCCCGAGACCATCGAGTCCGGCGGCGTCGACAAGCTGCCGAAGCCCCGGGACAGCAAGTACGGCGCGTACTACTTCCCGTGGATCGAGGTCTACGATCCCCTGAAGGGCAACATCTTTGTGCCCCCGTCGGGCCACATGGCAGGCATCTACGCCCGCACCGACGGCGAGCGCGGCGTGCACAAGGCCCCGGCCAACGAGATCGTCCGCGGCGCGCTCGGGCTGAAGTACAAGATCACCAAGGGCGAGCAGGATCTGCTCAACCCCAAGGGGATCAACTGCATCCGTGAGTTCACCGGTCGTGGCATCCGCGTCTGGGGCGCACGCACGATCTCCAGCGATCCCGAATGGCGTTACGTCAACGTGCGCCGCCTCTTCAATATGGTCGAGCAGTCGATCGAAGGCGGCACGCAGTGGGTCGTCTTCGAGCCCAACGACGAGGGCCTGTGGAAGAAGGTCAACCGCAACATCACGGCGTTCCTCCTGCGCGTCTGGCGCGACGGTGCCTTGTTCGGCGCGACCCCAGAGCAGGCCTTCTACGTCAAGTGCGACAGCGAGACGAACCCGCCCGAAGTCATCGACGCCGGGCAGCTCGTTTGCGAAATTGGATTGTGTCCGGTAAAACCAGCCGAATTCGTCATCTTTCGGATCGGCCAGATGCCGACGGGCGGCGACGTCTCTGAGTGATTTCTGACCTAAGCTGATCCGGGCTGAAGAGCCCCGGTGTCGAAAACCGACCCCTCAACGGAGGACTTCCATGGCACAGTTGAAGGCCGACAATCGCCGCGGCTCAGATCACATTGGTCAGTTCAACTTCAAGGTTGAGATTGACGGCATTGTGTACGGCGCGTTCAAGAACGTAGAGGGTCTCGACGCCGAGACTGAGATCGTCGAGTATCAGGATGGCGACGACATCGTCCTTCGGAAGCGGCCGGGTCGCACGAAGTACAGCAACGTCGTGCTCAAGCGCGGTTACGTCTCGTCGGAAGACCTTTGGAAGTGGCGGGAGACCGTCATCAAGGGCAAGGTGGAGCGCAAGAGCGGCTCGGTCATTCTCTGCAATGACAACGGGACCGAGGTCATGCGCTACAACTTCTTCGAGGCGTGGCCCTGCAAGTGGAAGGGCATGCAGCTCGACGGCAAGGGCACGGACGCCGCTGTCGAGGAGATCGAGCTGGCGGTCGAGCGCCTGGAGCGAATCCAGGGCGGCGGCTGATCACCTCCCTCTTTCGTTGACAGAAAAAACCGGGTGGGGCGAACGCTGCCACCCGGTCCGCATTTCTAGCGTCTGCCGCGCGCACCCAGCCTGGGTGAGGCGGCAGGGCCAGACCCGTTTTGTCGAGGTCCACCGATGGCCTTCCAGACTGAGTTTCCCTTCACGTTGCCCAAGGGCTTCGTCGACCAGAACGGCACGCTGCACCGCGATGGCGTCATGCGACTCGCGACAGCCAAAGACGAGATCGCGCCGCTGCAGGACTACCGCGTCCAGCAGAACCGGGCGTACTTGGTCATCATCCTGCTGTCCCGCGTCATCGTGAAGCTCGGCTCCTTGTCGTCCATCAACCCCTCCGTCATCGAGGGCCTGTTCTCGTCTGATTTGGCGTACCTCCAGGAGTTCTATCGCCGAATCAACGAAGAGGGCTCGGCCAAGATTAAGGCGTCGTGTCCGGCCTGCGGTCACGGTTATGAGCTCGACCTTGGGGTCGACCTGGGGGAATCGTAAGCTACCCCCTGGAGCGGATCTTCCAGGAGGTAGCTTACATCGCCTACCACTTCCATTGGTCGCTTGACGACGTCCTTGCCATGGAGCATCGGGAACGACAGCTCTGGATCAAGGAAATCTCGGGCATCAACAAAGAGATCAACGAGTCTCGTCGCTGACGAGCGGCCCGAGCGGGACCTCTGAGGACAGCCGATGTCGCAGCTTCGAGCCCCGGGTGTCTACTTCGAGCCCAGCGAACAGCGCGTCGCTCCGCTTGAGCTCGGCAAGACCGGCGTCCCGGTCTTCGTGGGCGTCGCGAGGCGGGGGCCGCTCGATCGACCCGTGCGGGTCACCAGCGAAGTTCGCTTCTTGGAGCTCTTCGGCGAGGCGGTCTCCGGCAGCTATCTGCTCTCCGCCCTTCGCGGCTTCTTCGACAACGGGGGCGACGCAGCCTTCGTGCTCCGGGTCGCTCGCGTCGTAGGGGAGGCCACTGAAGACATCGCGCGGTGCTCAAGCGCCAAAGTCTTCGACCGCGCAGGCGTCGAGTGTCTTGAGGTCAGAGCCCAAGACGAAGGTGCCTGGGGCAACCACCTCCGCCTCTCGTTGGCCACCCGCGCCATGGATGGGCGCACGTTCCTCACCCGCGATGCCCGCGTGGGCGACGACGCGCTCCAGGTCAAAAGCAGCCACGGCATCAGCGTCGGGACTACGATTCGCATCACGGACGAGGTCAACGAGCAATGGGTCGTGGTCACCCGTGTCGATGCCAAGGTCCTGAGCCTCGACGCGCCGCTGCTCCACGACCTCCGCTCCGCCGCGCCCACCTACGTCACGCCCCAGAGCCTGGAGCTTCGCATCCGGGACCAGGACCGCGACGAGCGGTACGACCACGTCTCCCTGCACGGCGCCAGCCCCCGCTTCGTGGAGCGGATCGTCAACGAGGCCAGCCGCCTCATTCGCTGCACCGTCCTTCGTTCGTCCACGCCCACCGCGCTCGCCGCACCGATGGACCAGCTCGATGGGCCCCTCGTCGGAGGCAGCGATGGGGTCGCTGATCTCGGCCCCGACGACTTCATTGGCCACGACCGTGGGCCGACCGACCGCCGCGGGCTCTGGGGGCTTGTCGAGCATCCAGAGCTTGATCTGCTGGTGCTTCCAGACCTCATGTCGGCGTTCAAGTCCAGCAAGAGGTTTCGAAGCCTCAGGGACGTCGAGGTCGTGCAGGACGCCGCCATCGCGCTGTGCGAACGCTCCCGCCATTGGTTCGCGCTGCTCGATGTGCCGCCTGGCGGTGACTTCGAAGAGGCCCTGCGGTGGCGTCAGCAGTTCGACTCCGCGCACGCGGCCTTCTACTTCCCGTGGGTCATCACCCTCGAAGGGGGGCGACCTTCGACCGTACCCTCCTGTGGACACGTCGCCGGGGTCATCTCTCGGGTCGACCGCGAGACCGGCATCCACAAGGCCCCCGCGAACGAGGTCCTCATGGGCGTCGTCGACTTGGCCGTGCTTGTGCAAGACAGCCACCTCGCCATGCTCAACGCCGCCGGAATCAACTGCATCCGCCCCTTCGCCGCCCGGGGGATTCGCATCTGGGGTGCTCGCACGGCGTCCAGCGACCCCGAGAACCGCCACCTCAACGTGCGTCGAACCATCGGCAGCATCGGGGCGGCCATCGAGCGGGGCACGCAATGGGCCGTCTTTGAGCCCAACGGTCCCGACCTCTGGAAGCGCGTGAGCCGCTCCATCGTCGGCTTCCTCATCCGCCTCCGGGAGAAGGGGATGCTGACGGGCTCGACCCCCGAGGAGGCTTTCTACGTCAAGTGCGACGAAGAGACGAATGCCCCAGAAGACGTCGACCGCGGTATGATGATCAGCGAAATCGGCTTGGCCATTACGCGCCCGGTCGAATTCATCGTATTCAGAGTCGCGCAGCGCCTAGAGGACCAGGCGCAGCAAACCGAGGAGTAGACCGATGGCCAAAGGCGTCGAGCGCGCATACGGCAAGTTCCGCTTCAAGGTCGAGATCGACGGCCTGACGCTTGCCCACTTCCAGAGCATTAGCGGTCTACAGCATGAGATTGAGGCGCTTGAGTTCCAGGAGGGCGGCGTCAACGACCACCTCCACAAGCTCCCGGCTCAGGGTCGCTACCCGAACCTCGTCTTGAAGGTCGGTTATGTGAACAACCAGATGCTCGAGGGCTGGCATCAGTCGTTCACGAAGTCACCGACCTCGACCCGCCGCAAGAACGGATCCATCGTGTTGTGCGACGACGCCGGTGAAGCCGTCGCCCGATGGAACTTCTTCGAGGCTTGGCCCGTGAAATGGGAGGGTCCCCAGCTCGACGCGAGCAGCAGTGAGCTGCTCGTCGAGTCAGTGGAGATCGCCCATCACGGCATCTCACGGATGGGCTGAGCGCATCGATGGAACCCGCCGCCGACCTCCCCGTCTCCTCCCTCTTCTCGTCGACCCGCTCCGAGGGCCAGGGCGAGGTCTGGGCGTCGGTCGCGGAGTTCGCTCGGCGTATTCGAAATCGCTTCTCGCAGCCCCAGCGCGGCGAGCTTGGGGGAGGGCGATCGCTGCTCGAACGGCACGCGGCTCGCTGGGAGCTACCCGCTCACCTTGAGCACGGCTTCGAGGTTTTCTCCGGTCAGGGCTTCGAAGACTGGGCCCGGACTTACGACCGCCGAGAGGGGTACGACGCCTCGGGTTTTGGTGATCTCGGTCCTTTTGTCACGCCCGTCGATCCGGATGCCCGCGCCACGGGGTTCGCCGCCTCCGAGCTCGATCAGGCGACCCGCAGCCCGAGCCGAATGTCGCCCTCGACACTCGCCAGGAAGTTCAGGACGCGCCCCGCTGGGGTGACGACGCGCCCCGATGGCGAGACGACACGCCCCGATGGCCAGACGACACGCAGAGCCTTGCCTCAGGAGCGTTGGCGGCAGACGAAGTCCGGTCACCTCTCCGCCTACCCCGCGGTCATGGGCAACGTGGCGCCTATCGCGCCGCAGCTGCTTCGCTTTCCCGACGCGCGGGCCGTGGCCACCAGCCCACGGATTGACGAACGCGCCGCGCCCACCCGCGTCATCGTCGACGCCCGCCCCGGCGTCGTCTGGGGACGGGCTCGACCCGCGCTCGAGGGACGCACCGCGGCTGAGCGGCTCCTGCATCGCCTGGAGACCGGGCTGCTTTCGGTGACGCCGAGACGCACAGCTGATGGCGGGTCTCAGAGCGTGAGCGGCGGTCTCGACCAGAGGGGAGGCGAGTCCAAAGAGACGCTCCGCCTCTCCCGCAGTCGGCCGAGCGAGCGGCTGGGTGAGCGGCTCATCGAACAAGCGGATCGCACCGAGCAACGCCTTCTGTTTGAGAGGCCCGAACGGGCTCCGGCGGAGGTCTACGACGACGCGGGCTTTCTTGCAGATCGCGCGCTCCTGCAGCCCGCCGCCAGCCGAACTCCGGCGAGCCTGGCCGACGAGACCCCAACTCCGGCGAGCCTGGCCGACGGGCCCCCCGCAGCGGTCAGGGCTCCCGGTCGTCCGGGATCGCTCGGGCGCGACGGGCGTTTGGATCGAGCGCCGTCGACCCCGTGGTGGTCGTCTGCCGGGCAGGCTCCGCCCGTACGCGAGGCGCTGGTGTCCAGACCAGACCGTTCGAACGCGCCGCGGCCTTGGTGGTCCGGCGGCGAGCGCGGGTTCTCGCTTGCGACGCTGTCAAGAGAAACTCGCATACTCGCGGGCGGCGACCCTCGCGTACTCGCGGGCGGCGCACTCAGGGCCGTCGCGGTCCCCGGCCGACCCAGCGCGTCGCGCTCCGCAGAGGTCATCCCGTCCCAGGCCCGTCCGGGCATGGCGGCCCAAAGAACGACGGTGCTCATTCCCGGCCGTCGAGCCGTGCTCCAGGCATCGACGACTGGGGCACCCGGCCAAGTGATTCCTCCTGTGGGCCCGATGCGGCTTGCGGGGCCGCGACTCGGACCCTCCCTTAGGCCAGGGGGACCCGCCACATCGACTCAGGCACGTCTCTTCGGCTCATCTCCCGAGCGGACGCTCGTCTCTCACGCTCGGGGGCCCGTCTCTCACGTTTGGACGGTCGACGCCCCCGACCGGGGACTCGTCTCCCGCGACCGTGCGCCCGTCTCCCACGGACGCCCGGCCCGACCACCCGACCACCCGCCCGCCTCCGCCAGCACGGCCCAGCGCCTTCCTCGTGCCGAGCACCCACGGACGATACCGGGCCGACAGACCCTCGCGGGCCGCTCTACACGTTCGTCTTCCCTCGAAACCGCGGCCTCCCAGCGCATCGCCCCCTTGAACCCAGCCTCGTCCGGTCTGTCTTGGCTAACCGAGTCTGCGGCGGCCCTCGTCGTCTTGCCCCGTCGCTTCGAGGCGGCCCAGATCGCCCCCCTCGACAGCCTCGGCGAAGCGGCCGGTCCGGCCCACCGCGTCTCGAGCCCACGCGCCGCGATCTTGCCGCCGCTCGTCGGGCGCCGAGTCGCGGCCCCAGCGTCGACACCTCGTGAGAGCCTTCGAGGGTCTGCTCCTCGTCCCGCGCAAATCCCTCTGCGCCAAGCGAGCGTTGGGCCTTCGTCGACCCCCGCCCGTCTCGCTGCCTCGCTGGTCTCGAACGTGGCCTTGACACCCGTCGCGCCGCGTCGACTCCAAGGTCAAGCTGCGGACCCGCTCGGCGAGCTCAACGGCACCCTGGCGACGAGGAGTCGGGCCCCCGCGTCGACCCGACTGGCCCCCGCGTCGATCCGACTGGCCCCCGCGTCGACCCGACTGGCCCCCGCGCCGACCCGACTGGCCCCCGCGTCGATCCGACTGGCCCCCGCGTCGACCCGACTGGCCAGCGCGCCGATGAACCTCCGCTTCGCCGACCGGGTGCCCAGCTGGGCCGCACCGACGATGGCACTGGCCGGCCGCTCGAGCCCGACGAGCCAAACGCTCGTGCAGCTCGGCCAGGCCCTGCACCCCGTGAGCACACCCCTCGAAGCAGCGGCCTCGGTGTCTCGAGCCCGAGCCCTAGATCGCGTGACGGCCCGTCGCCCGCTCGTCTCGGCCATGCCGGTGCAGGAAGCATTGACGCCGTCGGCTCTTGGCATGCGCGTGCAGCCGACTGGGCCGCAGCGTCAGCACTTGAGCGGCCGACCTCCGCTGCAAGCACCGACCCGCGCCGGCCGCCTGAGCCCGGTGGCCGAGGACCCGCGTCAGCGCGAAGTCGACCTCTCCCTCGTCAGGCCAAGCGGGCTCCGCTTCGACGGTCAGGAATTCGGAGACGCAGGCCCAAGCTCAAACTGGGCCGAGCCCTTTCTTGCGACGGCGATAACGACCACCCGTCGGATTTCCGCCGCCGACACAGCCATCCGCCCGTGGTCGACGCTCCCCTCGTCGCGGCCGTCGCGCCCCGTCGTCGGTCGCCTCGGTGCTGCGGCTGCTCCCACGCGGACACTCTTGACCCCTTGGGAGATGACCGGCCCGGCGAGCGCCCCCTCCGAGCGATTCGCGACCCGGCTCGAACGCCAGTCCTCCGCCGGAGCCTCCAGCGCGAACCTCGACCGCGCCGTCGTCATTTTCGAGCGCGCGACCGCCGCCACTTCGCCCAGCTTCAGCGATTCCGCTGCATCGCCCAGCTTCACCGATTCCGCCGCCTCGGCACGCTCCACGACTTCAAGGCGTTCCGTTCGGGCTCCGGGTCTTCACGAGCGGGGCCTCGCGGCGGTTCATGTCTCGCGGCCGACCCCAGCGGTCTCGGGGGCTGAAACCTCGACCTTCGGCGCGCAGTCCCCGACCCTCGTCGCTCCGACCGCCGCCGCCCGCCCGCTCCAAAGTGCCTCCCGCGGCGCGACGCTCTTCGGCGACCGGGGCCCGCGAGTCACGTTTAACCGCTCCGAGGTCCCGGGCCATCGGGTGATGGTCGAGACGTCGGCTCGGCGGGCCGCAGAGGTCGCACAACGCTCCACCCCTGGCGAGCGCCCCGAGCGCCAGGCGGAAACCAACGAAGAAGCCCGGCACCGCCAGGCGAGTGATCAAATTGACGGCAGCCTGAGCCCAGAGGACGTCGACGAGATCGCTCGCGAGGTCGTCGTGCTCCTCAAACGCGAGCTCGAGCTCGACGCCGACCGCATCGGCCAAGACGAGTGGGATTGACGCCATGAAAAAACTCACCCTGACGCCGCTTGAGGGGAAGAACGCCGGTGCCGTCATCGAAGCGTTGTTCAACCCCAAGGAATACACGATCAGCAAGAGCGTCCCGTGGAACCCTCACCCCACGGCCGGCCTCGACTCTCCGGAGAACCAGTTCACGACGGGGCAAGGCGAATCCTTGGCCCTCGAGCTCTTCTTCGACACCTACGAGAAGGGCGAGAGCGTCCAGCCCTACGTCATGTCCGTGCACAACCTCGGCATGATCGACGCGGAGCTGCATCGCCCGGCGCACATCTTCGTGAGCTGGGGCAGCCTCGCGTTTCGGGGCGTCGTCGAGTCGCTGACCCATCGGTACACGATGTTCCTCGAGGACGGCACCCCCGTCCGGGCGACCTGCACCGTGCAGTTCCGCGAGGCTCCGACCGCGACCGAGCAGGCCGAGAAGATCAAGAAGCAGAGCCCTGACCATGCGAAGCTCCACGCCGTTCGTCGCGGAGAGACGCTGCAGACGATCGCCGCGCGAGAGTACGACGATCCGGCCGAGTGGCGGCGCATCGCTGACGCCAACGGGATTGACGATCCGTTGCAGCTCGTGCCTGGGCGGCGGCTCATGATCCCGCCCATCCTGCGCTGATTGGGAGTCGATACCGTGGCCGACGAAACCTTCAGGTCTCTGTTTTTCTTTGGCCCGTGACGATCAAGCGCTGATTGGGAGTTGATACCGTGGCGGACGAAACTTGGGTCCCTCAATTTCTCGTGAAGATCGGCGGCGTCGAGCTGCCTGCCGATCTGGCCGCGCATCTTCAGAACGTGACCATCGACTTGCGTCGTCAGGCCCCGGCGAGCTGCGAGGCGCAGTTCAACAACCACGAGGGCACCTTCGATGGGCGGGCCGATCTCGGGCCGGGCACCAAGATCGAGGTCCACTTAGGCTACACAAAGAATCAGGCTCTGCCCCTCACGCGGGTCTTCGAGGGGGAGATCGTCGGCACCCAGGTGCGGGCGCAGGAGAACGGCCCGCGCAGCTACTCCATCCGGGCGTTTGATGCCGCGCATAAGCTCACGCGCGGCCGAAATACCCGCACGTTCCTGAACCAAAAGTTCAGCGAGATCGTGCAGTCCGTCGGGCAGCAGGCCGGCCTGACCGTCGAGGCGCAGAGCACCAACTTCCAGCGCGAGTACGTGGTTCAAAACAACCAGACCGATCTGGACTTCGCTCGCGGGATCGCGACCTGGCTCGACTTCGACCTCTGCATCAACCACCTCGTCAACCCCAGCGCGCTCCTCTTCAAGCCGGCCAACGCCGCCGGCGACCCCGAGGTGACGGCGATCTACAACAACCCCAACCCGACGGCCGGCGAGGTCCCCCTGCGGCGCTTCGATGGGCGACAATCCCTGGCGCGCGTCGTCAGTGAGGTCGTGGTCCGGGGATGGGACCCACAGAAGAAGCAAGAGATCATCGGCCGGGCCTTGCAGGGCGCGATCGCCAGCACCATGGCCGGGCAGTCGAACGCGGCCCAAGAGGTCGTTCAGGCTTGGGGTGAGACCGACCGCCAGCTCGTCGATTACAAGGTCTTCTCCGTCGAAGAGGCCGAGGCCATCGCGACCGCCAAGATCAACGAGTACGCCCGCACCTTCATTCGCGCCGACGTTGAGGTCCAGGGGCATCCGAAGCTCCGCGCGGGCGGCATCGTCAAGCTCGGCAGCGTCGGTGAGCGCTTCGACGGCCACTACCTCGTCGAGCAGGTCACGCACGTCTTCACGTCGGCTGTCGGCCCCCGAAGTGGGTATACGACCCGTTTTGTCGGCGAGCGATGCGGCTGGTGAACCGGCGTCGTCGGTGTGTTATCCTCCGCGCCCTTTCCTTGAGACCTAGACGCAGTGATGGACGAATCGCGCCTCATTGATTGGTACGACGTCGCCGAGCAGGTCGCGAATGGTCGAGTGACCGGCCACGCCTGTCCGGAGTGCGGCGCGTCTCCGCTCGCGTGTCAGACCGAAGGTGGCGTGGTGCGGCTGCGGTGCCCGGGCTGCGGACAGGGTATCGAGGGGCGTCTAGGCAGCGGTCGAGATGACGCGCTGTATGCCGAAGAGGCCGCGCGGAGGGCCGCCAAAGCGCCCCAAACCGGACCCGCCACGAGCATCACGGAGGTTCAGGCTCCGCGCCTCGCGCCTGCTCCCGTCGCCGCGCCGACCCCCCAAAGGTCCGACTGGCAGTGGAAGCTCCCGTCCACCCGCAGCGGCGACCTCGACGGACTCGCCTTGTGGTCGGGCGTGGTCGAGGCGGTGCACAATGGCCGTCTGACCGGCCTGCGCTGCCCCTATTGCAGCGAGCCTCTCAGCGAACTCCAGGCCGAGGCCCCTTATGTGCGCGTGCGCTGCACCGTCTGCGGTGAGGGCTTCGAAGGCAAAGTCGAGTGAACAAGAGCTTTCTTGGACGTGGCCTTAAGTTTCCTCTCAGCGTCGACAGCGCCGGTGGCCTCGCGACCTCCGCCCACGAGGAGAACATCGAGGAGTCCATCCGCATCGTCCTGGGGACCGCGGTCGGCGAGCGGCTGTATCGACCGGACTTCGGCTGCCGCATTCACGACATGATCTTCGCGCCGAACAACGCCCACACTCGCAACCTCGTGGCGTTCTACTCCGAGGAGGCGCTTCGAAAGTGGGAGCCCCGAGTGAAAGAGATCAAGTGCGTTTGCTCTTCAGATCCGGATCAAGAAAGCACGCTGCGGCTCGAGATTCGTTACATCGTGCGGGCCACGAACTCGCACTACAACCTCGTCTACCCCTTCTTCTTGCGCCGTGAGGACGAAGCATGATCCCGGTCCCGAATCTGGATGATCGAACCCAGGCAGAGATCGTCTTTTCAAGGCGGCGTGAGGACGAAGCATGATCCCCGTCCCGAATCTGGATGACCGAACCCAGAAAGAGATCGTCGAAGAGGCGAAGCGGCTCATCCCGCAGTACTGCCCGGATTGGACGAACTTCAACCCGACGGATCCCGGCATCACCCTCGTTGAGCTGTTCGCGTGGATGACCGAGATGGTCGTCTACCGGCTCAATAAGGTCACCGATCGCAACTACATCGCGTTCCTGAACCTCATGGGTGTGCGGCTCCAGGCCCCACAGCCGGCCCGGACCCTCCTGCAGTTCCGCCTCGTCGAGAAGGCCCCGCCGACGCTCGTGGCCGCAGGCACCCCCATCTCGACGGTGGCTACGGGCAAAGACGAGCCCATCATCTTCGAGACCGCCGAGGACCTGCTCGTCACCGACAATAAGCTCGTCCGTTGCTATACGCAGATCAGCGACGAGTACTCCGATCGGACGCCGAACATCGAAGGCCGAAGGGGTGAGGGCTTCGAGGTCTTCGGCGGCATCAGCCATATCGAGCGGGCCTTGTATCTGGGCGATCCCCGCTTCGAGCGCGTGGGTGAGGACTCGATCCTCGTCGTCCGCATCGCCTCTGCGGCGCAACGGGAGATGGTCGATCTGCTGGCGTGGGAGTACTGGAACGGACGCCGCTGGCGTGAGCTTGTGCGTTCGATGACCGAGGTCGAGGACGGCGCGGTGGCCTTCGAGGGCGTCGACAAGATTGAGCCCCTCGAGATCAACGGCGTGACCCTGCCTTTTGTGCGGGGCCGGCTCATCGAGTCGCCGAAGGATGTGCACGAGACCTTGGTCGACACGGTCGTCGCCCGGGTCGAGGTGCTCGGCGAAGGCATCCCCCCGAGCTTGTGTTTTACGAACGTCGACAGCGGGGTCTACTACACCCGCGACCTGTCCTCGACATGGGAGCCCTTCAGCAAGGAGCCGCGACCCAACTACGCCGTGTACATCCTGCCCCCGGCCCTGCCCTCCCAAGCCGGCACCATCATCCGTATGGAGGTGCAGCTCGCCGAGACGCGCATCAAGGATCCCCCGCAGCCGAGCGAGGATCTCGTCATCGTCTGGGAGTACTGGAACAATAAGCGGTGGACGACCCTGGGCCGCTCGACGCCAGAAGGCTCGACGAGCTCAGCCGACGTAGACTTCATCGACGCCACGGAGGCCTTCACGGGAAGCGGTGAGATCCGCTTCCGTCTACCCAGAGGCGGCCTCTGCGACGTCGAGGTTCAAGGCGAGACCGGGCCTTGGATCCGGGCCCGCATCGACGGCGGCGACTATGGTGTTCCGGGTCAATACGAGCTCGACGGTGTCAAGTGGATCTGGCGTGACGAGCGGCCCCTGCGGCCGCCTTTTGTGCGGGGCTTGACCTTCCGGTTCTCGGAGGAGGACCACCCGGTCTCCAACGTGTTCACCTACAACGACTTCGCCTACTTCGACCACTCGGTCACCGCGAAGACCCCCCTAAAGACGTTCCAGGCCTTCGAGCCGTCCACTGAGGACAGCCCGGCTTTGTACCTGGCCTTCGAACGGGCGTTCCCCAACGCGCCGACCCGGCTGTACTTTCACATGGCCGAGAAGACCTCCGCCGAGGGGGATCGCCAGGACCGCCGTCACGTCGAGCACCTCCGCGACTACTATGCCGATCGGGATCGCGCGCTCCTCTCCGAGCAGCGGGTGGTCTGGGAGTACTGGAACGGGCGCGACTGGTCTGACCTGGCCCCAGACGACGGGACGCGGGCGTTCACGGAGAGCGGCTTCCTCAACTTCCTGGGCCCGGCGGACTGGAAGCCGAGCAAGCGATTTGGAGAGGCTCTGCATTGGATGCGCGCCCGGCTGGAGATGGGCGGCTATCACCAGATGCCGCGCATCCAGCACATCGTGCTCAACGCGGTCACGGCCCTGAATCACACGACGATCCGAAATGAGGTCGTCGGGCGCTCCGACGGCACGCCCAATCAGGTGTTTCGCTTCTCCCAGGGCCCGGTCCTCGAGGGCCAGCGTATCCAGGCGGTCGAGCGCGAGGCCCCGGACGGTGACGAGAAGCGCCACCTTCTTGAGACCACCGGCGTCGACGCCATCCTGCCTGCCGGAAAAAACGGCTTCGCCATTCGGTGGACCGAGGTCGAGAGCTTCTTCGAGTCCGGGCCGCGGAGCCGCCACTACATCATCGATCGCGTCAAAGGTGAGCTGCGCTTCGGGGACGGTCGGCTTGGGTTCATTCCTCCGGCGGGCGCGGCAAACATCATCGCGGAGATGTATCGCGTGGGCGGCGGCGGGCGCGGCAACGTCACGGCCGGGGCCATCAGCGCGCTGCGGCGCACCATCGCGCACGTTGAAGGCGTCTCCAATCCATACCCGGCTGGCGGCGGCAGCGATCAGGAGTCGGTCGAAGACGCCAAGATCCGCGGACCCCACCTGATCAAGAGCCGAAATCGCGCGGTCACGGCCGAGGATTACGAGTGGCTCACGCTGCACGCCAGCAATGGGATCGCCCGCGCGAAGTGCCTGTCGACCATCGGCCGCGAGGGCGAGATCGACGTCGTCATCGTCCCCAAACACGACGACCGCAACCTCGATCTCGACCTTAAGCTGACGCCCTCCACCGAACTCCTCCGGCGCGTCAAACACTTCCTCGAGGACAAGCGCCTCGTGACGACGATCATCCACGTCGTGCCCCCGAAATACGTCGAGGTCAGCTTGCAGGTGGAGATCATCCGCAAGACCACCGGCTCCTTCGACCGCTTGAAAGAGGCTGTCGAGAAGCGACTTCGCACCTTCCTTCATCCGCTGATCGGCGGGCGAAACGGAGATGGCTGGCCCTTTGGTCGCAACGTCCTGAAGCTCGACCTCTACCACGTGATCGAAGACATCGAGGGCGTCGATGTCGTGCACCGCATTCGGCTGAGGGACGAGGATCGCAAAGAGGAGGTCGAGCAGATCAAGGTCGCCGCCGACCAGCTCGTCTTCGTCGTGGACGTGGCCGTCATCGAGAAGGCCCGCGAGCAGTTCTACTGAGATGACCACGCCTCGCCAAATCGTGCGGCGGACCGTGAGGATGCCCGAGATCGTCGGGACGAGCCTCGTCAACGCGCGCCTCATGCTGCGGAACGCCGGCTTCGATCCGGAGCTCCTGCGGGTGCGTTATCGCGAGGAGTACCGGCCGCGCGACGAGGTCACCGCCCAATCCCCCACGGCGGGCACGCTCGTCGCCGTCGACGATGCCGTCGATCTGACGGTCTCGCGGCAGAGCCTCGTGCATCACCTGCCCCAGATCTTCCAGAAGGCCGACCGCGACGGGGGGCACTTCCTCCGGGAGTTCTTGTGGATCTTCGACCACATCTACGCGGACATCCAGCGCAAGCTCGACCGGGTCCACACCTACTTCGACCCCTTGGAGTCGCCGCCGGAGTTCCTGGACTGGCTGGCGAGCTGGGTGGCCTTGACGCTCGACCAAGGCTGGCCCGAGGACAAGAAGCGCAAGCTCATCCGGAGCGCCATCGAGATCTACGGCGCGCGGGGCACGGTGCGGGGGCTCAAGCTCTTCTTGTCGATCTTCACGGACGTCGAGCCCCGCCTCATCGAGAACCGATTTCCCTATCGCGGTTTTCGCATCGGGCAGGTGCGCATCGGCCTCGACTCAGTGGTCATGCCCCCGGTCAACCTCGCGCACAGCTTCATCGTCGAGCTGCCCGCGCAGTACACCGACGTGACCAATGAGAACATCCTCAAGATTCACGACATCATTCGGCTGGAGAAGCCGGTCCACACGACGTACGTCCTCACCTTCGCGGCCAAGCCCAGCGACGACTCGCTCCAGGCGTTCGTTATTGGCATGGGTCGAGTCGGTGATGTGGGCGTGATTGCCGGCGAGCGGTACGCGCCGCCCCCCGAAACGGAGTGAACATGGCTCAGAGCCCCTATAAGCGCATCCACTTTTTCAAAGGCTTTCTGACCACCGAGCAGGACTGGAACGAAGCCGAGCGGTACCACGTCGAGAAGCGCAAGCTTCACAATCAGGCGTTTCACGCGCCCGGCATTGTGCCCGGCTACGGGGACGAGCTGCGGACGTCGAGCCGGGGCCGCGGGGACCTCTCCGTCGAGGTCGGCAGCGGGTACGCCATCGACGGGCAGGGCAACGACATCCTCCTCCGGGAGAAGTCGATCAAGACCATCAACCCGGGTGACTTCAAGCTGCCTCAGACCATCTACATCGTGCTGCGGTACACCGAGGACTTCTCGGACTTCATCGCCTACAAAGAGAACCTCGACTTCCAGGGCCACCGGCGCATCGAGGAGGGCTGTAAGGTCGAGTTCAGCATCGTCGAGCCCGACATTCAGCACGAGGTCGAGCTCGCGAGGGTCTATCTGGAGAAGGGCGCCAAGCGGGTGTCCGACGCGCGCGAGCCCCGCAACCCCCAGCCCAATGAGATTGACCTGCGGTACCTGCGATCGGCGGGGGTCTGCGGCGCGAAGCTGTCGCCGACCCTCATGCTCAAGCTCGACGAGGCCATCCAGGCGCAAAAAAAGATCCTCGCGCACCTTTCGCGTGTGAAGAAGATCCTCTCCGCCCAGGACGCCATGCAGGCGGTCATCACGCTGGAGATGTTGACCAAGACGGCCTTCGTCGATCACGCGAACATCTGGGATCTGCTGCGAACCATTGCCGAGCTGCAGTGGGACGTGGTCGACGAGGTTGAGGGGCGCCTGCCGGACCTCTCCGTGCGGACCGAGTTCGGCGCCTTTCGGAAAAACGTCGAGTTCATGCTCGGCCTCGTGCGCGAGCGAAAGCGGACCGACGAGCAGCTCGACAACGTCATCACCTACCAGAAGCGGGCGAGCGACAGCCTCGACGCGCTCGTCGACAAGGTGCGGCCCGAGGCCATCGAGGTGAAGGTCATGGACGGCGCGGCCATCGCCGGTGAAGCCGCCGTGTCGATCGCGGGAGGGATCTCCATGGAGGACCTCAAGGTCCGGTCAGAGGAGTTCACCGCGACCCTCGTCGTCGAGGGCAAGGAGTGGCGGCTCGTCGACATGATCGACGTCCTCGACAAGGCCTCGGAGGAGGACCACAAGTTCGCCATCAAGGGCGCGAAGGACACCTACCGGACCCGCCAGAAGCTGAGGTACCCGGACGGCACCTTGATCGAAGACGTGGGCATCGCGCACGAGGGTGGCTACTGCGAGTTCGCCATCAAGAACCTCACGCCGCACCAGGATCTCGTGATCATCCGGCGGATGGATTATGTGCACGGCGACTTCCAGGCTGAGGTGCATGTCAACGGCGAGCGTCTGCCGAAGCTGCTCGAGTGCCGGGGCGACGACAAGCGTTACAGGTGGCGCAACTGGCCGTATGTGATTCCGGCGCAGTACATCAACTCCTCGTCGCTCACCGTCAAGCAGGTCATGCTCACGGCTGATCGGGACATCAATATGTTCCGGTACTGGTTCTACCAGCCTCAGCCACGCTGACCGGCGATCGAAGAGGCAGTCCTCTCCGGCGACGTCCGAAAACGCGGTGCCGATCAGGAGGGCTAAGCGAAGATCGGCGCCCGAGAGGTCGCAGCCCCTCAGATCCGCCCCACGGCGGCGCAGACCTCGAAACAAGCGAAGGCCAGGGTGGCCTCTTCGAGCGGTGCGCCGTCGAGCCTCGTCCGCGTGACATAGGCCGAGCTCCAGTCCGCCCGGCGAAGATCGACGAGGCGCGCGTCCACGTGGTCGATGCTCGCTCGCCTCGCCGAGAGACACCGAGCGTCTTTGCAGACCAGGCTCGCGTTTCGCAGCACCCAGTGGGGCAGGTAGCCAAATCGAAACGGCACTTGATTCACCTCCACGGACCCTATCGGTCACAGATGGTTCGGGTCGCGGACCTGTCTTCGAAATTGTCCACTTTTCTCAGATCACGGCCACGTCGGGCTCCCAAAGCCGGGCCGGACGCCGACTTGCCAATCGTTGGGCCAGAGATCAGTATGGCGGGCGTGAAGGAGGCGAGCGTGTTCCTCGGATTTAGAGACCCTCGTGACATCCTCAGGGCCCGCATCGACAGCAAGGTCAGCGGAGCCGAGACCGACGCCGTGAACGCGGCGCGTGGCTCGGTCATCAAGTCGGGTCAAGGCGCGGCAAACGTTGCAAAGAAGGCGGCCGGGGGCGGGGCCAAGGTTGCCGCGTCCCCACCGAAGAAGAAGAAGATGGGATTCTGGCCTTTTGGTGAAAAAAAAGAGGAGGGCGCGGCCCCCACGTGCGGCGGCTGCGGCAAGGAGGTCGATCCGACCTGGCAGGCTTGTCCCTATTGCCGGGGTCCGCTCGGTCAAGCCGCGCCGCCAGCCGCGCCCGCCCCCTTCCGTGGAGGCATGATCCCGCCCGTCCTCGTCGGAGGTCCGCCGAATATGCCGGCGATGGCCGGCGACAAGACGATGGCCATCGACATCAGCGCGCTCGCCGGACCCAAGAAGCAGGTCGTGGGTTGGCTCGTCGTGATGAGCGGTAACCAGAAGGGCAACGACTTCCGGCTCTTCGACGGCGTCAACAACATCGGCGCCGCGGCCGACAACGATGTGGTCATCACCGACGAGTACCTCTCCTCGAAGCACTGCATAATCCGCTACGAGGACGGGCGGTACGAGTTCAAGGACAACGACTCCACCAACGGCAGCTTCCTCAACGAACGTCGCACGTCCAAAGACGAGCTCGTCGACAACGACACGATTCGTCTGGGTCGAACCGAGATGCGATTCAAGGCGCTTTATTGACAGGGGCGCGGGGCCTTCTACGCTCGCGCCTCTCGCGCCTCTCGCGTCGAAGGTGCAGCCCCCGGGTGCGCTCATGGAGGATCTCCGGACATGAATCGTCTCCGCAAGCGCGGCTCTGTCGTCCATTTGGCGACGTTATTCGCCCTCGCCCTCGCCAGTCCCATGGCACACGCTCAGGACGGCGAGCGCATCACGCAGGGGGCCACCTTCGTGCGCCTCGACGCCGTCGACGCCTCGGCATCGGCTGAGAGCAACTTCGTCTTCTTCGCGAGCTTCCTCGACAAGAAGCGCACCCCGATCGCGGCCCTGGAGGCCGGACAATGGACGATCTCCTTCGACGGCGTCCCTGTGACCGGGCTGCTCACCGTCAAGAAGCTCTCCGAGTCCGACGCGGGCCTCAACCTCATCGTGGTGCTCCAGGCCGACGAGGCGCTCGCCTCCCAGGGCGGCTACTTCGAGCTGGCCCGAAAGGGGGTCAAAAAGATCCTCAGCGGCCTCAACTCCCGCGCCCGCTCCTCGGCGGTCGTCTATGGGGACAGCGTCGACAACAGCGGCGCGCTGAGCCCGGGCCACAACGAGACGGCGAGCTGGCTCGACGAGAAGAAGTCCGCCGGCGCGACCCCCGTCTTGTACGACGCCATCGAGAAGGCGCTCGAGACCTTCCCCGCAGAGTTCGCCGCCGTCGGTGCGAACCGCGCGATTCTTATTATTAGCGATGGCACCGACAAGCTCGGCGCCAACCCCTCGGCCCAAAAAGACCAGCTCCAGAAGATCCAGAACACCGCGAACCGCCGCCGGGTCCACCTGCACGCCATCGGCATCCACCATGAGGTGGCCATGGCCGAGGAGACCAACCGCCTCAAGAAGCTGTCTGAGCAGTCGGGGGGAACCTGGAGATATGCCGTCTCAGGGGCCGAGCTGGAGCAATACCTCTCCCACTTCGACTCCGAGATCGCCGGCCAGCACGTCCTCACGCTGAAGGTCGACGACTTCGAGGGCAATAAGAACGTCGGCTTTCAGGTCGCCGTGGAGAACGAGGGCGGCAAGTACGAGAGCATGAAGGTCATCGTCAACGACGTGGCCCAGGCCAAGAGCCACATCGGCCGGTATCTGATCATTGCGGGCGGCGTGCTCTTGGCGCTGCTCCTCGGCTTCCTCGGCGTGAAGCTCGTCGGATTCATCCTCCGCAATCGGCGGCCGACCGAGGTCGTCGCGCAGGGTCCCGACGTTCGGGCCTGCGCCCAGTGCACCCACATGATCCCGGTCGAATGGAAGACCTGCCAATACTGTGAAGCCCTCCCGCATAAGGGCCGGCTGAAGGTCACGAGCAGCGGCGAGATGAATGGTCAAGTGTGGTTTATCAAGGAGAGCGTGACGAACGTGGGCTCCGCGGAGGGAAACCACATCGTCATCGTCGACAAGTCCGTATCCAAACGGCACGCCGGCATCAAGGTCCAGGACAACCGCTTCGAGCTGGCCGACTACGGGAGCACCAACGGCGTCCTGGTCAACGGTCAGCGAGTGACCAAGCAGTTCTTGAAGGCCGGAGATTCCGTCACGATCGGCGGGATCGAACTGGAGTTCACCCTCAAGTGAAGTGATACGATGGCCCGCTTTTCTTTAGGGGGGACAACCTTGCGCCTCTGTTCAATCTTGAGCGCCGCACTACTTCTCACCGTCTGGGTCAAACCGGCGCCGGTGAACGCACAGGAAAACCCCGCTTACCAGGCGGCCTATGAGCGCGCGTCTGCGTCGTTCAGCGAGGGTCGCTTCGCCGAGTGCGCGGAGGAGTTCCGGCAAGCCTTCAACATCGAGCCGAGGGGCAGCCTGCTGTTCAACATCGGCACTTGCTACGAGAAGGCCGCGGACATCCCCAACGCCATCATCTCGTTTCAACGATTCATCGAGGCCGTGCCCACCTCGCCCAAGCGGCCGGCCATTCAGCGACACTTGGGTGAGCTGCAGGCCCAGATCGCCGACCAATACGAAGAGGTCAGCGTCTCCAGCAATCCACCCAACGCGACCATCTTCATCGACGAAAAGGCCCGAGGGGCGATGGGCAGCGCGCCGCTCTCGTTTCGGCTCCTGCCCGGCACCTATGTGATCATCGCCGAGCTCGCCGGCCACGAGACGATAAAGAAGAAGATCGAGCTGTCGAAGGGCGACCCGCTCACCGTCGATTTGAACCTCGTGGACTCGACCAATGTGGGCACCGTCGAGCTGCTCGTGACCGAGCGGGACGCCGAGGTCTGGATTGATGGCAAGAAGGTCAGCAAGACGCCGTTAGCCGAGCCGCTGCGTCTCAAGTCCGGCAGTCACGAGGTGTCCGTCCAGAAAGCCGGCTTCGGCAACTGGGCCCGCACCGTGAACGTGAAGGCCGGCGGCAAGGAGTCGCTCAAGGCTGACCTCGCGCCGACGGGCGGGGAGGCGGCCGGCGGAGAGGGCGGCGGGGACGGCAGTCTCTTCGGGGGCGGACGCCTCCTGCCGCTCATCACAGCGGGTGTGGGTCTGGGGCTGGCCGCGGGCGGCGCGGTGTCCGGTCTGTCGGCCAGCAGCCTTCATGACGCGCTCGCCGCCGAGAAGAAGAAGAACGAGCCCATCGCGAAGCAGCGCATCGAGACGGGTAAGAGCCGGGTCATGATGACCAATCTGCTGCTCGGAGCCGGCGGCGCGGCCATCGTCGGCGGCGCGGTGTGGTTTTTTCTTGCCGACTCCGGCGGGCCCGCGCTCGACCCGAGCATTGGCCTTTCGCTCTCCCCTGACGGGGGCGCGTTCGTCTGGGGGAGCTTCTGATGAAACCGTACTTCGCTCGTCACGGGGCCTTGCGCCTGCTGCCGATCGTCATCTCGCTCCAAGCCTGCACCTTGGACTTTGACCAATTTGCACAGCCCGGGGACGACCCCGACTTCATCAACCTCGACGAGCAGCGGCCCGAGGTCGGGCCTGCCGATCTGGTCGTCTTTCCGGACTATCGGCTCGGCGCAGATGGCGACATGGGCGTCGGCCTCGATACCGATGGGGACAGAGTGCCCGACGGGACCGACAATTGCCCGACGGTGGCGAACCCGGATCAGGCCGATCTGGACGTCGATGCTCAAGGCGATCTCTGCGACGACGACGCCGATGGCGACACCGTGCCCGACGATCAGGACAACTGCGCCGGCGTCAACAATGAGAACCAAAAAGACTTCGATCGCGATGGTCAGGGGGATGCCTGCGACCAGGATCCCGACGGCGACGGCCTGTCCGAAGCCGACGAGCAGCGTCTCGGCACCGATCCCCGCGCCCGCGACACCGACGGGGACGGCTCCGGGGACGGCATGGATCTTTGCCCCCGCGTGGCAGACCGTCAGGGGCTCGACAAAGACGGCGACATGGCCGGCGACGCCTGCGACCTCGACGACGACAATGACCAGGTGCCCGATTGGCGTGACAACTGCGCCTTCACGACCAACGCGGGTCAAGAAGACGCCGACGGAACCGGACCGGGAGACGCTTGCGAGACAGACGCCGATGGCGATGGCGTGATGGACGGGGTCGACAACTGCCCCGTCGTGCCGAACGCCGATCAAGCCCAGCTCCCCTGCTTGAGCCGGTTCAAGGCCCTCACGTTCACCCGAGACGTTCGAGCCATCGTGCGCTCCTCGGCCGGCGTCGAGGCGGCCACGGCCGGGGGCCTCGTCTCCGTCGACGCCGAGAACGTCCGCATCTTTACTCGCGCGGACGGCCTGTCTGCTTCCCGGTTCACGAGCCTCTTCGTCGACGCCGCGAACCGCCGATTCATGGTGTCCGAGGACCAGATCTCCATCCTGCGACCCGATGGCTTCACGATGAGCGTCGGGCGGTACGACGCCGGGGGGGGGCCGCTCGGCCAGCTGCGTGCGGTCGTCGTCGACGCGACCAACGACCTCTGGGTGGCGAGCGACGCCGGCCTCCACCGGCTCACAGGCACCACGTGGACGACGCTCTCGCCCCCACAGATCCCCTCGCTCGACGTGCGGAGCCTCTCTCTCGATCCACAGGGGCGACTCTGGGTCGCCACGGCTGCGGGCGCCGTTCGGATGACCGCCGGCATCGTCGATCGGACGATCAGCGGGCTCCCCGGCGGTGACGCCATGGTGCGCGTCGCGTTCGACGCCGACGGCAGCTTTTGGTTCCTAACGGAGGGGGGCGTCTCCCGCCTCGCGACCGACGATGTGCTTGCGCCGACGCATAGCTTCCCAGGGCTCATCGCGACGGACTTCACCCTGGGTCCTCAGGGCAGCCGACACCTCGCCACCAGCGACGGCATCGTCCGAATCGACGCCGACTTTCGCGTCTACCCCAGCGGCGCGCTCGTCTTGCCGTCAAGTGACGTCCGAGCCGTGGTCGACGCCGGAGATGGACCTCGCTGGGTGGGGACCTCCGATGGCATGGTCAAGGTCGAGGGCGTCTTCTCGACGTTCCTGCCTGAGCCGATGGCCCTGAGTCGACCCTGCGCCGTCTCCACGAAACGCATCGGCAGCAACCTCTGGGTCGGGACCGACCTCGGCTTGTATCTCCAGCGCCCGGACGGCTCGGCTCAGCGGATCGACAGTGACGTTGGGTACCCGGGGGCGATCATACGGGTCATCCGGGTCGTCAACAGCGAGGTCTTCGTCGGAACAGATCTGGGCATTGGCGTCTACGACCTCGAAGGCACGCCGATCCGCACTTTGACGGCCATCGCCGATCAGTTGCCCGCCGCCCCCATCTCCGACATCGCCGTGGGCCTCAATGGCGACGTCTGGATCGCGTCCGAAGGCAACGGCCTGGTGCGACGAGACGCCGCCGGCACGACTACGGCCTTCACCGTCCAGAACCAGAACCCGGCGAACTTCTTGAGCAACCAGATCAAGGCGCTCGCGCACGACGGCACGGACCTCTGGATCGGGACGGACGCAGGCGTCGCCCGATGGGAGGAGGCCGGCCAGCATTTCGCGTTCCCGGTCACGCTCATGGGCGGCCGACTCCCGGACTTGCAGATCCAAGGGATCGCCGTCGGAGGCGGTCATGTCTTCGTCGCCACCCGTCAAGGCCTCGCCGTCAAGCGGCCCAACGTGAACAACTGGACGACGCTGCGGCGCTCGAGCGGCGGGTGGTCCGCGCTGACAGGTAAGGCGGGCGCGGCCACGGACTATGTGCGCGCGGTCGCCTACGACGGAACCTACCTGTGGCTGCACTTGGCCGAGAGCCAGATGACGCACCCCAACGGCCTCCTCGTTCGACGCCGAGGGCTCGACCCGCTGCCCGGAGGATCAAACGGCGTCGGCATCGCCGATCAGTTCACGCCCGAGAACGCAGGAACAGTGCCGGCCATTGGAACCAGCGTGACGCTCGAGATCCAGGGCGGTGAGCTCTTCTCCAGCGTCTGTGGCACGAACCTGGCCCCCGGTGGCTTCTCGGTCCTCGATGGGCAAGGGGTCATCGTGCGAGACTTGGCGCCGAGCCTTGGGCTTGCCGGTGACGGTGTCGTGGCCGCCCTGACCACCGGCCCCGAAGGCCAGGCCCTCTTTGCCACTGTGGTGGACGGGGCGACGACCTTGGCGACCCTGGCCGATGCACCCACCGGCCCCACGCTCGCGCCCTTCGCGCTGCCGCCATCCGTCCTGGGTATGCCCGTCAAGTGTGGCCTGCCTCCGGAGGGGGTCGGCGAGCTGTGGTGCGCGCTCGGGGCCGCGGGCATTGGCCGCCGACTCAACGCGCAAAACTGGATCGTCCTCGGCGAATCTATCCCCGCGCTCAGCGACACCGAGGTGCGGGACATCGCCGTCGAAAGTGTGCTCGCCGTCGCGGTCGCCACGACCAAGGGCGTTGTTCGCATCAACGCGGGCAACCCGCGCCTCTTCAATGAGGCCGGGACCGGCGGAGGTCTGCCGAGCAACGACGTGCGGGCTGTGAGCTGGATCGCCGGCAAGCTGTATGCGGCGACGTCGAAGGGCATCGGGATCTTCGATCCAGAGCCGCCCACCTGGACTTCGATCCGGCGCGCAGTCGGCCAGCTCGGGAACGAAGACGTTCGATGCCTCGCCTCCGGGGTGGACGGTGCCATCTACTTCGGCACTGGGGATGGCGTCTACCGCATGGCGCCCGATGGCACGTTCGCGGATTTTCACACAGGTCTGGGGCTCCCCTCGAACGACGTGCGCTCGCTCGCCGTCCACACTGATGGGCGGCTCTTCGTGGGCACATCCTCCGGCGTGGCCATCGGCACCCCCGGAGCAGCACCTGGCCAGTTCAACTTCTCGACCGCCGGTGCAGCCGATGGGCTTGTCGGAAGGGCGGTCCACGACCTCTTCATCGATGTTGCAGGCGTCGTCTGGCTGCGCAGTGATGATGGAGTTGCGGTCCTGTCACGCTGAGCAGCCCGTCAGCGCGCTAGAGAGAAAGAAGCCCCATGTCCTCGACCGCATCGAACCCCGCTGGAAACCACCTCGGGCAGAGGGTCGGGGCGTACACCCTCGAGCGCCTCATCGGTCGGGGCGGCATGAGCTTCGTTTACCTCGGCCGCCACTCCGTCACCGCGCGCGTGGCGGCGGTGAAGATTGTCCACCGAGACCTGCCTGAGAGCATCGACGCCGATCGGCGGCTGGAGCAGGAGGCCCGTGCCATCGCGAGGATTGACCATCCCCACGTCGTGAAGGTCTACGATCTCGGCTGGACGGACGACGGCCTGCCGTTCCTCGCGATGGAGTACCTGGAAGGTCAGCCGCTGTCTCAATTCTCCGGTCACGGCCAGCCGCTCGCCCTCGGTCGGGTGGTGGGGCTGGCGCTCCAGATCACCGAGGGGCTCACTCGTGCCCATGAGCTCGGCATCGTGCATCGAGATCTGAAGCCCGAGAACATCATCCTCACCGAGGAGAATGGGCAGTCTGACTTCGTCAAGATTCTTGACTTCGGGATCGCCAAGCTCGTCGGCAAGCAGCCCCACTCGCTCGTCAATACCCGTCGTGGGGTGGTGCTCGGCACGCCGGAGTACCTGCCTCCAGAGATCGCCATGGACATGCCTGTCTCACCGGCCACGGACATCTACGCCCTCGGGGTGATCCTCTTCGAGGCCCTGACCGGTCGACTGCCCTTCCAGGGTCGGGGTGTCGGTGAGCTCGCCGAGAAGCATTGCTTCACGCCACCTCCCTCCCCACGGATCTTCAATCCGAGCCTGCCCGCAGAGATTGAGACCATCTTGCGGCGCTGCCTCGCCAAGGATCCCAAGCATCGGTACTTGACTGCCGCTTCGCTCGGGGACGCCCTGCGCCCGTTTGCCCAAGCCGACGAAGACCAAATTACGATGGCGACGCTCACGCCGCTGCCCTCAGGAACGACCTCCGACGGGAGGGGCGAGGGCGACGGCATCTCGCCCGATCAGCTCGAGCAGGAGATCCGAGGGGAGGTCAGCCGCCGGTGGACTGACCGGACCCTGCCCCAGGCCCTTCAGCGGACCCTGTCTCGTCTCGACCATCTCCACGCTCGCTCGCTGGAGATTGGCACCGATCTCGCGGTCCTCGACGACCGACTGTCGATGTCCCAAGGGACCGCGACCGAATTTGACCAGTCCCTCGGCCAGCTCGTCCAGGAAGAGGGCGTCTACGACGGGGAGTGCCGCGTACTCCAGAGCCAAGCCTTGAAGCTCTCGACGGAGCTGGGGCGGTACGACCGTCGAAGCATCGAACTGCTCGAGGCGATCCGCGTGGGCTGTGATCCCAGAACGTCGCTGCTGCAGAGCTTGCTTCAGCCCACGCGGATCGAGCACGCGGGCGAGCGCATCCGGGAGCGGACGACCGTCGAGCGGCTGGAGGTGGATCGACGTCGGGTGCTCAGCGATCTGGAGCGCGCGACTCATCTCCGGACCGAGACCACCGTCCGGCGCGCCCGCCTTCAGGCCGACTGCGCGCAGGTGGTCGTCGAGCGCGGGGCCTATCGAATGTGCGCGCTGGCCCGGAGGGACGGAATGACCGCGGAGCTCGAGCAGCTTCGCCGGTCGCAGATCAGTGTGATTTACCAGCTCGCGCTCGATCTGGCGGTCGCCGTCGGAGGCTGACCGTATCTCCCCATCGACCGCCCTTCAGGTCGCGTGAGGAATCTTTTGCGATTCGATAACGCGGCGAGTCCGAACTTCACGAATCATTACGAGCACTTGTGAGGGGGTCTGGCCCTCCGAAAAAGTGGCTTTGAAAAAGTCTCTCAGCGTTGGGCCACTCTGGGCGATGGGGTGTTTGTAAGTTGCGAGGAAAAGACGACTGACCCTCGGCCCCGCGACCCTTGAAGTAGTTCGGATCCTAGACCCAAAAAACTCGGCCTGACCCGCCGACGCGAGCCCGGTCCCGACCCAGGACCGGGCTCTTTGCGTTTCAGGACAAGCGCAGGGGTTGTGCTACGCTCCCGGCCGCCGTTGCCTCCGCTCCCTGGAGGTGATTTGGCTGCCGCCTCTTGACGCGGACTTACTGCGGGGGAACTCGGATGTCGCTGCAACGATCGGAACTCATAAACCTGATTCGATTGGCCTTGGTCTCGCTCGTCCTCGGCGTGGGTTCGGCCGCGGAGGCTCGCGTGACCCTCGACGGGGCGAACGGCTTGCAGTTCGTCGTGGAGGACACTCAAGGTGGGCAGCTCTCCGGCCCCGCGCCCTTCGGTGGCTGGCCGAACCTCTGCGTCCGGGCCTGCGTCGACTGCGATGGCCCCTGCGCAGCCAATGAGGTGTACGACGCCGGTGGGGTCGCCGCCGCGCGCGAGCTGGCGAATCTTCAGCTGGTCATGGCTCCCGACAACGTGGGTGGACTGCAGGTCATCCGCAAGGTCTATGTGCCTCCGGGCAACGCCCCGCTGTCGGCGAATGCATTTATTCGTTACCTGGACATCATCACCAACTTGGGCGCGGCGCCCGTGGTCGTCGCCGTGCGGATCGGCAGCCCCGGTGGAGGCGGCGGACTGGCCTACGGAGCCAATTTGGGCGTCTGGCGGACCCACGACGACGACAGCGAAGCGGAGCTCACCGACCGATGGATCCTCGTCGATGACGACGCTCCGAATGGGGGCGTGTCGACCCTGGCCTCCCTCGTCTTCGGCTCGGGCTCCCGCTATCTGCCCGCGCGTTTGGGCCTGAGTTTTCCCGATGCCGCCGTGCCCAATAGCTTCGGCTGGGAGTTTCGGCAGGTCGCGATTGGCGGAAATGGCACCGTGGCGTTCATGTCCGTCCTCGTCCGCGAGACCGGGCGGGTCGACACCATCTCCGAGGTCCAATCTCTGTCGGCCATCCCCACCGACATCCTCTTCGGCCTGACGAATCAGGAGCGGGCGGTCATCGTCAACTTCGACATCCACGCGGACAACCCTAGCCCCGTGGCCGACGCGGGCGGCCCCTACAACTCGTCTGAAGGGGAGCCGGTTCAGCTCTCGGCGGCGCGCTCGGCGGATCCCGAAGACGCGGCCCCCCTGACCTACGCCTGGGACCTCGACGACGACGGCGAGTTCGACGACGACAACGGCCCCAACGTGATCCGCAGCTTCCCCGACGACGGTGTCTATCAGCTCCGCGTTCGAGTCACCGATCCTCAGGGCAAGTCGGACGTGGACTCCGCCCGGATTGTCGTCCGTAACGTGGCACCCCACATTGAGACCGTCACGACCGACAGCCCCATCTCCGAGGGCGGAGTGCTGACCGTGGAGATCCGGGTCGTCGAGCCGGGCCTTGATCCCCTGACCTTCGATTTCGACTGGGATGGCGATGGCCTCTACGAGGACCTCGGCGTTGTACAAGCACGAACGACCCACATCTACCCCGACGACGGGGTCTTCTCCGCCCGGGTCCGCGTTCGTGACGACGACGGCGGCGAACACATCCTCGTCTTCCCCGTCATCGTCCAGAACGAGGCCCCGGACTACCTGGCCATGGCTGCCGGGCTGCCCGGTCTGGAGGGGCGCGAGGTCGCCATCCAGATCATCGCCGATGACCCGGGTGATGATCCCGTCACCTACGGCTACGACGTCGATGGCGATGGCGTCTACGAACTTGAGGGCCTGGAGCTGGACGCGATCGTCGTCACCTACCCGGACAACGGCAACTACACCCTCCGCATCCGCCTCACCGATGACCAGCTCGCCGAGACGTTGCGCGAAGAGCCGGTGCCCATCCACAACGCCGATCCGACCATCGTCAGGATCACGAATAACGGCCCGGTCTTTGAAGGTTCGCCGTTGGACATCGTGGTCAATGCGACCGATCCGGGCACCGACACCCTCGTCTACAGCTTCGACCTCGACAACGACGGCGACTTCAACGACGACATCGTCGATCAGCTCGAGTCGACCCTGAGCCATATCTACCGCCAGCAGGGCCGATACCTGGTCGGGGTCCGCGTACGCGAGGAGGACGGGGGGCGCGCCGTGTCCAGCACGGTCGTCGAGGTGCTCAACGCGCCTCCGAGCGCCGAGATCATCGCTCCGATGTTCGTCGACGAGGGGCAGCGATTCACCGTCGAGGTCGTGGCGACCGACCCGGGCAACGACATCCTGCGCTACGACTGGGACGTCACCGGCGATGGCGTCTATGACCTCGTGGGCATCGGGCAAAACCGCCAGGAGCTCGTGCTCGACGAAGAGGGCGCCGTCGTCATCAGCGTCCGGGTCTTCGACGAGCTCGGAGACGCCACGATCGTCAACGCGACCATCAACGTGCGCAACGTGCCCGCGGTCGTTGACGTCGAGGTGGACGGCCCGGTCTACGAGGGCACCCTAACCCGCGTTCGCGCCGCCCCGGTGAACCCCGCGACCGACGTGGAGTCCTACGCCTTCGACTTCGACAGCGACGGCATCATCGACATCGAGGGCCTAGAGGCGGGCGAGGCGGACTTCGCCTGGCCGGACCAGGGCCTCAAGATCCTCACGTGTTACGTCGACGACGGGTCGAGCGTCACGCCGGTCTCCATCCAGGTGATCGTCGAGAACGTCGCGCCCATCGTCACGATGGAGAACAACGGCCCCGTCGACGAGGGCCAACTTGTGACCGTCACCGCCACCGTGACTGACCCCGGCGACGACACGGTCACGCTGTCCTGGGATCTCGATGGCGACGGCATCGTCGATGTCGAAGGCGAGCCCGATCTCGTCCGCGACATCCTGACCGCCGACGACCGCCCGCCCCTCGTGATCACGCTCATCGCCGAGGACGAAGACGGCGGGCGGACCGAGGCCCACGAGGATGTGGTCGTCAACAACGTCGCGCCCAGGTTCGAAGAGATCGTCTCGCAGCCGACGGCGCGGGAAGGCGACCCGTTCAACTACGTCGTGCCGGTCTTCGATCCGGCCGGCGCGCAGGACCACCTGGTCTTTGCACTCGTCGATCCTCCCGTCGGCGTTGGCCTCGATGTCGAGTCTGGCTTGATTCAATGGGTGCCGACCTACGAGCAGTTCGAGCAGAGCCCGATTCGAATCCAGTTGACCGTGCGCGATGGCGACAACGGTCGAGACGAGACCGATCTCGTGGTGACCGTCCTGCCCATCGATACGGACGTCGACGGCCTACCGGACACCTGGGAGAATCGCATCTGCGCCGAAGGGCGAGTCTGCCCCTCCCCCGACGACCCCATCGACGCCGCGGCGGACCCAGACATGGACGGCCGAACGAACCTCGACGAGTTCACCGAGGGTACCGATCCCGGGACCTACGACGGTCCACCCGTCCCCGAGTTGGTCCTGCCTGAAGACGGCGTGCGGGTCGAGAGTGGACAGCCCGAGCTGACAGCTGATCCCGAGCCCAATAACGAGAACCCCGTGGCAGAGGCCACCTACGTCTTCGAGATCTACGACGACCAGGAGCTCAGCAATCGCGTGCTCGTCGGCGACCCGGTCGTCCGTGGGGACGAAGACGACGTCATCTGGATCCCGCCGGCGGGCATCCTCATCGAGGACCAGACCTACTATTGGAGGGTTCGAGCCTACCTCGGGCCGGCGTTCAGCCCTTGGACTGTGGCCTGGGCCTTCACGATCAACATGGAGAACTTCCCGCCGGGCACGCCCCTCCTTCGCGCCCCCGCCGACGACAGCGTAGTCGCCGTCAAGCGGCCCATCTTCGAGTGCGAGACCGTCACCGATCCGGACGGCGACCAGCTCCGCTATCTCTTCCACCTCTACAACAGCCGAGGGGGTGCCGAGCTCAACGGCGACGGCGACATCCAGCCGGATGGCTTCGTTCGTTTCGTCCCCAACCAGGAGCTCATCGAGAACGCGGCTTATACTTGGGAGGTCGTGGCGATCGACGAGAGCGGGGACAGCTCCGAGCCGAGCGAACGGTGGGCCTTCACGGTCAACGTCGAGAACGGCGCCCCGGAGGCCCCGAGCATCGTCTACCCGGAGGAGCGTCTCATCGTCGACAGCGTCACGCCGACCTTCAGGGCCACCGGCGGGCGCGACCTCGACAGCGCCGAGCTCTTCTACGTCTTCCAGGTGCGCTACGCCGATCCGCTCAACTTCCAGATGCCCACGGGTGAGGCCCTCGTTACCGGCGAGCCCGTGCTCGTCGACGCGGAGAGCAACGGCCAGTGGGAGAGCACCGTTCGGCTCGAAGAGAACGAACACTATGTGCTCGAGGTCTGGGGCACCGACGGGCTCGCCCAGTCCGAGATCGTCAGCCGCGGCTTCTTCGTCTCCGCGCTCGACGAGGCGCCCTCAGTCCCGACCCTCGTCGCCCCGATCGATGGCGCCGAGGTTCCCCAGTCCCAGACCACCCTCGTCTGGAACCGCTCGACCGATCCCGAAGAAGGGCGGGTCCGCTACATCGTCAAAGTCTGCGAGGTCGGCAGCACCTGCACCGAGCACCCCGCCCAGTTCGACCCGACCCTCGACTACTCGGAGTACCCCAACGATCGCGAGTACTCTTGGTCAGTCGCCAGCCTCGACGACGGTGAGAATCAGAGCGACTTCTCCGACGAGTGGTCGTTCCGTTCGCTGGATACGAGCGGGGGGGGTGGGGCGGCCACCGGCCCCGAGGGGTGTGGGTGCCGAACCGTCGGTCGGAGCCACACCGGCTGGCCTTTCGCCCTGACGATCGCGATTTTGTGTTTGCGGTGCCGCCGCAGGGAGTGACACTCCGACCATGCCAGTGGAGCTGCTCCGCGTTCGCGGATTGAAGAAACAATTTCCCATTCGACGGGGGCTCTTTCCCAAAGTCGTCGGGCAGGTTCAGGCCGTCGACGGGATCGACCTCGACCTGGACCAGGGCACGGCGCTGGGGCTCGTCGGCGAGAGCGGCTGCGGCAAGACCACCGCGGGGCGCTGCATCCTCAGGCTCGTCGAGCCCACCGCGGGGGAGATCTACTTCGACGGCAAGCCCCTGCACACCCTCCCGCGGCAGGCACTGCGGCCCTATCGCCGCGACATGCAGATCGTTTTCCAGGATCCGTTCTCGAGCCTCAACCCCCGGCATACGGTGCTCGAACACCTCGCCGAGCCGCTCGTCCTGCATGGCATCTGCGATGGCAAGTCAGCGGTGCGTGACGAGGCCGCCCGCCTCATGCAGCGCGTCGGCCTCGATCCGGCTTACCTTCAGCGTTATCCGCACGAGTTCAGCGGGGGGCAGCGGCAGCGCATCGGCATCGCGCGCGCCCTCGCCCCGAGGCCAAGGTTCATCGTCTGTGACGAGCCCGTCTCCGCGCTCGACGTCTCGGTTCAAGCGCAGATCCTCAATCTCCTGAAGGATCTGAAAGACGAGCTGGGCCTGAGTTATCTCTTCGTGGCCCACGATCTCGGCGTGGTTCGGCACCTCTGCGATCGGGTGGCCGTCATGTACCTCGGTCGCATCGTCGAGCTCGCCCCCACCGAGGAGCTCTTCAGCAATCCAAGGCACCCCTATACGCGGGCGTTGCTCTCGGCGGTCCCGGTCCCCGATCCCCGCCGTCGTGCGCGCCGCATGATTCTCACGGGGGATGTACCCACGCCCATCAACCCGCCGAGCGGCTGCCACTTCCATACGCGCTGCCCTCACGCCGAGGCCGGTTGCAAGGAGGTGGTCCCGGAGCTGACGCCGACCGGCGATTCGTCCTTCGCCCGCTGCATCCGGCTCGACGACCTGCCGCCTCCGGACGCTGATCCGAACGAGGCCGTGGCGTGACCGAGAAGCGGACCGCGTTGATCGCCGAGGCCGACGAACGGGCGTCGCAGGAGCTCTTCGGTATCATTCAGGGGCTCGGCCTCGTCCCCGTCGCCGCGCGGACGTCCGCCGAGGTCCTGTCTCGCATGGAGAAGGGCGCGGATGTGGTCTTCCTCGACCTGAAGTCCCTGGAGCTTCGGGGCGGCCAGCTCTTGTCGACTCTTCGGGAGAAGTACCCCTCGATTCCGGTGGTTGTCTGCACGGACGCCGGCAACAAGGACGACGTCATCTTCGCCCTGCGCTTAGGCTGCATGGACTGGATGGACAAGCCGGCCGACCGAAGCAAGGTCTCAGATGCCCTCAAGCGCGTGGCACGAGAGACCCGACGACAAGCGCAGGTGGCCGCGCAGACGGCCACGACGGGCCAGTCACGCACCCTCATGAAGGAGATCACCGGGCGCATCAAAGACGGGAGCATCGTGCTGCCAGAGATGCCCAAGGTCCTCGATGAGCTGCAGCGCGTGCTCGCGAACCTTCAGGTCTCGCCCGAGGAGGTGCTGAAGATCCTCGAGAAGGATCCGGCGATGGCTTCGAAGATTCTCGCCACGGCCAACACCGCGACCTATGGAGGGCGCGGGCGCATCAACGATCTGAAGAGCGCGGTCACTCGCTTAGGCAACCGGACCATCGCGTCGATCGCCCAGACGGCCGCGCTCCGGGGGCTCTTTCAGTTCCGGCTGCCGGCCTTTCGGCAGGTCTTTCAGCGGATGTGGACGGCGCACTGCATCTCGGCTTGCCTCGCCCGCGAGCTGGCCGCGGAGGCGGGTGACAACGATCCTGAGGAGATCTACGTCTGCTCGCTTCTTCACAATGCCGGGGAGCAGTTTCTCCTGCGGGTCTTCGCCGAGATCTTCCAGCGGCAGACCAGCCGGGTCTTGTCCATGGATGAGGTCCTCGCGGCGATCCGGGATACGCACGCCGTCTTCGGCTACGGCCTGCTCAAGAAGTGGAACATGGGCCCGCTCTTCGAGATGGCCGCGCAGCGCCACCACGACGACACCTTCGAGCAGGCCGATCTGGACGCCCGCGCGCGCCGGACGCTGCACATCCTGAACGTCGCCGACCGCCTCGTTGAGGACCGGAACCTTGGCATCTATACGGCACCCTCGTCTGGGCCAACGCTCAGCGTGAGCTTTGAAGCGCTAGGCCTGTCCCCCGCTCGCCGCGCGTTTTTTGCGCGCCGGGTGGAAGACGTCCGGGTCGAGCTCGCCCATCTCTAGTGAGCGCGGGCGCGCCCGGCCCCCCGACGCGCGGGCGCGCCTTTGATCCCGGCGGCCCACAAGGCCTTCAGCGTCGGTCCGGTGAGCGCGACGGTCTCGAGCGCGTGGGTGGGCAATCTGAGCCACCCGGACGGTGGAACACCGGCCCTGAGCTTCACGGTCTGCACGATCCGAAGCCGCCAAACCCGGTGCGTGAAAGCCTGTTCCACCTCGAGATCACTCGATGCCGACGGGCTGTCCGCGGCCCAGACCTCGAGCCCCAGGTCCGTCAGCGCGTCCCGATCGGTGGACTCGACCATAGGCAGCTCCCAGAGCCCGGCGAGCAGGCCCGTGTCCGGTCTACGGCGGACGTAGACGTGGTCCGCGTCGACGAGGAGGGCGGCGACATAGTGGCTGATGGGCCTGGGGGCCCGGCGGAGGGGCGATGGATAAAGGTGCTGCTCTGCGGCGGCATAGCCGAGGCAATCGGCCCTGAGAGGGCAGCGTGGGCACTCGGGCGAGCGGGGCTTGCAGACCGTGGCGCCGAGCTCCATCAGAGCCTGGTTGAACCGACCGGGTAGGGGACCCGCTACGAGTGCCCGGGCTTGTGCCTCCAAGGCCAACTTCGCCGCGCCTCGTCGGATGTCCCCGGCGCGCGCGTCGAGGCGGGCGAGCACACGTTGCACATTCCCGTCGATGGCCGGCACCGCCTTCTCAAAGGCGATCGACAAGATCGCCCCGCAGGTATAGGGGCCGACGCCGGGCAGCTCGCGAAGAAGCCCTTCGTCGTCGGGCACCAGGCCGCCGAATCGCGACACGACGAGGCCGGCCGCCCGATGAAGATTGCGGGCGCGTGAGTAGTACCCGAGGCCGGCCCAGAAGGTCAGGACCTCGTCGATGGGGGACTCGGCCAAAGCGAGCGGTGTGGGAAACCGGCCCATGAATCGGACGAAGTAGGGCATGACGGACTCGACGCGGGTCTGCTGGAGCATGATCTCGGAGACCCAGATGGCCCACGGATCCCGCGTCTCGCGCCAGGGCATTTCGCGGTGGCCAAGGTCGAACCACTGCAACAGCGCGCGCCTCACGGTGGCGGTCCGCTTCGCGCTCAAGACAGACGCGCGCCACATGAGGTGCAGTCGGACGCGCCCAATCCGACCGGCGCCCGACACAAGCCGTCGCCACAGCGGGCCCGCTTGAAGACCCGCTGCCAGACGCGGCCGCCGACGAGGCCCGTGCCCATGAGGATGAGCGGCGTGACCTGGTCTCCGAAGTGGTTGTGCGTAAAGACCCAGCCGGAGACCGCCCCGACCGCGACCCCGACGATCAACGGCGTCAGGCTGTCGGGCAGGGGCAGGGGGGGCACGACGCGCTCACGATTCCAATGCAGGGCCAGCGTCACACCATTGACCGCCGCGCGATCGACGAGCGCGCGCAGGAAGCCGATGCTCTGACGTTGGGGCAGCCAAAAGGCCACGACGTGCCCGAAGAAGACGTTCCAGCCCAGACCGCTCGTCGATCCCAGATGGTCGCGCTCAAACTCCGGCAGCGCTTGTTCGACGGCCTGCCGAAGCGTGGCGATCGCCTCTGCGGCGTCATCGTCGGAGACCTCCACGCCGCCCGTGGGTAGGACCCGAAGGCGCGCGGTCAGCAACGCGGGCAGGCCCGACTCCACAGCGCCCCCGATCTTCTGCAGGTCCTCGGGGCCGATGATGAGCGGGTGCCCCTCTGCATTGAGCTTACGCGCCCTCATGGGCAGACTCGGGGCATGTTGGTCCGAACTGGTTTTGGTCGAGACGTGCATCTGGGGTACTGCACCAACGTGCATCCCGGCGAGGGGCTCGCGGCACTGCACGACCTCCTGAGGCGGGATGTGGCGCCGGTCGCGCGTGTCGTCGCGCCTGCCCTTCCGTTTGGCCTAGGCCTCAGGTTAGGCAATGCCGCAGCACTCGCCTTGTCCACGGACGCCGACGCCCTGGCCCGACTGCGAGCGCTCATGGACGAGCTGGGGATGTATGTCTTCACGGTAAACGCTTTTCCCTATGGGGACTTTGCTGCGGATTCAGTCAAGGATCTTGTCTATCAACCGGACTGGCGTGATGAAGAACGGCGTCTCTATACGATGCGCGTGGCCGAGGCCATCGTCTCCCTCCCGGGTCCGGGGCACCGAACCATCAGCACGGTGGCGGGTGGGTTCAAGCCCCAATCGACGGGAGGTCTCGACAACGCCGAGCGAGCGAGGGAGATGTCCAGGGAGCTCGTCAAGACGGCCGAGGCGCTCGCGCGGCTCTCGGACCGAACCGGCGTTCACGTTCGACTCTGCCTCGAGCCCGAGCCCTTCACCACGCTGGAGACGACAGACGAGGTCCTCGACTTCTTCACGCGGCACGTCTTCCCGGCCGGTGAGGCGACCCGAGAGCACCTGGGCCTGTGTTACGACTGCTGCCATCAGGCCGTCGAGTTCGAGGACGCCCCCCGCGCCCTCCGCGCCCTGTCCGACGCCGGTATTCCCATAGGCAAGGTCCAGATCTCCAGCGCCCTCCACCTCTCCTCGCCCGGGATTCAGGCACACAGGGACGCGCTCTTGGCCTTCGCCGAGCCCCGTTATCTCCACCAGACCTGCGCCCGCCTTCCCGATGGCCGAGTCCTTCGGGCGCTTGACCTGCCGCTCCTCGAGCAGCCCTCGCCGGAGTGGCTGTCGGCCGAGGCCTGGCGCTGCCACTTCCATGTGCCCATTGGCCTGACGGGTGAGGGTTGCCTGGAATCCACCCGCGCCGACTGGGAGGCCGCCGTAGAGACGCTCGCGGCGGCCGGATCCTGCGACCACTTCGAGGTCGAGACGTACTCCTTTCACGTCATGCCCGAGGCCACCCGCGCGCGTTTTGGCTCCGTCTCGGAGTCCATCATTGAGGAGCTTCGGACGGCGCGCGAGGTCTTGTGTCGAAGCACAACGGCATGAGCCTGCATCGACATGAGACCGGGCGCTCGCTCCGCAAAGGCCTCCTGACCGCGTGTCTGCTCGCGTTGGGGTCCGGCTGCAAGGAGCGTGAGGCCACGGCACCCGAAAAACCGCCGTCCGCTGGGGCCGCCGGGGGCCTCACCGCAGTGGCTTTCGTCGACGGTCTCCGAATCCTGGGAGACGCCAGCGGGCGCGTCCGGCTCGACTCCGAGACGGCCCCTCCGCGGTGGCTTGCGGCTCACAGCGGCCCCGTGCGTTTCGTCGGGCGATGGAGCCCCTCGAAGCACGGCGAGGCCGGGCCGTGGGTCTACGCGACCGCGTCCCAGGACGGCACCGTGGCCTTCTTCGACGAGGCTCTAAACGTGCTCTCCCGCCACCGCCTGCCCGACGCGCACCTCAACGCAGCGACCGCTTACGGGGACAGGGTGGCCGTCGCCGCCGATCGGGGTCTCGTGGCGATCTTCGGGCCGACCGGGCTCGTTTGGTCGAGGACGGGTTTACACGGCGCGGCGGCCTATGCGGTGGTCTTCTCCATCGACGGCGCGGAGCTTGTGGCCGGGGGCATGGACGGGCACGTCTCGCGGCTTCGCGTGACAGACGGCGTCTCGCTCGGCGAGCACCCCTCAGGGGGCGCGTGGATCACCGCGATGGTCCATGGCGTCGAGGGTTTGTACGTGGGCCGGGCTGACGGCAGCCTGCAGATGGTCAACCCCCTTGACGGAGTGGTCCTCCGCGAGCTCGAACCTCAAAGCGCCGCAGTCCGGGCCTGCCTCCTGACGCCGACGATCCTCGTGTGCGGGGCGGAGGACGGGGGCCTCAGTGCCTGCGACCGCCACACGAAGGCCGCCTGCACGATGCTTCAGACCCATGCCCCCGTCCGCGCGCTCGCAAGGGCCCGGGATCAGATCGTCGTCGCCGGCGCGGACGGTCGATTGCGCGTATATGGTGCCGTCGGCGCCACCCTCACTTTGCGTCAGACGGAGCAGCCATGGGACACCACGAAGACCTCGAACGACTGATAAAGAACGCTGCGGTCGACGAGCAGCTCGGGCCCATCTCGGCGTTCCTCGACGACCTGGCCCCCAATGTGAGGATCGAGGTCGCGCGCGGCATGACGAACGACGCGCAGCGCACCCTCTGGACCCTGACCGTCGGACAGCTCGTCAGCCTCTCCGACATGGTGCCCGACGACTACGGTCCGCTTGAGCCGGTGCGGCACTTCGGCAAGAACACGCTGCCAGCCTTTCAGACCTTCGAGAAACGATTCTGTCGCCCCACCGACGCGGCAACGACCGATATGCTCTGGGGCTACAACGAGGGGCCGACCCGCAAGCTCGTCGGGCCCGGCTACTTCGTCTGTCGGGCCACGCCAAACGACCCTCGCGGCGCGACCGTCGTGGACTACTTCTCGGTGCCCCCGGAGAAGCCCGCGGAGTGGCCGACGATCACGAGCAATGAGCGACTGCCTCAGCGCTTCGTCTACGGCTTCATGCACGACTTCCTGCGGCGGGTCAGCGCGCACGTCACGATCGGGCGCGCATGGCGGCACCACAAGCCGACGGCGAATCACTTTATCCTGTGCCGCGAAGGTTGAGGCTCGCCAGTCGGGAGCTTCAGTGTTGCGGATGCCCTGGGGCCGGACGGGGCACGACCTCGTAGCCTTCGAACTGCAACTCGTCGATGGGGCCGGTGCGGACGACGTTTCGAAAACGGTCCAAGAGGTCGCTGGCGAAGCGGTCGCGGCCGGCCTCTCCCAAGGCGCCCTCGGCCTCCCGGTGGCTGGCCAGGAAGTACAACATTCGCAGGAGCTCTGAGCGACGCAGACGAACCTCGCGAGCCACCGCCTCGTTATGCCCGACGACCTTCAGGCGCAGGCGGGCGACGCGGCCCTCCTGGGGATCCTTCAGATAAAGCGTGTGCCCTCCAAGATCGACCGTGACCGGCCCGGTATTGAGCGTCTCCTCGGGCGGCGCCGACTCGAGCGGCTCGTCGGGCATGACCTGGGGGGCTGCCGTGCCGGGGTCTTGAGCGCGGGCGGGCGCCAAGCTGGCGGAGGACACGGGCGTCGGCGAGTCCGGCACTGTGAGGCTCCCGGCGGGGCGCACGTCTGGATTGTAGAAGGCCACGACCAGTCCGAGGACGAGGGCGGCGGCGGCGGCGGCGATGAGGATTGGGCGGTTCATGGCTTGTTTCGGATGCTCAGGGTTGCGGGAGTCTCGACGACGGTGACCCCAGGAAGGATTGAGTGGGTGACCCAGACATTGCCACCAATCACCGCGCCTTTGCCGATGACCGTGTCGCCGCCGAGGACTGTGGCTCCCGCGTAGAGGACCACGCCGTCTTCGATGGTCGGGTGCCGTTTGGTCCCCGCGAACTGGCGAGAGACCGAGAGCGCGCCGAGCGTCACACCTTGATACATCTTTACGTCGTCGCCGATGTGGCTCGTCTCTCCGATGACCACACCCGTACCGTGATCGATGAAGAAGCGTCGGCCGATGGTCGCGCCGGGGTGAATGTCGATGCCCGTGCGAGCGTGGGCGATCTCGCTCATGGCGCGGGGCAGATACGCCAAGCCCATCTGGTGCAGGGTGTGCGCGAGCCGATGAACGGTGATGGCCTCGAAGCCTGGATAAGTCAGGATCACCTCGTCGATGTTGTGGGCTGCGGGATCCCCTTCGAGGGCGGCGCGTGCGTCCTCGAGGAGCAGGGCGCGGACGAGGACGAGCTGATCGAGGAAAGTCGTAACGAGCCGCTCGGCCTCGGTGCTTCGGCCAGCGGGCAGGACCCGGCGAACGATCCCCGTCAGCTCGTCATGCAGGCGACACAGCCACGTCCCGACGTGATACCGACGGCTGGCCGCGGGCACGGCGATGGCCGCGTAGTAGCCCGGAAAGAGCAGGCCTCGGAGCTGCTCGACCGCCGAGACGATCGACTCGCGGGACGGCAGGGTCGGGGCGCTCGCCGCACACTCACCTTGCGCGTCGTAGCTCTCCAGCAGCGCGTCCACGACGCGGTCCAAGTCGTCCTCTTCGAAGCTCATGGCGCGGCAGGTTAGCTAAGGGCTCCCCGTTTGACCACGACCGCAGTGTTTGATAAAGGGCCGGACCCTCAGCCAACGGGAGTCTCAGCGTCGATGTATCGCGGTTGGCAGATCGCCGTCGTCGTCCCGGCTTTCAATGAGGCGCGGCTCTTGCCCGTCACCCTCGCGGGCCTCCCCGATTTCATCGACCTCGTGATCGTCGTCGACGACGCGAGCACCGACCAGACGCTCGTGGCCGCGCGACCGTTTGGCGGGCGGGTCGAGGTCATTCGGCACGCGCGGAACCTCGGCGTGGGTGGGGCCATCGTCACGGGCTATCGGCGGGCCTTGGCCTTGGGCGTAAGGGCCACGGTCGTCGTCGGTGCCGACGCCCAGATGGATCCTCAAGAGATGCACCGGCTCCTCGACGCCCTAATCGACGGGCGCGCCGACTACGCCAAAGGCGACCGGCTTGGGCACCCTGAGGTCCTGCGCCGAATGCCCCTCGTCCGCTATCTCGGCAGCCGCGTCTTGAGCCTCCTGACTCGCTTGGCCACGGGGTATTCGCCGCTGCGGGATCCCCAGTGCGGCTACACGGCCATCACCTGTCAGGCCCTCAGCGCCTTGCCCCTCGATGGGGTCTATGAGCGGTACGGCTTCCCCAACGATCTCTTAGCCAAACTCTCCCAGATCGGGGCGCGGGTCGTGGACTGCCCCGTCTCGCCGATTTACGGGGACGAGGTGTCGCGGCTCAGGGTGGCCCGGGTCATCCTGCCCATCTCGAGGCTCCTGCTCCGTGCAGTACTCGCCCGCCTCCTGCGGAGCGTCGGCGTTTCGAACGAGGCCCGAGAGCCGAACGTCGCCAGATAGTCAGCCCACTTGACGACCGTCACGTTCTTCACGACCTCCTACCCGAGTGAAGCCCAGGAGGCCTCGGGCCGCTTCATCGCCGAGCTGGCCGAAGAGTTCTCCAAGCAGGGACTGAGACCCACGGTCGTGCGCGCGCCGTTCATGGGCTGGGCCGAAGGGGGCGGACCCGACGCCCTTGGGAGCGGGTCGGGGCTCAGCTACCTGGGCTCGGTCGTCAGCGCGGTGGGTCTGGTGAGCGCGGGTCTGACCCGCCGTGGGTCAACTGGCCCGGCCCGCCGCGGGGCAGTCGGTACTGTCAACGTCGGCCACTGGCTTGTGCCGGGGGCTCTCGCCGCGCTGGCCGCCGGGGGTCGAGCCGTCGCTTACGCCCATGGGGGCGACGTCGCGCTGCTTGAGCGGCTGCCCTTGGGACGGCTCTATGCGCGGCACCTGGACGCGCAC
>SHZC01000126.1 GCA_009692505.1 Myxococcales bacterium
CGCCCCCGCCCCCGCCCCCGCCCCCGGGCAGCGAGCCGCCGGTCTGCGAAGATCGGTGCCTCGAACACGGTCGACAGGTCGGCCGGGAGTGCGTCGAGGCCGGCGGGCTCCCCGAGGACTGCCGCGCCGAGGCTCAGGCCGCGACGCGTGAGTGCATCGCCGCGAGGTGCGCGCCTCCGCCCCCGCCCCCGCCCCCGGGCAGCGAGCCGCCGGTCTGCGAAGATCGGTGCATCGAACACGGGCAACAGGTCGGCCGGGAGTGCGTCGAGGCCGGCGGGCTCCCCGAGGACTGCCGCGCCGAGGCTCAGGCCGCGACGCGTGAGTGCATCGCCGCCCACTGCCCAGCGCGCTGACGTTATACCCACCAACCTCCGACCTGCCGTCATCAGGCCCGACCTCAGGGCGCCAATCGCACCATATCCAGGACGTAATACCGCCCCACGAGCCCGATGCCCGCGTGCGTCCATCGCGGGTCCAGCAGGTTACGCTTATGCCCGGGGCTCGAGAGCATCACGGCAAGTGCCTGCCTCGGAAACGCGGCGTCCGCGAGGTTCTCGGCCGCTTGGGTGAATCTCAGACCTCTCGTCGTCAGGCGGGTCGTCAAGTTGCCTGACTCAGCCGTGGCGTGCACGAGCACGTGCTGCTCCGAGAGCTCCAGGGCGTGTTCGCGGGCGACCTCGGTGAGCTCGGGCCACAGCCTCAGGACGGGCACACCGTGGGCCGACCGCTGCTCGTTGACCAGACGCATGAACGCCAGGTCAGGCGGCCCCTCGTACTCGGGCGGCATGAGATGCAAGACGGGCAAAGCGGGCACGGGCACGCCGACGTAGACGAGGTGATTGTTCAGAACGACGGGCCCGTATTGGCTGTCGGCCACGATCTCCACGCCGTAAATTCCGGGCCCGGCGTCGAAGAAGACGGTCGCGTCAACGTGGCGGTCGAGGGTCCAGGCCGGGCGGTCGCGAACACGTCCCCCATTGGGCGGCGCAAACAGGACCCGAGGTCGAAAATAGCCGCGCTCGAGCCCCCCATGCACCGCGACAAAGCCGCCGGTCGCACCCTGCCGGGGCAGCGGGACCGATAGCAGGACCCCGCGATGAACGAGGAGGAGCGTGGTCGTCATCTCCCGCCCGCGAATAAAGGTCGACAGCCCGAAGTGCGTCGGCGGCTTCGTTCGGTCCAGACGCGCGACGAAGAGGGGCAACTGCGTGGTGAACTCGCCGAGCGCGCTGTGCCGCAGGGTATAGGGCAGGACCTGCGCGTCGCTGATCTGCGCCCGGGCGAGGAGGTGCGACAGCAAGTCCGCCGACTCGGTTGGGGGGGTCGCCGAAGTCGCGCCACTCAGCCGCTCCGCGAGCACCGAGGCCACGCGGTCGAGCGCCGCATCGGGCTTCGGCTTGCCATAGCCATGGGCCGACAAGAGCCCCTCGACCTCGACCTGGGGAGAGGCAAAGGCCAGGAGCAGGAGCAGGAGCGCGGGCAGGGTGGTCATGAGTGTCGGCCGCTCAGGATTGTCATGATTTCAGCGAATCGGGAATGGCCGGCTTGCCGACCGAGGTTGAAATCCGGGACGCTTGCGGTTGGAGTCAATGAACCATGCTCTCTCGCCTGTTCAGCCCGAAGGCCAAATCGCCCCACGCCCTCTTCGAGGAGGTCGCGATGCCGCATGCCGACGCCCTGTACGGCGCGGCTTTGCGGATGACCCGGGACACCGCGCACGCCGAGGATCTCGTCCAGGAGACCCTCCTGCGGGCATTCCGCTTCTGGCATAAGTTCGAGCCTGGGACGAACGTCAAAGCTTGGCTGTTCCGCATCCAGACCAATATCTACATCAACCGCTATCGGCGGCAGCAAGCGGAGCAGGCGGTCATGGATGACCGGGAGGCCGAGGATCTGCTCGCCCGGTACGCCGCGGAGGAGAGCACGTTCATCCCACCCGATACGCGGGAAGATTTCTTTAAGTCGGTCCTCTCCGACGACGTGATGCGCGCGCTCGACGCCTTGCCCTTCGACTTCCGCATGACGGTCTTGCTGTCGGATATGCATGAGCTGACCTACAAGGAGATCGCTGAGGTTCTCGACTGCCCGGTTGGGACCGTCATGAGCCGGCTGCACCGTGGCCGCAAGCTCCTGCAGTCCCAACTGCTGGACTACGCGGTCGAGCGCGGCGTCTTGTCTCCGGCCGAGGCCGCAAAACATGCCAACGTCGCGAGCCTCGACACGTTCCGACGCCGACGCGCGGCCGGGGGGGCTGAGCGTTGATGGACTGCAAGGAGTTCGTTCAGTTCTCGGGCTGCTACCTCGACGGGGAGATTGACGCCAAAGACAGGGCCACGTTTGACGGCCATGTCGCCGCGTGTACCCCCTGCCGCGCCCACGTCGACAATCAGATCGCGTTTCGTCGCGGGCTAAGGCCCCATCTGAAACGACCCGACGTCCTGCCCCCGGAGCGGCGAGCGCGGATTCGACGCGAGGTCGCAGCACTCGGTCAGCCCAGCGCGCTCGTCGTCTGGTTTCGACGCCTCGCGATCCCCGTGCCCGTGCTCGCGGCCTTGGGCCTCTTCTTCGTCGTCGTGCCGAACACCGGCTTCGTCGTGCGTGAGGCCGCGATGCAGCACCAGGAGCCCATGCCGGTCGAGGTGCCGAGCGCCGCTGAAGACGAGCTCGACGCGTGGTTCCGGGGCAAGTTGCCCTTCGACATTCGAACCCCACGCTTCGCCGACTCGCGGGTGCGGCTGATGGGCGGGCGACTGACCCACATCGTCGCGGGCGAAGACGGTCGCCATCGCAAGGCCGCCTATCTCGTGTATGGCGCGGGCCCGCATAAGGTCACGGTGCTCGTCTTTGATGCGAGTGATCTTGATCTGCCCCGGCAGGGCACGGAGTCGCGCATGATCGACGGGCAGGAGCTCTCGATCGTGCCGCAGAACGGACTCAACGTCGCGTTGTATCGCCGCGGCTCTTTGGCGTACGCCATCACGAGTGATCTGGCCGCCCCGGAGATGGCGGACCTCGTCGCGACGGCTTACTGAGCCTGCAGGCTGCGTCCGTTCAAGCTGAGGAGCTTGTCTAAGGGCATCGGCCGACCGAGGTGGTAGCCCTGGAGCCAGCGCACGCCCAACTCGCGACAGCGCTCCGCCTCCTCCGCCCGCTCGATGCCCTCGGCGACGGTCGCCAGATCATAGCGACGGGCGTAGTCGCAGAGGATTCGCACGAGCTCTGCTTTGCGGTTGTCCCGATCGATGTGGGAGATGAGCGAGATGTCGAGCTTGATGACCTCGGGCTGGACCGCCGCCACGGCCCCGAGCGAGTTGTAGCCCGCGCCGACGTCGTCCAAAGCAACCTTGAAGCCCTGCAGACGCATGTGCTGGACGACGTCCTCCCAGCCGGCCTCGTGGCAGACGCGCGCACGCTCGGTGAGCTCAAGCACCACGTTTTTGGAGACCGGGTAGAGCGAGCACAGTGTTTCGTCAAGTCGCTTGACGCTGCGGAGGATAGCGGGATCGACGTTGACGAAGAGGGTGACCTCTTCAGGCAGCTCGTCCCGGATCTCCCGAGACATCTCGGCGAGGACCTTTTGGAGCTCCATCGTGCGGTCGCTGATGCGGGCGGCGTCCAGGATCTCGAGGGGTCCCTTGAACGCCGGGTGCAGGCTCCTCAAGAGCGCCTCACAGGCGACCCATGCGCCCGTGTTCGCGTCGTAGATCGGCTGAACGAACATGGTCAGCTTGCGTGACTCGAGCAGATTGTCCAGCTCGATCCGCATCCGCCCCTCTTCGGTCATGGTCGGGGTCTGACTCGGCCCCTTCCGGGCGTCGACGATCGTCCGCAGGATGGACTCCAGCGCGGGCACGCCGTCGGTCTTCTGCACAAACCGTTGGACCGTGCCCGCCGCGACCGCATCAAGCACCGCCGGCCCCGGCGCGAGCCCGGTGTACAGAACACGCGCCGCACCCGGCGACAGGCTCCGCACCCGCTTGAGCACCTCGAGCCCGCTCATACCGGGCAGGTCACAGTCGGCGAGGATGAGGTCGGGCTGCCGGGCCGTTTCGGGCAGAGCCTCGATGAGATCGCTGCCCCGCTCGAAGAGGCGAATCTCATGACGCAGGTGGATGAGCAGGCGCTCAGTGGCCCGCCGTACCATCGTCTCATCGTCCACCATCCACACGCTGAGCCGTTCCTCCGAGGCCGACCTCGGCGTGGGGTTGACCTCGGCGTCCCGGAGCTCGACGAGGCCGGGCCACTCCATCCACACCAGCGGCGGCTGACCTGGCCGGTGCCGGACCTCGAGCCGCCCCCCGCTCTTCTCGAGGACGGCGCGCGAGCCCTCAAAGGCCGGCTCGGTCGGGGTCTGAATCCCGTTCAGGCAGACGACCAAGTTTGAACCGTCCGTCGCGTGTATAGAGAGACGACCTGTCCCCTCGAGGCGCCGCCGCGCGTCGGCGAGCAGGCCCTCGAGCGCCATGCGGAAGTGGACCGGATCGAGGTTGACGATCGGATCGGCCCCCTCGGGCTCCCAGAGAACGGAGGTGGGGTGAATGCCCGCAAGTTCGAGCACCTCCGCCACCGTCTGCCGGATGCTCACCACGCGGGGCTCGGGTTCAAGCAGGTCGAGCGGTGCATCACCATCGGCGACGCGCAGCAGGTCGAGTCGCTCCGAGGCCGCGGTCGCTGCGTGGGCGATCGTCTCGAGCTCGGCTCTCACCGAATGCGGCGTGGACTCCAGGCGAAGCAGCCGACGGGCCACCTGCGAAGCCGTCAGGAGGGGCAACTCCAAGTCCTGCCCCAGCGCCGCCCGGAGAGCCGTGTTCTGGAGCCTCAGGCGGTCCTGGGTGACTCGGAGACGGTGCAGCTTCTCGATGAGGCGCAAGCAGGTCCGAAGCTCTGCTGCGGTATATCGGGCCGGCATGCAGGCGTCGGCCGCAGAAACCGGGGCGCCGCCGACCTGGACGAGCAGGGTCGCGCAGTCCCCGAGCTGCGCGTGGGCGAGCACGAGATCGGCTGCGCCCAGAAAGGCGACGTCCAGGGGCGCCTGGCCCTCCACGGCCTCGACCAAACCCGCGGCCCCGGAGTAGACCTCAACGCGGTGCCGATGCACGTTGAGGCTGGCACACAGGCGGGCTGCGGCGGCGGCGTCCCCATGAACCACGGCGACGCGCAGGCTGAGGGCATCGGTGGGGGTGAAGTCGGTCTCTCGCATCAAAGGCCTCCGCCTCGTCGAACTCTATCGGCTGGCCGCAGGAGCGCCTTGAACCCTGGGTCGACGGGACGTCACCGGAGCCCGAGCTGCGCCCGCGCCTCGGCCAACATAGGCTCATGTTCCGCCGGGTTTGCCCACCTTTCGCGACCGGCGACCGGCAGTTGGTCAATGGGGTCGAAGGCGTAGAAGAGCTGACCGGGCTTGACGGAGGGCGCGGTGTAGATGGACACGCCGGTCGTGCGGTCATAGACCTCATAGCTGTGCGCGTTACGTTTGCCGCCACCACCGGGCGCGTCCACGACGAAGGTCGGCGTATCGAAGCCTGCCGTCGAGCCCCGCACGTGCTTCTCCAGATCGAGCGCGGTTTGCAGGGTCGTGCGGAGGTCCTCGACGCCAGAAACGAGGTCGTGAACGTAGACGTAGTACGGGTGGACCTTGATGTACCCAAGCCGCTTGATGAGCAGGCCCATGCGCGCGGGTGTGTCGTTGACCCCGCGCAGCAGCACCGCCTGATTGCGGACCGTCACGCCCTCCTCGAAGAGGCGGTTGAGGGCGAGCCGCGTGATGCCGGTGATCTCGTTGGGGTGGTTGAAGTGCGTATGCACGACCACGTCTTTGTGGAGCGCGCGCCCGTCCTTCACCGTGTCGACGATGGCGCGGAACCAGTCGTCGTCGGTCAGGATCTTCTGGGGCATGACGGCGATGCCCTTGGTGGCGAACCGGATGCGCTGAATGTTGGGCATCGCGAGGAGGCGCGTCCCGATCTCGCGGATCATGTCGCCCCGAAGCTGGTAGGCGTCCCCGCCACTGACGACGATGTCCTCGAGCTCGGGCCGCGAGGCGATGTACTCGAAGGCCTGGGACCAGCGGTCGCGGTTGGCTTTGAGGCTCACCTTCTCGACGCCCTCCGTGTCCCCGCCGATCGCGTAGGAGCGGGTACAAAACCGGCAGTAGACCGGGCAGGTGTCCAGCGCGAGGAAGAGGGCCTTGTCGACGTAGCGGTGCGTGAGGCCAGGCACCGGCGCGTCGGCTTGCTCGCCCAGGCTGTCGAGGCCGAGCTTCGGGTGGTCCGGCAAGAGCCTGGAGCCGACCGGCAAGAACTGGATACGCAGCGGATCGTTATAGGGGTCGTTCCAGTCGATGAGGCTGAGCAAGTACGGGCTACAGCGCACGTTCATCGGGGCGCTTCGGAAGCCGACCTCGGCGTCGCGAATGAACGACTCGGGCACGACGCCTTGCAGCGCCGCGAGCAGCTTGTCGACCCGGGTGATGGTGTTCTTCGCCTGCCAGCGATGGTCGAGGAACGTGGCTTCATCGACCTGGCCATAGGCAGGAAGTCGGCGCCAGAAGTCGCCTTCGAGGAGGTGCTTGTGCTCGAGGCTCGATTCGTCGACGGGGGGCTTGATGGCCATATTGGGCTCCGGAGGGGTCGGCCAAGAGGTTGGGGCCGAGGGGGACGATTGCCTCACGCGACCGATAAGGCGTGTGCAGGCTTTGCGCATGAGGCGCGCGACGGCTCAGAGGGCCGGCGTCACGTCAGGTTGGTGCAGAACGTTTCGGTTGAACCACATGGCGCGGGCAACCTAACACACGGTGTAGCCTGCCGCCATGCTCGCCCGCCTCGCCGCCCGTGCCACTGCCTGGAGCACACGCTTCGTCCCCGACGCGTTCGTGATCGCGATCCTGCTCTCCGCGCTCGTCTTCGCGCTCGCGCTCGGCCTGACACCCCACGGTGCAGGCGCGTTGTCGAGCTTCTGGGCCGCGGGGCTCTGGGAGCTCAACGGCTTCGCGATGCAGATGTGCCTCGTCGTCCTCACGGGCTACATCGTGGCGGTCTCGCCGCCCGTCTCGCGTCTGCTTGATCGCCTCGCCGGCTGCCCGAAGTCACCGAGGCAAGCCGTCGCGTTGATGGCCGTCGCCTCGATGATCATGGCCCTGCTCAACTGGGGGCTCTCCATCGTCGGGAGCGCGGTGCTCGCGCGTGCCCTGGCCCGGAGGGTCCGCGGTCTCGACTACCGCCTCCTCGTCGCGAGCGCGTACTTGGGCCTCGGCTGCCTCTGGCACGCCGGCCTGTCCGCGACGGCGCCGCTGCTCTCGGCCACCCCGGGCAACTTCACCGAGAAGCTCCTCGGGCAGACGCTGAGCATCGAGTCGACCCTCCTGTCTCCGCTCAACGTCGGGCTCGCCGTCGCCGTGCTCGTCATCATGCCGGTCCTCGCGGCGGCCCTGCACCCGCGGCCGGAGGACACGGTCAGCGTCGACCCAGAGTTGCTGCGGGACTCGGGATTCGAGCTCGACACGAAGGCGCCCTCCACCCCGGCCGAGGCCATATCGCGGCACTTTCTGGCCAGCGCCTTGCTCGTCGTCGCTGGGTGTTATGCCCTGTACGCGGCCTTCGCCGATCGGGGCGCGGCCGCCTTGAACATCGACACGGTCAACCTCCTCTTCCTGCTCGTCGGTCTCGCCCTCCATGGTCGGCCCACTCGATTCCTCAAGGCGGCCGAGGCGGGTGGCGGCTTCCTCTGGGCGATCGTGATCCAGTTCCCCCTCTACGCCGGGATCTTCGGGCTCATCAAAGGCTCGGGGCTCGGCTCGGTCATCGCCACGTCGTTGGTCGGCGCGGTCGACGCGGAGGGCTACCCGATGTTCGTCCTGTGGTACTCGGGCCTGCTCAACTACGTCGTGCCCTCAGGGGGCGCCAAGTGGGGCATCGAGGCTCCCTATGTGATCGAGGCGGCCAAGACCCTCGGCGTGAGCTTGCCGACGACGATCACCGCCTATGCCTGGGGCGATATGCTCACCGACATCATCCAGCCGTTCTGGGCCATCCCCCTGCTGTCGGTCGCGCGGCTCGGCTTTCGGGACATCATGGGCTACTGCATCCTCTTCTTCGTCGTATACGCGACGCTCGTGACGGCGGGATTCGCGCTCGCCTGATGGGCCGCTGGAGGTCGAAACGTGTCGATAGTCAAGTCACTTGTCGAACTCGCCGCGCTGTCGGCGGTCACCTTGGGCTTCATCGCCTGCTCGGACTCCGCGTCTGACCCGTCGGTCGCCCCAGATAGTCAAGTCCGCTTACGATCGGATGTCGCGCGCCCGGGCGACGTGGTCGACGCCGCGGTGGATCTGGCTGTCGCCCAAGACCTCGCGAGCCCCGTCGACGTTGCAGTCGTGGACGTAGGGCCCGCCGATCAGCCCGCGCCCGACGCCTCCGCGCTCGGGGCTTGCGCCGCTCAAGTCGGGGCGACGATCTTCGAAGGCGACACCACGACGGTCACGGTCGAGGGCGACGAGGCCTTGCTCCTCTCGGCCGCCCACGGCACGGCTTATCGTCTGCGACTCCGGGACGCGCAGGGCTCGCCGGTCACGGGTCGCGTGAGCCTCTCCCAAGGCCCGGAGCGCGCGACCCTCATCCTGCACCCGGCGGGACACCTCGCTGCGGTCCTCGTCGCGCCCTACGAGACGAGGGCGTTTCGAGTCGACGGCCAGGCGCAGCTCGCGCTCGGGTTCGACGCGGTCTCCGAGGTCGTCCTGGACGCGAGGCCGCCCGACTGCCTCGAGGGGCTCAACCTCATCGACGTCGAGGCCACCCTGGAGCTCGGCATCGTGGCTCAAGCCGACCTCTCGACGACGGCTGACCTCCGCGCCGCGTGCCATACGCACGAAGCCATGGCGGCCTCTGCCTGTGCCGTCCTCGAAGCCGCCGGCCTGGGTTTCTCGGAGCCTTTGCCTGCGATCCTCCGGGGTTCGACCCACGCTCGCGACTTCGGGGCAGCGGGTCCGTCACGGCTCGAAGGTCCGGCCTCTCGTGATCTGCGCGCCGTGAGCTGCGGCGACCGGCTCGGACTCTCCCTCCTCGCTTATTTGCCCACCGACGCCCTCGGCCAAACGGTCCACGCGGAACGGCTGTCCTCGATCAGGGCGCGTACGGAGACGCTGCTTCGTCGCCTCGACGTCGAGAGACCCGCCCAGCTCGAGGTCGCCCAGGCGCGGCTCTCCCGCCTGCTCGTGGCCCTCTCGCGAGTTGCGGCCCTGCTCCACCCGTCGAGCTACGAGGTGCTCGAGTCCGACGCCAGCCTCGGTCAGAACAGTGGCCTCGTTCGTGCCGCCGCCTCGACGCGAGCCCTGTTCAACGACGTGCGGCCCTCTCTCGACCTGCCCGTGCCCTACAGATCGTTCGTGCTCACGGGCCCCGTGCCGAGGCTCGACTCCTTCGCGGTCGCCTCCACGACCGCGACCGCCGCGACCCTCGGCTTCGGTCCACACCTCGACTGCGCCCTGCCCCGCGTCACGAGCCTCGACTCCTTCGCCGATGGCCTGCAATTCGACACCGCGTTGACCATAGACGCGCTCCTCGACGTACTCGACTCCGCGGCCGATGGAGCGCTCCATGACCTTTGGAACGTCGCCGAGCCGGACGCGATGGCCGCCGCCGACGCAGGCGCTTCCGACGCGGCGCTGCCCCAAGATCTGGCGGTCGACGCCTTCCTAGAGGCCGACGGACCCATCGCGGGCCCCTGCATGGCCGACCACCTCGAGCCCAACAACGACTGGCAGACGGCGGTTCAAGACGGCCGCCGCCTCGTCAACACCTTCGCCGTCCAAGGCCTGACCCTGATGCCCGGCGATGAGGACCACATCTCCTTCGAGCGGCCGAATGGATTGTTGGGGGCGAACGTGGGCGCGACGGTCCGGTCATCGAACCACTGCGAGGGCCCGAGCGGCCGGGTCTGCGTGGAGCTGAGCTGGTGGACCTGGGTCTACGCCGAAGGCCTGCTCGGCGACGTCCCGGATCTCCTCGCGGGCCCCGTCTGCGGTGACCTCGCCGCGGGCATCACGGTCCCCGCAGCGAGGTACGGCGGGCTGGCCGGAGAGGCGTGGCTCTCGTTTGTCGTGCGCGTCTATCGAGAGGGCGGCGCCCCGGTCGCCCTGCCCTATGAGATCACCGTACCCCGCTGACGTCTCGTAGGGGGATCTCGCCACCGAAGCCCGATCCGCTGTCGACGAAGAAACCTTCGCCGTCGAGGTGGATGAAGCGCGGGGTGCCCTCGACCTCAAAGAGCTTGCTCGTCTTGCCGTCTTCGTCGAGCGCGATGGGGAACGGAAACGGCCCGAACTTCTTGAGGAAAGAGCGGACCGTGCCCTCGTCCTCCGTGGTCACCGCGATGACGTCCATGGCGTTTTTTTCGGCGAACCTCTTGAGCAGCGGCAGGCTGCGTTTGCACGGGCCACACCACGTCGCCCAGAACACGAGCACGACGCGACGGCCTGTGCCGATGCCCGGAAGCAAGCCATCGAGGGCTCGCAGGGGCAGCAGGGGCACGCGCTCGCCCAGCTCCGGCGGCCGGTCGGACAGGGGGAAAGGCAGCACCCCAATCTCCAGGACCAACTTCGCGCCGTCCCGCTCGACCGTCAGCCGCCGCCTCTGCCCGCCCTTGGACAAGAACGCCGACTCGCGGAACTCACCCTTACGACCGAGGGGGATCTCGTCCACGGCGATGACGCGATCGCCCAAGCGGAGGCCAGAGAGCGCCGCGGGGCCGCCGGGTGCGATCCAGTTCACGGTGACGGGCCCCTGTGGAAGCGCGGGCTGGCCCCGCTTTGGGTGCGGGGGATCGCTGTAGCGCACGCCGTAGAAACCCGGCCGATCACCCGCCACGTCCACCTCGAGCTCGGCCACGGTTCGGCTCGGGCTCACGACCGGCGAGGCCGGACTCGTCGACGCAGGCAGGAGCGGCGTCGCCTCACAGGCGCGAAGCTCGGAGAGCCGCTGCCGGGTCGTCGCAGGAAGGACCCTGGGACCTGCGACCCGCCCGAAGAGGTCGTAGACCCTGGACGCTGCGGCCCGCTTGATCTCCAGCTCGTCGGCGATCTTGCCGCTCTGCCGCTGGTGGTCGTACACGTTGACGATCCGCGACTCGAAACCCGGCAGCTCGCGGGTCCGTGCGGCGAGCTGCTCGATGAGACCCCGTCTGAGCGTCGCGCGAGCCGCCTGACCGGAGCGCTCGTCAATCTTCAAGACCACGTCGCGCGAGACGGCCTCCCGCAGCGTGTCCAAGGTCGGCGTCCAGAGCTCGTTCCAGGTCTGCGCCTGATGCTGAAGGTCGCTGATGCGGCCTATAAGCGCGGTGAGCTCCGACTGATTCGTGACCGGCCCGAGCCCATAAGCTGTGATCAGCTTCGCCGCGAGTCTCAGGCTCAGGGTGTCCTCCGCCGAGGGGTCGGCTGCGGCGATGAGGAGCCCTTCATCTACCAGGGCGTCGACTGAGCGTTGACGAGACTCGGCCTCGTCGAAGAGCGCGTCGCTCGTATAAGTGTCCGAGGTCAGGTGGGGCACGTCGGGCGTATCGTCCGTGAGGACCGCCCAGTCGCTCGCCCCTCGGAGTGACCCCGTCGCCTTGAGCCCATCGAGGACCTGCATGAAGTGGCCGAGCGTGGGCCGCACGGCGAGCTCAGAGAAGCAGCCATACGCCACGCTATCGTCGTTGGCCGAGAACGCGCCGCAGGTGTTCTTCCGGTGCACGGACACGTCGGCAAAGCCCCCGGAGAAACACTGAGACATCCACATGACGAGTTTCACGTCGGGTCCAAGGACGGCGAGGTCTCTCTCGAAGGCCGTCCGCGACCATGCCTTCGAGTCCCACAGCAAGATTCGCGTGTCGCGCTCGTGTTCCGGGTCCGCCATGCCGTGATCCGTGACCGCGATGAGGAGGGTGTCGCCCGCTCCCATGGTCTTGCCGAGCTGAGACAAGTGCGAGACGAGCGCGGCGTGCGTGGCCGGCCGAAGGTCAAGTCCCTTGACTTCCGTATTGACCAGATCCGGCAGGGGCCGCGTCGCCGCGTCGAGCGGGGTTCCTTCCAAGACCCACTCCCCCGGCACGGGCTCGCCTCGGACGACCACCCGATCAGCCTTGGGGTGGCTGCCGTCGGCGAAGAACACGGCCACGTCCTGCCGGGGCACGCCGCGATCGTCAAGCAGCTTGACTAACGACTCCACGTGCACGAGGTGCGAGTGGTAATTCAGATCGGGTGAGCCACCACCGGCGAGCACGACGACCTTGAGCGCGTGAAGGATCATGACGGCGATCAATACCCGATGCGGTCCTGAGTCTTCCCCTTCTCAGCCTTCTTCTCCAGATATTCGATGATGGCGGCAGCGACGTCGACGCCGGTCGCCCGCTCGATGCCCTCAAGCCCCGGCGAGGAGTTGACCTCCATGACGAGCGGCCCGTGGTTGCTGCGGAGCATGTCGACGCCCGAGACCTTCAGGCCCATGACCTTGGCCGCTCGAACGGCGGTGCTGCGCTCCTCGGGCGTAAGGCGGATGCTCTCCGCGCTGCCGCCGCGATGCAGGTTCGAGCGGAACTCACCGGCCGCGCCCTGCCGCCGCATGGACGCCACGACCTTGCCATCCACCACGAAGGCCCGAATGTCCGCCCCACCCGCCTCGGCGATGAACTCCTGCACGAGGATGTAGGTGTCGAGCTGTCGAAACGCGGCGATGACCGACTCCGCGGCCTTGTCGGTGTCGGCGAGCACGACGCCCACGCCCTGGGTGCCCTCGAGCAGCTTGATGATCAGCGGCGCGCCCCCGGCGATCTCGATCAGGCGTGGGATGTCCTTGGGCGAGTGCGCGAAGCTGGTCACCGGCAGGCCGATGCCCGCGCGGGCCAGGAGCTGAAGGCAACGGAGCTTGTCACGGGAGCGCGCGATGGCCTGCGACTCATTCGCCGAGTAGACGCCAGCCATCTCGAACTGACGCACAACGGCCGTCCCGTAGAAGGTCTGGGAGGCGCCGATTCGGGGGATGATGGCGTCCACGTCGAGGGTCTCGCCGCCGTACATGACGATGGGCTTGTGCGAGGTGATGTTCATGTAGATGCGGAGGTAGTCGACGATGCGGACCTCATGCCCCCGTTGACGCGCCGCCTCCTTGAGTCGAGCCGTCGAATACAGCGAGGCCTTACGCGACAGGATGCCGATTTTCACAGGAGCACCACCTTGGGATTTTTCTTTGGTTTGCCCGCCCGACCCGCGAAGAACGAACGTGCAGGATCGACGAGGAATCGGGACTTCAGGGCCTCACGACCGAGGAGCATGCGGAAGCCCATGACGTCGCGGTCGGTGAGGGAGATCTCAATGGAGAAGCTCTGACCGGCGAGCTCCATCGTGGTGAGGATCACGGGGCGCGACTCGGCGTGGCCGCCGGAGTTGGTGACCGTCCGCTCGTCGATGATCTCCGCCTCCACCCGCAGGGCGCGCGCGGCCGTCCGCTGCAGGGGGTGGACGACGAAGCAGGCGAACGACCGGCCCTCGCGGGAGACGGTCGAGATGTCGAAGGCGTGCAGTGCCGACGTGCGCGCGCCGGTGTCGGTCTTGGCCTTGACGGCCTCCACGCCGAGCTCAGGGAGGACCACCCACTCGCGCCAACCAATAATCGTCCGCTGTTTCAACGAACGCACTGAACCACATCCACGCCTTTGCCGTAAGTTGGAACCGTCGGTCCCCCCTCGGAGCTCCACTGTCCATGCTGCGCCCCATGATACCCTTGGCCTGTCGCGCCTTCGGCACGGGCGCGCTGTTCGCCCTGACCGTGTCCTGCGAGAGCCCAAACCCGTCCATCAAGCAGTCGGACGCTGGCACTGTCGACTCAAGCTCCGAGACCCCCGACGTCGGTCCGGTCTGTACTGTGGGCCAGCCCTGCGACGATGGTGACCCCTGCACCGAGCGCGACCGCTGCACGGGCGGTGCGTGCCGAGGGGCCATGAAGGACTGCGACGATCTCGATTTGTGCACCCGAGACGCCTGCAATCTCTCCGACGGGGCCTGCGAGCATCGCCCGATCCCCCATCCGGATGTGGAGGGCAACCCCGATGAGCCTGCCTGCGACGATGGCCGGGACGCCGACTGCGACGGCCTCGTCGATCGTGACGATCCGGACTGCCGCCTCTGCGCCATCGCCGCCGACTGTCCCGATCCCGGCCCCTGCCGCGTGGTCGCCTGCGAGGCCGGACAGTGCCGCGCGCGGGACGTCGAAGACGGCGTCGAGTGCGACGACGAGCTTCGCTGTACCTCCGATGACACCTGCCGCGCCGGGCTCTGCGCGGGCTCCGCGCTTCCGTGCGATGCCCCCCTCGGAGAGTGCGAGGCGGCGCGGTGTTCGCCCGCGACCGGCGAGTGCGAGGTCGTCGCCGCGGAGGACGACTCGGCCTGCTCGGATTCCGATCCCTGCACTTCAGACGATGGCTGCCAAGGCGGCCTCTGTGGCGGAGCCCCGCTCGACTGCTCCGCGCTCGGCGGTCCGTGTCTCGTGGGCCTCTGCGACGCGGCCGCGGGAGGCTGCGTCGCCGTCGCGCGCCCCGACGACACGCCCTGCGGTGGCCTCGATGCCTGCATTGGGGTCGGCGTGTGCACAGGCGGCCTGTGCAGCGGCGCGACGACGGACTGCAGCTTCCTCGACGGCCCCTGCCGATTCGGGGTCTGTGATCCGGAGCTCGGAGGCTGCGCGGTCGCCCCGGTCCGAGGCGGAACGGTGTGTAACGACCACGACGCCTGCACGACGGAGGACGTCTGCGGGCTGCGCGGCTGTCAGGGCCGCGCGACGGACTGCAGCGACCTCGACGACGCCTGCTCCATCGGCCAGTGCGATGCCGAGAGCGGCGAGTGCGCCACAGCCCTCCAGCCCCAGGGCGCGCCATGCGATGACGGGAGCGCCTGCACCCGGGAAGACGCCTGTGAATTCGGGGTCTGCGCCGGTCGCCCCCTGATCTGCGCCGCGGACCCGAACACCTGTCAGGTCGCGCAGTGCAGCCCAGAGGATGGTCAATGCGAGGTCGTCCTGCTGCCCGCGGGTGAGGCCTGTGATGACCTCGACCCCTGCACCCAGGTCGACGGCTGCGCCGACGGCCAATGCCAAGGCGCGGCGGTGTCTTGCGACGACGGCGACGCCTGCACCGCCGACGCCTGTGATGCTGAGACCGGCCTCTGTCTCCGAACGCCCGTTCGTTTGGGCGTCAGCGAGATCAACTGCGCCGACGGCCTCGACGACGACTGCGATGGCCGCGTCGATCTCCAGGACGCGGACTGTCGGGACTGCGTCGCCGATCGCGACTGCGAGGACGACGACGTCTGCACGAGCTATGTCTGCACCCTTGGACGTTGCGTCGAAGGCGGCGGCCGGACCGATGGGCTCGCCTGCGATGACGCCGACGCTTGCACGCAGAACGACGTCTGCGACCGGGGCCAATGTGGAGGTGCCCGGCTCGACTGCGCGCAGCTGAACGGGGTCTGCAGCGTGGGCCGCTGCGATGCCGCCACCGGTCTCTGCCAGCTCATCGGGCGGCCGAACGGCATCGCCTGTGACGACTCCGATCCCTGTACGCAGGGTGAGACCTGCATCGACGCCGCCTGCGCGGGCCCGCCCCGAGACTGCACGGCCCTCGACGACGCCTGCCATGTCGGCGCTTGCCAGTCCGACAGCGGCGAGTGTGTGCGCGAAGACCGGGGCGAGGGCACCCTCTGCGACGACGGCAGCCCGTGCTCCTCGGCCGACCGCTGCGAAGGCGGGGTCTGCGTGGGGGAGGTCGTCGTCTGCAACCCGGCTCCGGCGGACTGCGAGGCCGTCGCCTGCGACCCCCAATCCGGCGTCTGCCGAGCCGAGCCCGTCGCCCAGGGAGAGCGCTGCGATGACGGGGATGCCTGCACCACCATCGACGCCTG
>SHZC01000127.1 GCA_009692505.1 Myxococcales bacterium
GTCGAGGTCCACAACCCCTTCGCCGAGCGGGCCGCGCTCCTCGCGCAGCAGGTCGCCTTGCCCCAACTTGCAGCCGAGTCGAATCAGGCGCTGCGAGGTGAGCTGTCGACCCTGCGCGGCGCGGTCGAGCGACTCGGAGAGCGGTCCTCCGACACGGTGACGGAAGCCCAGCTTCACCGCGTCGCGGATGATTTGGCCGCCCAGCTTCGTCAGCTCAGTGGCCTCGTCTCCGATCGGCTGACCGAGCGTTCGCGACCGGCACCCTCTCCGGCGGCGAGGGCTTGGCGTGAGCGTCTGATCGCGGTCGGGCTCAATTCGAACCACGCGGCGGACCTCGTGCGTCGCCTCGCCGCAGACCTCGAGGCGGGCAGCCCGGACGACGCGGAGGTGCTCGCCACCATCGGCTGCGCTTTGGCCACGGACCTGCCGTGTACGGGTGAGCTGATGCCTCTGCCCGGCACCCGTCGGGTCCTCGCGCTCGTGGGCTCGACCGGGGTGGGAAAGACGACGACGATTGCCAAGCTCGCAGCCCGGGCGAAGCTGGAGTTCGGCCTCCGGGTGGGCCTGGTCACGGTGGACACGTTCCGCATCGCCGCGGTTGACCAACTCTCCCGGTACTCCGAGATTCTCCAGTGTCCACTGGCCGTGGTGAAGCGCCCCGAGGAGTTAGAGGGCGTGCTCGAGGAGCTGTCGGAATGCGACCTCGTGCTCGTCGACACGACGGGACGAAACCCCCGCGCCGAGGACGAGGTTCGCGCGCTGTCGCGTTACTTCCCGAAGGGCTGGGGCGGGGAGGTCATCTTGTCTATCGCGGCGAATACGCGGGAGCGCGATGCCTTCGCCACCATCGACGCGTTCGCGCCGCTCCTGTGCTCGGCCTTGTGCATCACCAAGCTCGACGAGACCGACGCGGTCGGCGTGGTGTACTCTCTGGCCCGAAGATCCGGCCGGCCGGTCGCCTTCCTGACCGAGGGTCAGCGCGTGCCGGAGGATTTGTCCTGCGCCGATGCCGCCGCGCTTGCCGCCAGAATCGTGATGAAGGCCAATGAGGTTAACCTCGGCAACGCCTCCGAGAGCGATCTGCGGGCGATCTGAAGCGAGAATCGAATTGGCGCGTGACGACAATGCGGGTTAATGTAGGCAACTTGAACAGCATGATGTCGTTCGTGGACGGCGTGGGGTAGATAGTGGGGGACCAAGCTTCGACCCTTCGCCGGATGACGCGAGCAGGTGGCTCAATGCAGATCCTGTCCATCACCAGCGGCAAAGGCGGCGTCGGCAAGACGAGCATCGTCTGTAATCTCGCCGCGCGCTTCGGCCAACTCGGCAAGTCGGTCTTGCTCATCGACGCCGATCTCGGGTTGGCCAACGTCGACATCATCATGGGCGTCACGCCCAAGGCCACGCTGGAGCAGCTCTTCCGCGGCGAGAAGACCCTCGCGGAGATCCTGACTCCGGGCCCTCCCGGCGTGACGGTCTTGCCCTCCGGCAGCGGCGTGAAGGAGCTGACGCACCTCAGCGACGAACAGGTCATGCACCTCATGCAAGCGCTCGAGGAGCTCGACCAGCAGTTCGACATCCTGCTCGTCGACACCGGCGCGGGCATCGGCAAGAACGTGCTCGACTTCAACGCGGCCGCCCAGGACGTGCTGGTGGTCACGAACCCCGAACCGACCTCCATCACCGACGCCTACGCCATCATCAAGGTGCTGGCCCGGGACCACGGCGTTCGACGCTTCAAGCTCATCGTCAACTCTGTTCGCTCGCCCAAGGTGGCGCGAGACGTCTACCGCACGATTACGACCGTCGCGGACCGCCACATGAGTGACGTGCCGGGGCTGAACATCGAATTTCTGGGCCACGTCATGTACGACGAGAACGTGAGCCTGGCGGTGCTCGACCGTAAGCTGCTCGTCATCGGCAGGCCAGACAGTCGAGCCTCCCTCTGCATCGCCGATCTGGCCGACCGCCTGCTCGAGGAGTCGGGCGATCGACCCATGACCGGGAACATGCAGTTTTTCTGGAAGCGTCTCCTCCAGCAGCCACAGGCTTGAGCACATCGGCCCGATGAACCCCGGCATCCAGACCTACGCGCGCAACCAGAAGAATAAGCTCCAGGAGGAGCTGATCCGCAAGTACGCGCCGTTAGTCAAGCGGGTTGCCTATCGGCTCATCCATCGCGTGCCTCCGTCGGTCGATCTGGACGACCTCATGTCGGTCGGCACGATCGGGCTCATCCACGCCATCGATAACTTCGACGCGGCGAAGGGCACGAAGTTCGAGGCCTACGCCGAGTTTCGTATCAAGGGCGCGATGCTCGATGAGCTGCGCTCTTATGACTTCATGTCCCGGGCCGCGAGAGGCAAGGTCAATAAGGTCGAGAAGGCCCGGCAGAAGCTCGAGGCGATCCACGGTCGAATGCCGACGACGAAGGAGCTGGCCGAGGAGACGGGGCTCATCGTCGAAGAGATCGAGGAGTGCCTCGCCCAGAACTCGAAGATGGCGTTTCTGACCATGGATGACCTCAGCGCCATCGCCACCGAGACCACCGAGGTCCCCTGGGAGCTCTTGACGCAGTCGGCGCCAGAGGATCCCTTTGGTCACGCCTTCTTCAATGAGCTCCGGGAGCAGGTCGTCCTCGCGCTAGAGGCCATGCCCGAGCGGCTCAAGTTGGTCATGTCGCTTTACTATTATAATGAGCTGAACTTCAAAGAGATCGGGCGGGTCATCGATCTGACCGAGTCCCGCATCAGCCAGCTTCACAGTGAGGCTATCCTGTTCCTCAAGAAGCGGCTCGCCAAGGCGGTCTGACGGCTGTCCTCAGCGCGTGCCTACCGCTGAAAACGCTGGGCGTTGTGTTCGTCGATCTGGCGTTCCTCGGCGCGCTTCATCTCGTGCTGCCAGGCGAGATGATCCTTCTCCCGAAGGATCTCCATGGCTCGCAGATCCTGGTGCGCCACAGTCACCACCTGCCTCGCGCGGGTGAGCTCTTGTTCGACCATGACCATCTGCTGCTCACGTCGGCCAATCTCCTGACGCAGAGAGAAGATGTACCGGTGCCGCACGAGCTCCTTGCGTGCGTCGAAGGCTTGCCCTGCTTGGGGTCCCCCGGCGAGCTGGGCGCCGAGGTCTTGACGGCGCTGCGTCAGCAGTTCCTCGGCGAGGGCCAGCTTGCGCTCGACTTCTGCGAAGATGCTGCGCTTCTGGTCGAGCACGATCTCGCGCTGGCGCAGGACGGCGGCGAATCGAAACGAGAACTTCTTCATGCCTCGGGGGTCTCCCTGGCGGGGAATCGCCAGAATGGGACGAAGGGTTGCAAGGTCGGGGCCGTGACCCTAGGATGCGCGTTCATTTTCACCCAGACCTCTCGGAGATCCCCTTGGCTCGCATTACGATTGAAGACTGCCTGCACAACGTCTCGGATCAGTTTGCGCTTGTTCACCTCACGGCGCTTCGATACCGGCAGCTCCACAAGGGAGCGGCGCTGCTCGTCAGCAACACCGACGGTAACAAAATGGTCGTGACGTCGCTGCGGGAGATCGCCACCCGCAAGGTCCGGTTTCGGGAGGACGTCGGCGACGTCATGATGAAGGCGCGCCCCAAGCTCGTCTCGCAGCGGCTGGGCACGATGGCCGGCGGCGATGACGGGGCCGACGAGCTCACCTGAGCTGGCGGGGCGAACAGCTCGTCACCTGAGCCGGCGGGGGCGAACAGCTCGCCTGAGCCGGCTGGGCGCCTTACTTCTTCCGCTTGTCCCGGCGGTGCTCGGAGCTGCCTTCGGTCTCCGGCAGGAAGTCTGGCGGTGCCTCGGCGGCGACCGTGACCGGCAGCGGTGCCTCCTCGGGCTCCGGCACGCCGGCGTTCTTACTCATCTCGGCCTCCACGCTCGGGCCGGCCAGCGTAGGCTTCACCGAGACGACCGGCGCGGGCGCGGCGTTTCGGAGGGCTTTGACCAGCGCGTCGACGTGATCGCCGAGGACGGCGATCGAATCGGCGAGGGCTGAGAGCGCGTTGGCATCGAAAGGTCCAGCAAGGTCAGCGCCCGCGTGCGCAGCGGCGGCCTTCACCATCACACGGGCGGAGGACCAGTCGTAGCGGCCTTCGAAAATGCGGGTCACGGCATCGGCGGAAAGACTCACGCGGCGCTCCTTGTCCGACTCATCGGCCCCTAGATTACGAGGCTTCCGTCCATAGTGATGGCTGATTTGGCGGCATCCTTGCACAGCAGATCCGCGCGAACAAGGGGCGGGCTTCCGGGCCGGACCTGCCGGCGCGGTTCTCGGGGAGGTTGGGCCTTCTTAGGTCCATCGTTCTCGACCTTCGGACGAGAATTGAGTATGTACCCCGCACTTCGATCAGTGACCCCATGGGGGAAGGCTTTGAGGCGATGACCCAAGTGGAAGTGATGGCGTTCCTTCAGGAGCGCGCCAATCCGAACACCGTCAGGATCTACCGGAGGCACGGCGTCATGGGCGCCTGCTTCGGGATCAAGTACAGCGACCTCGAGTCGCTGACCAAGAAACTGAAGATGAACCACACGCTCGCGCGCGGCCTTTGGTCGACGGGGATTCACGACCCCCGCGTGCTCGCCACGAAGATTGCCAACCCCGACGAAGCCACCGCCGAAGAGCTTCAGACGTGGATTGAGGGCTGCGATAACTACGTCCTGACCGATGCCGTCTCCGTGTTCGCGGCGCGTTCGCCCTACGCCATGGCGCTCGCCCGCCGGTGGTCGCAGGACAAGCGCGAGTGGATCGGGAGCGCCGGTTGGCTCGTATTCTCGGCGCTGATCCAGGGCGGCAAGGTCGACGCCGAGTTGGCTGTGCAGCTGCTCGCGGAGATCGAGACGCGCATTCACGGTGCGGCGAATCGGATGCGCCACTCCATGAACAGCACGCTCATCAGCGTCGGTGGCCATATCGAGTCGCTGCGCGAGGAAGCCATCGCGGCCGCGAAGCGCATCGGGCCGATCGACGTCAAACACGGGGAGACGGGCTGCAAGACACCGGAGGCCGTCGCTTATATCGGGCGCATGGCCGAGCGAAATGCCGCGCGCGCTCAAGCGGCGGGCGGCCGGACGAAGGCCCGCGCCGCGGCCGGGGCGGCTCGGGCCGCGAAGACGGCTCACTGAGGCGGCGCCCTGTTCGGATTGAATCCCGGGTAGCGGGAACGCATACTTCGCGAGCTACGTTGCGGTGAGCCCGACCGCGCGGTGTCGAAAGTGAGGCCGACATGGAGCGCTCCCGCGAGCCCGACCGAGCGATAGCCACGGCGAGTCCAGCGTCCGCCCAAGCGGATGTCGCGCCGGTCGATACGGGCGCGTCGGCGCGGCAGCAGAGTGGTGAGGTGAGCGCGAGCGCGGCGAAGACCGGAGCGGCCCCATCAGCGCCCGGCATGGAGGAGTTGGTCTCGCTGAGAGCGCGGATCGCCGAAGCCCGACCGCAAGGTCCGGAGGCGGTCGCCCAGGTTGTCAATCAGGCGCGGGCTCGCGCTCCGCAATCCGCCCGTCCGGTCATCGAGCTGCTCATCTCCGAGCTCAGCCCCGAAGAGCAGGCCGCGGTGGGTCAAGGTCCGCCCTCGCCGGCGGGTCCGCCCTCGCCTGCGGGTCCGCCGCCGCAAGGTACGACCGCAGACAGCGGCGCGGACGCGGTGCCGGAAGGGGCGGCTCCAGCGGCTCTGCCGGACGCGGCTAAAGCGGTGGCCGGACCCGGCGCGGCGCCATCGACGGCTCCAACGGCGGCGGGTCCAACGGCGGCGGCTCCAGCAGCCGCGCCTGCAACCGCGGCGGCACCAACAGCCGCACCCGCGGCCTCGGTGCGGCAAGACGCCGGCGGCCGTGAGCTCGTTCGGCAGGAGCTCGAGTTTCACGAGAGTTGGTCAGCGATGCGCGGCGGGGCGGGCGCGCGGGCCGCGCAGCTCTTCTCCCCTGGCAACGTCGCGACGGATCTCGCGCAGGGCGCGCGTGGGGCCGTCGTCCAGACCGTCGCGGGTCAGGCGATCGGGGCGCTGGCCTCTCGCATCCCGGTGCCGGGGCTCGGCAACATCATCGGCGGCACGCTGTCGGCGTACTCGCTCTTCTCCAACGGCGGCGCTGGCCTGAGGCGCACGCTCGACGGCATCGGCGAGGGCTTCAACTGGGAGGGCAAAGGAGCCTTCCAGATCATCGCCGACGCCATCGGGAGCGTGAAGTCTATCCTCGATCTCATCGGGAACGTCTGCAACATCCTCTCCGGGCTCGCCTACGCCTTTGCCGCCATCGCTGCGGTCGGCGGCCTGCTCAGCGTCTTCTTCCCGCCGCTCGCCTTCCTCGTGCCCCACATCCCGATGGCGATCAACGTCGGTCGAGCGTGCGGCGGCATCGCGACCGTGTGCATGACGGTCTCGAACTTGATCTCCCCGTTGCCGCCGCTTTTTCGAGCGATGCACATCCTCGTCTCGAATGACGACCCGATTAAGCTCGTTCACCAGGAGCAGCAGTATCACCAGGAGGTCCAGGGAGCGATCGCCAACTACGGGAACGCGGCCATCGACAACCGCCTCGGGGGTGGCAAGGGCAACCCGCTCGCGCAGTTCGGCAGCGGGATTCGGGGGGGCGCGAAAGCCACGGGTCAGGCCGCCGGAGACCTCAGGGGGGGCAATCAGGCCGTTCGTCAGACCCTTGACTTCCAGGGGGGAACGGCCGCGAGCAGTCGGGCGCAGGGCAAGGCGAACGGCGAGAATTACTTCGACGTCGGCGGCCGCCGAAGCGCGCCATTGACGGCCAAACGTGACGCGTCGCAGGCCGAGCTTCAGAGTCGCCAGGAGAACGCGACGGACTATCGGCAGCGGGCGACCGCTGCGCGCGCGGCGGCGAGCGAACCGGGCGCGACCCGTCGAGATCGGCGAGCCGCGTCGGCGGCCGAGGGGCGTGCAGACAAGCGGGACGGTCGGGTGACGCAGTCCACGGGCCGGGTCGAGACGGCGAATGAACGGCTGGACATCCTTCGGGGTCACTCGGGCGGCGCGCCGGGGGGCGAGGTCGGCAATACGACCGAGGGCGCCTACGGGACTTACAAGGCGAACGCCGAGGATCGGTCGACGGCGGCGGCGGACGGCTCGGCGGTGAGTCCAGGCGCGAAGCCGGCGCCGCCGACTCGCGACGCTCGTGGTCACGTCGTCCTGCCGGAGCCCCCGGGCACGCTCGCGGAGCTTGAGGCCTTGGACGGGCAGGAGCAGGCCCTTGAGTCTCAGGCCCGCGAGCAGGCCGCTGCGACCCAGGCGGCAGAGGCCGTTGGGCAGTCTGCGACCGAACGAGCCGCCGAAATTGGGCGGGTTCAAGCCGCGCTCGAGGCCCGCAATCAGACCCACGCTGAGACGGCGACGAAGCACCAGTCTGTCGCGCAGGAGACGCAGCAGATCTCGCTGCAAGGTGCCCAGGGTGGGGGCTCGACGAACGACGGCATGCAGCGGGCCGCCGCCGTGCTTCAGCCGATCGCCGGGCCCGCGCGGACGGTCAACGGCATCGTTCAGCGTGTGCCGTCCAATCGGTTCTTCGATGTCTCCGGCACCCAAAGAGACCTCTCGCGCTTCGTGGCGGGCATCGACGAGGTGACCCAGCAGGGGGCGTCGACCCAGGCGGGTCAGGCGCAGATGCAGCAGGCCGTCGCCACCCGGACCTCACAGGCGCAGGAGGCCCAGCAGGCGCGAGGGCAGGGGGATGCGGCGAGCGGCACGCTCAAGCAGCTGGTCTCCAGTGATCAGCAGAAGGCCGGGGCCGTGGCGCAGGAGGCGCAGACAGAGTCGCAGACCAGCCGCGGAGCGGAGCAGTCTCTGGCGCAGCAGGCCGCAGCAGTGCGCCAGCAACGCCAGCAGAAGTGGGGCAGCTTGATGTCGTGGGCGGCGACGCACCGGGGCATGCGACAGACGGTCGTTCCCGGCGCGCAGGGGGCCTGAGCGATGGGTGCTCAGCTCCTCCGTTTCGCGGGCTTCGAGTCGGTCATGGCGTTCGTGGTGTTCGGCCTCTTCGAGCTCTTCTTCGTCTTGGGCGCGCTCGGCCTGACGGCCCTACTCACAGCGGGCACTTATGGTCGTAAGCCCTTGATGTTCTTTGGCCTCGCGGTACTCATCGTGGGCGTCGTCTTCTTGGGCCGGACGATCCTGGACTCGGCGCGGCAATTCCGCACGCTCTCGATCGCCGCCGACGGCTCGTGGAGCCTCATCAACCCCCTCGGCTTCACGCTGCTCGAGCTGCCTTCTGACGCGCCCCGTGCGATCAACGACCGCAGCCGGGACACGTGGATGTTCATCGGGACGGCCGTCCGGTACGACCAGGTCTGGCTCGAGGTTGAGCTGCCAGATGGTCGGGTATTCCCGAGCACCCGAGGCACTCAGACTTCACAGGCCGGGGCCCGCGCCGAGCTCAGCACCTGGCTTGAAGGCCGCGCCCGTGAGCGGTCGCTGTGAGGGCATCGTGAGCACCCCGTCGAGAGGGCTCTCGCTCGGCCTGCTTGAGCGGGCTTCGGCGATGGCGGCGCTCTCGCCGGAGCGCGCCCGGCACCTGCTCCTGACGGCCATTGATCTGGGCCGCCCTCGCGGCGACGAGGACGACGACGACGTGGTCTATGCGCGGGCCTGTGAGGTCATGGCGGAGATCGCCAGCGCGACCGGGGATACGGGCCTCGTGGAGACCATCGCGCGGGCGACCATCGGCTCCGTGGCGACCGAGGAGGCCTGCGCCGCGTTCGTCGAGTGCATCGGGGCTGCGGTGAGCTCCGAAGCCGGCGCGCGCGCGCGCTTCGACGCGCTGTATCTTGAGTCCGCGGGGGCGCGGTTTGGCCTATTGGGCCTCGCCTGCGCCTTCGAGCTGACGCCGCCCGCGCTGTGCGTGCTCATGGCCAGCGGGGCGGTCGCCGTCGACGACCGGCTCGCCGATCTGCTCGTCCCGATTGGTCAGGGCACGGTCTCGCGTACGCGGGTCAACGCCCTGGTCGGCTTCCTCTGCCCCGGCACGACCGAGGCCGACCTCAATGCGGCTTATGAACACCTCGAGGACTGGGGCCTCATCTCCTGCCTCTCGGCCAAGGGGCTCGTCGAGGTCTGGGTCGCCGACGAGGTCTTGGCGCACGTCCTCGGCGAGCCCAAACGAAGTCCGACGGTCCCCTCGCTCGAAGTCGACGCCACGCTCATGGGCGACTACGCGCACCTGCAGCTGCTTGAGTCGTCAAGTGAATTGACGATTCTAAGTTCGACTCCGGAAGCGGCGCGCGACTGGGTGTTCGCCATGGGGTACGACGTGACTTGGGTCGACCTTGCGCGCTCCGAAGGCCTCGAGATTTCGCTCGCCCTTGCCTGCCGAGCATCCGCGGTGGACGCGCGCCGCCTCTTCGAGCTGCGCGCGCTCATCGTGCCGGCCGACCTCGGCGACGAGGGGCTGGCGGAGGTGCGCACCGCGCTGCAACGCTGGCCCGTCGCGACCGTGATTGTTGTCACGGCGGCGCAGTTGCCCGCTTTGGAAAATCTCGAAGCGACGGTCATCGAGCTTCGCGACAGCGGGCCCGCAGGGGAGACTTCGTCATGACCGCCAACGAGCTGTCGACGCTGCTCAGTGAGATGCAGCGGCTCACCTTCGAGGGGCGCATCGCCGAGGCCGCGCCTCGCTGCGAGCGTGGCGCTGACAGGGCTGAGCGGGGCGGTGAGCGGGACGGGGCCGTGCTCCTCTACCTCGGTGCCTCGCGCCTCTGGATGATGCTCGGGGATGAGGCAGGGACGACGCGGACAGCGGAGGCGGCCGTCCGGCTGTGCGGGGGTCTTGGGTCCCCCGACGACCTCTATGTGGTCCTCGCCGAGGCCGCCGATCGTTTCGGTGACGTCGAGCACCAGACCCAGGCCTGGTCCGAGGTTCGGCGGCAGGCCTCGCCGAAGGGGCAGGTCCAGGCGACAGCGAAGCTGGCCGAGCTCGCCCGGCGCGCCGCTCAGTGGGTCGAGATGGACGCGCTGCTCGGGGAGGCGGTCACGCTCTCCGAGGCGCAAGGCGACGTGGACAGTGTCGCCGACTTCCTGATCGAACGAGCCGTGGCACGCACCGCGATGGGTGATCACGGCACGGCCGAGCGACTCATCGAGCTGGCCTTGGAGGCCGCGCCGTCCTCGTCGATTCGAGACGCACGCGCGCTCGGTCAGCGAGGGGTGATCGCGCTCGCCTGCGGTCGCGTGGAAGAGGCCATCGTGCACGCTCTGGGCGCGCGTGAGGCGGCCGTCCTGGCGACCGATGTCCCGACCTACCTCGCCACGTCGACGCTCCTGCTCACGGCCTATGAAGCCGCCGGACAGCTCGTCCTCGCGTACGACACGCTCCTCCGGGCGCGTGGCAGCTTAGGTGAGCTGCTCGGCGAACCCGGGCGTGCGCTCGTCGCGCCTGCGCTGAGCCTCTTCGAGGAGCGATTGGGCGAAGAGAGACTCGAAGAGGTTCACGAGGCGTGGAGCCGCGGCCGTCGCGAGGCGCGGGCCGGGCATCACAGTTGAGTTCCAGACATCCAAGCACTTAGTCAAGGCGAGTGACCCATGCATCGACAGTTGGTCTTTCCCTTTCGCCGTTCCGGCGTCTCTCAGCGTCCGCTCTGGGCGCTCGCTTTCGGTTTCAGCGCGCTGGCCGTGGGTTGCGCCGACGCGCCGGTCGAGGAACCCGTGCCCGAGGTCGTCGCCGACTTCCCCGATGCGGGCGAAGGCCTGCCACCGAGTCCGCTGACGCCGACCGGCCCCCCGACCTCGCCGCCGGACGGCCCCCCGACGATGCCACCGGAGGAGCCCCCGACGATGGCCCCCACGCAGCCGCCCACGCAGCCGCCCACGCAGCCGCCCACGCAGCCGCCCATGCCGCCCACCGAAGAGCCCCCGCCCGCGAGCCTCTGCGGCGACGGCGAGTCTCCGGCTGTGAGCACCTGTTATGCCGACTCGGCGACGGCCTGCGAGTGCTGCGCGTGCGACAACTGTCTGGAGCAGCTCCAAAACTGCACGGCGGACCCCACCGGCGGCTGCAATGCGATTCGCGACTGTGCCCGCATGGCCGGGTGCACGGGCATCAACTGCCTTGGCCCTTGCGGAGCCATCATCAACCAGTTCGGCGGTGCCTTCGGCGACTCAGTCCGGCGCGCGACGGCTCTGTCCGAATGCTACGAGCAACGTTGCCCGGACTGTTGAGGTGAAGGTGGCGTCCAGTCGTCGTGCTGCTACGCTTCGTCCCATGTCAAGGCTCCCTTCGCTTCTGGCGCTCAGCGTCTTGCTCGCGGCCTCGTGCACTCGCGCCCCGGTCCCTCTGCCCACCGTCGCCCTGAAGTCCTTCGCCGCCATCGGGGCCTGCGACGGAGCGCCGGTCGCCGTGACCCGCGACGGTCGGCGCATCGCCGTGGGCTGCGCGGATGGCCGCGTGCTCGTCTTCGGCATCGATCAGAGCGAGCCGGGCAAGGTGACGCTCGTCGGTCAAGTCACCGCCGGCCGCAACGTCGGCGAGGTCGCCTTCCACCCGAGCGGGGATCTCCTCTTCGTACGCACATGCCACTGGCAGGGATGTACTTCGAAGGCGGGCTCGACGGGTGCTCTGACCGCGTCACCCAACTCGGACGAGGTCCTCATGATCGTGGCCTTGCCGCGGCGCGGGCCCCTGCGAACGCTCACCCGCCTCAAGTTGGACGGCTGCCCCTCGGCCTCGGGCTTGACGCTGGCGCACGAGGGCTGGTGGTTGGCCATGGCGTGCAACGCGCCGGGCTTCGTCCAAGTCTACGACGTCGACCCTTCCTCGCCGTCGTTCGGCGCGCTCGTCCACTCGGTCGATCGGCCCATCAACGCGGATGGTACGCGCCCCGACGAGGCCGGACCCGCCATTGACATCGCGTTGGGCAATGAAGCGCGAGCAGCCTGGGTCGTGACGCGTGACGTCCACGGGGGCCCGAACTTCGAGCTTCGCAACATCGACTTCGTGCAAGACAAGGGCAGTCGGATTGTGCGGATCAATAAATGGGGGGGCGCGCCCCGGATCTCCATCGGACCTGATGGCGGTCATGCGTTTACGACGTTCGCGGACGGGAAGGTGCAGCGGACGACCCTCGGCAAAGAGTTGCAGACGTTGACCCTCGCGCCCAAGGTGCCGGCGGTGAACGCGGTCTCGGCGGTGGCCCTGGGCACGGGGCGCGTCTTTTCGGTGTCCAGTGACCCAGCACGGGTGACCATGACTGACTTCAGTCGGAACCGGCTCATCGTCGCGGACGCGCCGGTCTTTAGGGACCTTCAACCGGTCGCGATGGCTGCCAACGCCGACGGCAGCCTGGTCGCGGTGCGGACGAGCACCGGCAGTGTCCTGGCCTTCATCGTCGCCTCGACGGACCACCCCTCGGTCATCCCAAAGTTCATCCTGGAGGACCCCTGCGCTGAGAAGACCGTCCTCCGCTGGTCGGTGCCGGGGGGCGTCGACGCGTCGTTGACGACGGCGAGGGGCGGAGACGCGACCCAGAGTGACCGGGTCGCGTCCATCAGCGAACGCCCAGTTGGGGGCTCGGGCTTGTCGGTCGTCACGCGCTATCAGCTTCGGGCCCGGATGGAATGGGGGTACGATGTGGCGGTCGCGATCCATGCCCCCCCCGGCAGTGAGTTTCACGCGGTGCTCTGCCCACGAACCAAGTAAGAGACACTCATGCGGATCGATTGCATCGGCGGCGGCCCGGCGGGGCTCTACTTCGCGCTCCTCATGAAGAAGGCAAGGCCGAACGACGAGGTCATCGTCTACGAGCGCAATCGTCCGGGCGACACGTTTGGCTGGGGCGTCGTCTTCTCCGACCAGACGCTCGGCTACCTCGCCGCCGCCGATCCAGAGTCGCACGCGCAGATCCTCGACGCCTTCAGCCACTGGGACGACATCGAGGTGCACTATCGCGCTCGTGTCATCCGCTCGGGCGGTCATGGGTTCTGCGGCATCGGTCGTAAGCGGTTGCTCCGGATCCTCCAGGATCGCTGTCGAGAGGTCGGGGTGGACCTGCGGTTCGAAGCGGAGATCTCCGACGTAGCCGCGCTCGCCGCGGAGAACAAAGACGGGCTCATCGTCGCATCGGACGGCATTCACAGCGCGGTTCGCCACGCCTTCACCGACACGTTTCGCCCACAGATTGAGTCCCGGGACTGCCGGTTTATTTGGCTGGGCACGCACAAGACGTTCGACGCCTTCACCTTCCTCTTCGAGGAGACCGAGTGGGGCTGGTTCCAGGCGCATGCCTACCGCTTCGATCGGGACACGAGCACGTTCATCGTCGAGACTCCTGAGCGCGTCTGGAAGGACGCGGGCCTCGACCGCATGAACGACGCGGCGAGTATCGCGTTCTGCGAGCGGCTCTTCGGGCGGTTCTTGGAAGGACACCCCCTCATGTCCAACGCCGGGCATCGGCGGGGCTCGGCGTGGATCAACTTCCAGCGCGTCACGAATGAACGTTGGTTCAGCGGCAACGTCGTGCTCATGGGAGACGCCGCACACAGCGCGCACTTCTCCGTCGGCTCGGGCACGAAGCTCGCGCTTGAGGACGCGATCGCGCTGGCTCGCGAGCTCACCTCTCGGCCGTCTCGACTTGAGGCGCTCGAGCGATATGAGGCCGAGCGCAAGATCGAGTGTCTCAAGATCCAAAACGCCGCGCGAAACAGCACCGAGTGGTTCGAGCACGTGGACCGCTACACGGCGCTGGAGGCCGACCAGTTCGCCTACAGCCTGCTGACGCGCTCGCAGCGTCTCTCGCACGAGAACCTGCGGCTCAGGGACGCCGGTTATGTCCGAGACGTCGAGGCGTTCATCTCGCGGCGGGCCGGGGTGGGCGAGGCGCCCGTGCCGCCGATGTTCACGCCGTTCCGACTCCGGGAGCTTCAGGTCGACAACCGCGTCGTCGTCTCTCCCATGGCGACGTACAGCGCGGTCGACGGCGTGCCCGGCGAGTTCCTCTTCGTCCACTTGGGCGCGCGGGCGCACGGGGGGGCCGGCCTGCTCGTGACCGAGATGACCAGCCCTTCTTCGGATGGGCGGATCTCGCCCGGCTGCACTGGCCTTTGGAACGACACGCAGGGCGCGGCCTGGAAACGAATATGTGATTACGTGCACCAGAACTCGCCGGCCAAGATCGCCCTTCAGCTCGGTCACGCGGGTCCGAAGGGGTCGACGCAGCTGGGATGGCAGGTCGTCGACGAGCCTCTGGCCGAGGGGAACTGGCCGCTGATCGGGCCGTCGGCGATCGCGTACGGACCCCAGAATCAGGTGCCCATGTGCATGACGGCCGACGACCTCTCGCGGGTGAAGTCCGACTTCGTGCAGGCCACCCGGCGGGCCGTCGAGTGCGGCTTCGACGCACTTGAGCTCCACTGCGCCCACGGCTACCTCCTCTCGGCCTTCCTCTGCCCGCTGACCAACCACCGCGATGACGCCTATGGCGGTGATCTCGAGCGACGCCTGGCCTTCCCTTTGGAGGTCTTTCGGGCCGTACGCGAGGTCTTTCCAGCGTCCCGACCGATCTCCATCCGAATCAGTGCCCACGACTGGGCCCCGGGAGGAAACACCGCGGACGACGGCGTGGTGATCGCGCGGCGCTTCGCGGAGGCCGGGGCCGATCTCATCGACGTGTCCTCCGGTCAGACGACGAGGGACGCGAAGCCAATCTATGGTCGGATGTATCAGACGCCCTTCGCCGACCGCATCCGCAACGAGGTGGGCATCGCGACGATGGCGGTCGGGGCGATCTTCGAGCCGGACCACGTCAACAGCATCATCGCCGCCGGGCGGGCGGATCTCTGCGCCATAGGCCGCCCTCACCTCGCCGATCCAAACTGGACGCTGCACGCGGCGGCCCAGCTCGGCTATACGCTCTCGCCTTGGCCCGTGCAGTACCTCCCGGGCAAAGCTCAGCTCGAGCGGAATCTTCGGCGCGCCGGTCCCGTGGACCTACCTGGCTGACGGGCTCCAGCGCCCGTCAGGGGGTGTCTGAGGCCCGGCCCCGACCCACCTCGACGAAGTCGCCCGACTCAAGCGAGAAGGCGAAGAGGGCCCATTCGCAAACGCGACCCTCCAGGACGCCGATCACGAGCTGCTGGACCGGCCACATCGGGCCCTCGCCCCAGGGGCTGCTCGCGACCCGCCGATCCGTCTCGGAGAAGTAGGCCCGCCCGTTCGGGTGAGAGTGGTAGATCACGCGCGCCGGGTTCGGGCCGTCGAAGCTCTCGGCGAGGGCGAGGAGATCGGCGCCGTCGATGACATAAGCCGTCTCTGCGGTCCGGTCACCCGCCGTCGGGTGGGCGTCGGCGGCCTGGGCGTTCTCGCAGCGATGGACCGCGTCGACGGTGTCGAGTCCGCGTTGAGCCGTCAGGAACCCGCAGCACTCAGCGGGGAAGGCCTCAAGCGCGTGGTCGAAGGTGGCCTGCAAGACGTCGGCGGGCAGGGACACGGCGATTGGATGCGCGTTCAGAAGATCGGACCCTCTTCGACGATGATCGAAGACATGCTGTTCCAGCCCGTGTAGCAGTCGTGCGCGCCGTAGCCTGGGCACAACTCGAGCCAAGGCTGAACGGTGATGTTCCCCGCGGCGACGCCCGTGCACATGCCGGTGATGGTGCGGTGCCAATGGTAGTTGCCGCCAGGCGAGATATAGACGTTTCCGTTGACCGGGATCGGGCAGTTGTTCCCATTGACGCGGAGGGCCCAGCGGCAGCACGAGCCG
>SHZC01000128.1 GCA_009692505.1 Myxococcales bacterium
CGCGCCGAGGATTTGTGGAAGCAACGCGCGCTTACCGCCGGCCCATTTCAGGAACGGACGGGGGCTCGGTCGGGTGCTGCGTCGCTTGCTGGGTTGGGGGGTCACAGCCGGACTTCTATAACGAACGAGGCCCGTAATCCAAGCATCCTGGCGATCAGGTCGAGAGCGCGGCAGAGATTTCTGAGACGACTTCGGTCACGGTCTTGCCGCTCGTCTCAATGGTCAAAGTCGCTTGCCGATACAGCGGCTCTCGGAAAGAGAGCAGGGCGCGGAGCTCTCCGAGCGCGTGGGGGTGGTCCTGCATCGGCCTTCGGTCACCTTGCCGAATCACTCGGTCCCAGTGCTCCTCTGGCAAGGCCCGCAGCCAGACCGTGACCGCGCACTCACGCAGGCGAGCGTAGTTAACGACGTCGGTCACGATGGAGCCCCCGGTGGCGACGACGAGGTGATCCCCAACCCGTATCAGGTCGGCGAGCGCGGCTTGCTCCAGGCGCCGGTAATACGCCTCCCCGTGCACCGCGAAGATCTCCGCCAGCGAGAGGTCGGCGAGCTGCTCGATGCGCGTGTCGAGCTCCAGAAAACCGCAGCCTAAGCGACGGGCGAGCGCCTGCCCGACGGTGGACTTGCCGGCGCCTCGAACCCCGAGCAACGCCAAGAGCGGCCGCTGCGCGCGCTGGAACCTGCCCCGGACCCAGGCGGCGATCTCGGCCTGCTCGGCGAGGGTCCGCTCGGACAGGACCGCGTCGAGCTCACCTCGCGGCCCCTCGGACACCAGCGCGGACAGCGGCAAGTCGAGCGCGGCCGCCAGTGCCCTGAGCTTGGAGAGCGAGAGGTTGGCGCCCCCCTGCTCGGCCAAGATGAGGTAACGCTCGCTGATGCCGCTGGCCTGAGACACCGCCTTCAGCGTCTGCCCGAGGGCTTGCCGGCGGGCGCGCACACGTTGGCCGAAGTCCTCACTCATGCACGATACTTCATGCACAGATGCCGACTGACTGCAATATACTGCTTGCTGGCCGCCTAAACCCCGGCTACGTTTCAGTCCTCGAACCCGACCCCCTGAGGACCTTCATGGCCAACGTGATCTCCAGCTTCGAAACGCACCCCGATCGCTACAAGCACTGGTCGCTCACCTTCGACGGTGATCTGGCGCGCCTGGAGATGAACGTCGACGAGGATGCGGGCCTCGCGCCGGGCTACGAGCTCAAGCTGAACAGCTACGACCTCGGCGTCGACGTGGAGCTCTGCGACGCCGTCCAGCGCGTGCGCTTCGAGCACCCCGAGGTCCGCACGGTCATCGTCCGCAGCGGCAAGGAGCGCATCTTCTGCGCGGGTGCCAACATCTTCATGCTCGGGCTGAGCAACCACGCCTTCAAGGTGAACTTCTGCAAGTACACCAATGAGACGCGGCTCTCGCTTGAAGACGCGAGCGCGCACTCCGGCGTGAAGTTCCTGGCCGCCTGCAACGGCACCGCGAGCGGAGGGGGCTATGAGCTCGCGTTGGCCTGCGACGAGATCCTGCTCGTGGACGATCGGTCGAGCGCGGTGAGCTTGCCGGAGGTGCCGCTCCTGGGCGTGCTGCCGGGTACGGGCGGGCTGACCCGAGTGACCGACAAGCGCAAGGTCAGGCGCGATGTCGCCGACTACTTCTGCACCCTGGCCGAAGGCGTCCGCGGCAAACGCGCGGTCGACTGGCGGCTCGTCGACGCGAGCTACAAGCTGTCGCAGTTCGAGGAGAAGGTGATCGTTCACGCCCGCGCCCTCGCCGATGCGCAGGCGCCCCGAACCGGCACCGACGCGCTGGGCGTGGCCCTGACCCCGCTGACCGTCGAGGTCGCGGCCGACGACTCGCGGACCTATCGGCACGTCACGCTCGCGGTCAACCACGCCGCCCGCCGCGCCGAGCTCACGATCCGCCTGCCAAAGACCGTCGGCCCCACGACCCCCGAGGCCGTGCGCGCGCTCGGCGCCGACTACTGGCCCCTCGCCGCGTTTCGGGAGTTCGACGACGCGCTCCTCCACCTCCGGGTCAACCTCCTGAGCATCGGAACGATCGTCCTGAAGACCGAGGGTGACCTCGAAGTGGCGCTCGGCATCGACGCGGTGCTCGAGGCACTGAAGGGCGATCGGTTCGTCAGCGAGGTCCGCCACTACGTTCGCCGAACGCTCAAGCGACTTGACTATACGGCCAAGACCCTGATCGCGTTGGCTGGCAAGGGCTCGGCCTTCGCCGGGACGCTGCTCGAGCTGGCAATCGCCGCGGACCGCTTCTTCATGCTCGACGACCCGGACGGCGGCGTGAAGCTTGCCACCTCGTCAATGAACTTCGGCGCGTACCCCATGGGCAACGGCCTGACGCGGCTACAGACGCGCTTCCTCGGCAGTCCTCAGCGCATTGACGAGTGCCAGGCGCGCACCGGTGAGCTGCTCAATACGAGCGAGGCCAACGCGCTCGAGCTCGTGACTTTCAGCCCCGATGAGCTCGACTGGGACGACGAGGTCCGGGTCTGCCTCGAGGAGCGCGCGAGCCTGTCCCCCGACGGCCTGACGGGCATGGAGGCCAACCTGCGCTTCGCCGGCCCCGAGACGATGGAGACAAAGATCTTCGGACGGCTGACCGCCTGGCAGAACTGGATCTTCCAGCGACCCAACGCCGTCGGCGAGTTCGGGGCGCTCAAGACCTACGGCAAACCGACTGCCGCCAAGTTCCAATGGGAGAGAACATGACGAGCAGCATGAACTACTCGGAGAAGATCCCCAATAACGTCGACCTCCACCAGGACAAGCGTCTCCAGCGCGCGCTTGAGGAGTGGCTGCCCAACTACCTTGAGTGGTGGACCTCCATGGGCCCCGAGAGCTTCCAGCGCGACGACGTCTACCTGCGGACCGCGGTGAGCGTGGATCGGGATGGCTGGGCGCACTTCGATTACGTCAAGATGCCTGACTATCGTTGGGGCATCTTCCTGACGCCTCGGGATACGCGGCGCACGATTCACTTCGGCGACAACATCGGGCAGCCCGTCTGGGAGCAGGTGCCCGGTGAGCATCGTAATACGCTTCGACGCCTCATCGTCACGCAGGGCGATACGGAGCCGGCGAGCGTGGAGCAGCAGCGTCTCCTGGGCCAAGTTTGTCCCTCGCTCTACGACCTCCGCAACCTCTTCCAGGTCAACGTCGAGGAGGGCCGCCACCTCTGGGCGATGGTCTACCTGCTCCACAGCTACTTCGGCCGCGACGGGCGCGAGGAGGCTGAGGCTCTTCTGGCTCGGCGCAGCGGCAACCCCGACAGCCCCCGCATCCTCGGGGCCTTCAACGCGCCCATCGACGACTGGCTGTCGTTCTTCTGCTTTACGACCTTCACCGATCGTGACGGCAAATATCAGCTTCGGGCGCTGGCCGAGAGCGGCTTCGATCCGCTCGCCCGGACCGCGCAGTTCATGCTCACCGAAGAGGCGCACCACATGTTCGTCGGGCAGACCGGCGTGCAACGGATCCTCAAACGCACCGCCGAGCTGATGAAGACCGGCGACGTGCGGGCCCAAGGCGGGATGCCCATCGACATCATCCAGAGGTACGTCAACCTCTGGTACTCGCTGTCGCTCGACCTCTTCGGCAGCGAAGACTCCAGCAACGCGGCGATGTTCTTCGGCGCCTCGCTGAAGGGGCGCGACCACGAGGAGGACATGGCCGAGCACACCGCGCTCGATCTGTTCTACGACATGAAGAAGTACGACGCGAAGGGCAAGCTCAGCGTCGACAAGGTGCCGCTGCGCCGGGCGATGAACGAGGTCCTGCGCGACGCCTATGTCGACGACTGCGAGAAGGTCGTGCGGTCGTGGAATAAGGCTCTCGAGGCCGAGGGGTGCGACGAGCGCATCAGGTTGCCGGTGCGGGAGTTTCATCGCGCACAGGGCGTCTACGCCGAGATCTGCTTCACGCCGGATGGCCGGTTCCTGACGGCCGCCGAATGGAACGACCGACGGGACTCATTTTTGCCCTCGGAGGCCGACCGCAGCTACATCAAGTCGCTCATGTACGCGGTCACCAAACCCGGCGAGTTCGCCCATTGGATCTCGCCGCCGAGCCGGGGCATCGAGAACCAGCCCGGCGACTTCAACTATGTGAAGTTCAACCCCGGCTCGATCCACCATCGCGAGTGACCTTCCGGCCTGTTATGGTCCGCCACCTTTTTTTTCGACTAGGCGAGAACCATGCAGGCCGGAATTGTCGGGCTCCCCAACGTGGGGAAGTCCACCATCTTCAACGCCTTGACCGCCGCGGGCGCGGCCAGCGCGAACTACCCCTTCTGCACCATTGAGCCCAACATCGGCGTGCTGCCGGTGCCCGACGCGCGGCTCTATCGAATCCAGAAGCACATCCCCACCCAGAAGGTCATCCCTGCGGCGGTCGAGATCGTTGACATCGCCGGGCTCGTTCGAGGGGCGAGCAAGGGTGAGGGCTTGGGCAACCAGTTCCTTGGGAACATCCGCAACGTCGACGCGGTGCTCCACGTCGTGCGGTGTTTCGAGAACCCCGACGTCGTGCACGTCGACGGGCCGATCGATCCCATGCGGGACATCGAGACCATCGAGACCGAGCTCTGCCTCGCCGATCTCGACTCGCTCCAGAAGCAGGTCGACCGCACCGCCAAGAAGGCGCGGGGTGGAGAAAAAGACGCGCTCGCACGCATCGAGATCATGGAGGCCGCGTTGAAGCTGCTCGAGCAGGGCAGGCCCGTGCGGCTCCTGCCCATCGAGAAGCCCGAGGACGTCGTGGCCCTGAAGGACGCCGGCCTGCTCACGTTCAAGCCCGTCTTGTACGTCTGCAATGTCGACGAGCAGAGCGCGGCCAACGGGAACGCCTTCAGCGCGATCGTCGCCAAGCACGCGGCCTCCGAAGGCGCGGAGTGTGTGATCATCAGCGGCCAGGTCGAGGCCGAGGTCAGCGAGCTTGAGGTGGACGACCGCATGGCGTTCCTAGGCGACCTCGGCCTGACCGAGCCCGGCCTCAACCGCCTCGCCCGCTCGGCCTACAAGCTGCTCGGGCTGTACACCTACTTCACGGCCGGCGAGAAGGAGATCCGCGCGTGGACCTTCCGCAAAGGCGCGAAGGCCCCGGAGTGCGCGGGCGTGATCCACACGGACTTCGAGCGCGGGTTCATCCGGGCCGAGGTCTACTCCATCGAGGATCTCGAGACCTATCGAAGCGAGGCGGCTTTAAGGACCGCGGGGAAGCTGCGGGTCGAGGGCAAGGAGTACGTCGTGGCCGATGGGGATCTGATGCACTTCCGGTTTAACGTCTGAGGCCTTCATCCCCATCGGGGAGTTCAAGACCCACCCAACCCGGATCATGCGGCAGCTGCGGGACAACGGGCGACCCATCGTGATCACGCAGCACGGCAGGCCCGCTGGGGTGCTGGTGCCCACCGGGGACTTCGACCGGCTCACGGAACGAGAGCGGTTCGTCGCGGCGATCCGGCAGGGACTCGCGGACTCTGAAGCAGGGCTCGGCATCACCGACGAAGAGTTGGGTGCCGAGCTTGACCGGAAGTATGGACCACTGGACGAACCGTGAAGGTCCGTTGGATGCCGCCGACGCTGGCGGGCCTGGACGACTTGAACCAGTTCAGCGCGTTCCTGTTGGAAGATGGCTTCTCGAACCGGGACGCGAACCAGTGCGAGATCACCTATGTCAATCACCTGCCTGCGGGTGAGGAATGGTCCCGTCACGGCGAGGTCGGGAACGTCGTGGGTCCCTTGTCGGGGCGCACCTCGGACGACTTTCTGCCTGAGCCCGAGTCGGTAGAGGCGCCGTTCCGGTATGTGTTCCGATGGCCCGGGAGCGAAGAGCCCGCCGGGCGACTCCACGTTCAGGTCGGCTCGGTTCATCGAGTCGCGGATGGACCGCCGATGTTGAAGGTGTTGCTCACCGCACGCGGACGTCCACGCGGAGCAGGTACGGACGACGTGCTCGAGTGGCTGGACGTCGGCCATGACTTCCTGGTCCGAGGGTTTGCATCGCTGACGACCGAGAACATGCACAGGAGATGGGGCCGGAACGGACGAGTTCTCACGCCCCTACGTAGCCGAATTCCGCGAGGCGGACCGGACGGTCCCGCTCCTGTCTGTCGCCGACCTCGACCCTCGTATCGAGGACCTAGCGGCTCGGTGCGCGCCGTTCCTCGACCTCGGAGAGAACTGGAGCTCCTACCGAGCCCGCCCCATCGACGAGAGCCTCATCACGGGTTCCGACCATCGTCCCCACGGCTCCGGGCGGGGTGCAGCTCGAGTGGCACTCGGCAGACGAAGACCTTGAGATCGAAGTACGGGCCCTCGGTCGCGACCGCGTGTACCACCGCAAGGGCGGCGACGAGAACGAGTTCGACGTCCGCGATGACCTGACCCGGCTCGACAAGCTCGCCCGCGCCTTCGCGAAGTGAGGTTCGTAGATGGCGGAGCCGAAACCGATCGCGAAGGACAGCCACCTGTGGCGACGGGTGCCCGACATCCACTGGTTCGAGGTCGAGCCGGGCGTGCGTCGGGCATCCTCGGCCGCGTTCCAGGACGACCCTGACGGGAGCCCGGTGTCGACGCCCCTCAAGGAGGAGTCGACGCTCGCTCAGGTCTTCGATCCCGTGAGGTCACACACCATGGCCTTCGCCCTCGCCAAGCTCCCGGCGTGCGTCGCATTCGACAAGGAGCAGCAGCTCATCAGGGCACCCACGGCTGACGAACCGGCCCATGTCCTGCTGATCGGGAACAAGACCAAGAGCTTGCGGAACGCCTTCGTTCGTGGGTCGACTTGGGCGTGGCCCCCGCCTTGGCGACCCTACCCGTAGGTGGATCACCCTGGACCCCGCCCGCTCAGCAGCCCTCGATGGCCAGCGTGAAGCGGTAGACGTTGTCCCCGCCGTCTCGGCCTGGGCCGCCGTAGACGTAGACGCCCATGTCGGCGGTGACCTCGCGATTGCCGTTGACGAACTCGCCGCCTTCCGTCCCCGTGCACATTCCCTGCGAGTGAATGACGCGGGCGCCGCCGATGAAGACCTGGAGGTCGAGGTCACCCCCGTCGAAGGGGTGCTCGACGCTGACCGTGAGGCGCCCGCCGGCACAGAGGGACACGCGGTACCAGTCGGACTCGTTGCCGTGAATGATCAGATCGGGGAAGACGCCCGGCAGGATGTCGCGCGCGCCGGGCACGTCCTGGTTGGGGTCGAGCGGATCATTGCCGACGATGCGACGATCATGGTCGCAGCGCCCGGGACCGAACGGCCCGCGGGGGGGCGCCATGTCGGGTTCGACCGGGCCGTCGTTGGAGGCCGCGGCGTCCACGGGATCAACGCCGAGGTCAGGGTCGAGGGACGGCACATCTGAGGCGAGGCTTCCCCCCCCTTGGCCGCTGCCGCCGCCTGCCGAGTGGCCCCCTACTCCGCCGCTCCCAGCAATCCCCCCGCCGATGTCCCCTGCTGCCGGTTGGCCCCCTGCCCCGCCGCCGCCTGCCCCCCGAACGTCATCCGGATCGGCCTCGGCGTCCAGACGTGCCGCAGCGTCTGAGCGCCCCGCGTCGGCGGTCCGAATCAGCGACGGGTCCCGGACGCAGTCATGCTGATCGTCCCCGACAGCCTCGCAGGTATAACCCGGCGCGCACGCAGCGGCCGCGCGGCGACAGTCGGTCTCGGCCCCTTGGACGGGGGTCTGATCATCACAGGCGAGCGCGAGGACGAGTATGGAACCGATGAGAGGGTGGCGGTGGCGCATCGGGTCAGTGTATCGACGACCTCGATCGAATGGCCACCGACTTCGACACCGTCCGGCGCTCACATGACCGAGCCCATCTCGTTGTACTCTCCGACCCATGGAAGCTGATCTGCCCGTACCCCTCGCCGCGGCCCGCGTCGTGATCCCCGGCGAGGAGCTCTGGTTCATCGCGAGTCGCTCGGGTGGACCCGGCGGGCAGGCGGTCAATACGTCGAGCACGCGGGTCATGCTGCATTGGGTGGTGACGACCACCGTCGCGCTCGACGAGGTGCAGCGGCTCCGAGTCCTGACCCGGCTGGCGAACCGGATCGACCACGACGGCGTCCTTCGGGTGACGGCCTCGGACGGGAGGAGCCAGCTGCAGAACCGGGAGGCCGCCCGCGTGCGTCTGGCGGACCTCGTGGCGACGGCCCTGCACGTAGCCAAGCGACGCACGGCGACCCGACCGACAAAGGGCTCGGTGGAGCGTCGACACGTGGAGAAGCAGCAGCGGTCCGCCGTGAAGAAGGACCGGCGGCGAACCGAGGAGTGAGCGCGGGCGCGACGCACACTCAGTCGGGCGCACAGTCGTTGGCCCCGTCGGTCTCGACCGCTTCGAGTCTGCGTCCACCCACGACGGGTAAACGGGACGCGATGAGCATCACGAGCAGGAAGGCGATGGAGGGCAACCCCAGCGCGACCGCAAACCCATAGGCGTCGGCCCAGCGACCGGCGAGGAGCGGGCCCAGGAGTCCACCGACCCCCTTGCCGAGGTTTTGGGAGAGACCCGGGCCGGTGCTCCGGAGGTGCGTCGGGAAGAGCTCCGGCAGGTAGGCCCCGAGCACGCCGTTGATGCCGAAGGCCAGGCAGCCGAGGGCGAACGCGGGCAGCAAACCAGGCGGCACACCCGCGGTCGACGCCGCCGAGCCCGAGACGACGAGGAAGACTCCGGCGAACCCGAGGGCGCCGAGCCCAGCGAAGAGCCCGACCGTCGCGCGGCGTCCAAGTCGATCGGACAACGCCCCGGCCACGAGGATTCCGATGAGCGCGGTGACGTTGAGCGTGAGCTGAAACGGGAGCTCATCGCTCGGCGACAGCCCCAAGCCGCCAGCGGTCGAAGGGGCTTGAACGTACTGAAAGAAGACGGTCGAGAACCCGTAGAAGGCGAAGTTGAGGACGCCGAAGAGCAGCGTAAGCAGGAGCGTCGTGCGGCGATGCGGGCGGCTGTACGCGGCGCGCACCGGAGGTCGACGGAGCTGCGTGGCGATGGCCTGCCCGGCGCCGCCATGGTCTCGAGCGGCCTTCATCTCCAGAAAGGTCGCAGGCTCGGGCACGCCTCGTCTCACCCAGAGGCCGAGGAGCGCGGGCAAGAGCATGAGGCCAAACGCGAGCCGCCAGCCGAGGCCGGACTGGTAGAGCACGATGGCGAGGAAGGTGCCGATGTTGAACATGGAGGCCACGATGCCCCCGACGAGCCCTCGGCGGTGGGCGGGGCTGCCCTCGGCCGCGAGCGCGAAGCCCAGCGACCACTCGCCCCCGGTGCCGATGCCGGAGAGGAAGCGAAGGAGCGCCAGGACGAGCAGGTTCGGCGCGAGGGCCAGCCCTGCCGTCGCGACCGAGTAGACGACGACGGCGAGGGACAAGGCGCGCACTCGCCCCAGACGATCACCCAAGGGCGCAAAGAAGAGCCCCCCCACCGCACTGCCGAGGAGCCCCACGCCGAGCACCGCCCGGACCTGGCCGAGCGGCACGCCGAGGTCATCGGCGATCGACTGTTGGAAGAAGATCAGCAGCACGATGTCGGCGGCACTGAAGAGAAAACCCAGGCAGGAGGCCAGGAGGGTTCGCGTAAGGAGGCTCACGGGTCGAACAGCACGCCGGGGTTGAGCAGGCCGGCGGGATCGAAGGTGCGCTTGACCGCACGCAGCGCGGCCTCCATGAGCGGCGGGCGCTCTCGCTCATACCAGGGCCGATGCACGCGGCCGACGGCGTGGTGGTGGGTGATCGTCGCCCCGTTTCGAGAGATGGCCTCGCTCGCCGCCGCCTTGACCTCGGCCCACTGGGACAGCTCGCTGCCTCGACGAAACGGCGCGAAGAAGGTGTAGTACGGGGCGGGTCCATCGGGGTACGCATGGGTGAAGCGGCAGGTCAAACGGCCCGCCCCGCAGACCCTCTTCAGCGCGTCGGTCACGTCAGCCGTGAGGACTGCGTGTAGTGCCTCGAAGCCCCGCCATGTGCAGGCCGTCTCGAAGGTGTCGACCATGATGCCCACGGCGAGCAGGCGGCTCTGGACATAAGGGGCCTCGAAGAACGAGCGCCTCCAGGCCGCGCTGGACTCATCTCCGCCCGAGACGCCGTCCTGAAAGCGGGTCGCGGCGATGGGCTCGCCCCCGCACTCCCGCGCGAGCTCGACGGCGGTCTGCATGGCGCCCTCGAGCGGTACGTCGTCGGACTCGAACGCGAGCAGCAGGACCGCGTTTCCTTGGAAGTCCACGCCGTTGAGCAGCGCCTCCGTGGCGTCAATCAGCCGACAGTTCGCGGGATACAGCGGCGCCTGGACGATGCGCCTGACCGCAGCCACCCCGTCCTCGAACCGCTTGAAGCGAACGCTGGTTTGCGCGCGCTTTCGCGGCCTCCGTCGCACCTTCATCCACGCCTCGGTGATGAGCCCCAGCGTGCCCTCCGAGCCCTTGACGAGTCCGTTGGGATCGGGACCCGCGCCCGACGCCGGGAGCCTGCGCGTCTCGAAGGGCCCCGCGGGCGTGACCATCCTCACGGACTCGACCAGATCGTCGATGTGCGTATACAGAGTGGCGAAGTGCCCACCGGCGCGGGTTGCGATCCAGCCGCCGAGCGTGGAGAACTCGAAGGACTGCGGGAAGTGGCGCAGCGTGAGCCCCTCCCGACCGAGCGCGGCCTCGATCGCCGGCCCGAACGCGCCCCCTTGAATCCGCGCGCTCAGCGAGACCGGATCGACCTCAAGCACCCGGTCGAAGTGCCGCAAATCCACCGCGACGACGCCCTCGCGAGACGCCGGTCGCGGGCACTCGACGCCCCCCACGACGCTCGTTCCGCCGCCGAACGGGACCAGGACGAGCCGCTCGCGCTCGGCGTACGCGAACAGGGCCTCGACGTCGTCCTCGGTCAGCGGGAAAGCGACGGCGTCCGGGGCCGCGGAGAAGTCCCCGACGAACCCGCGCGCGAGGTCCCGAAAGCCGCGGCCATAGGTGTGCCGGATGCGGGCTTCAGGGCCGGCGTCGAAGAAGAACGGGGGTCTCGCGCGAGCACCGAAGGTCGAGGCGGGGAGCTGTGCTTCACCGATAGGCCGAGGCGATCGCGGCTCCTGTGCCTCGAAGCCTAACGCCATCCCCAAAGAGCCGCCGAGCGCGCGCAGGCCCCCCTCGTCCGGGAACTTGTCGGCGAAGCCCCATCCCCAATGGCAACGCGCACGCTCGACCATGGGCCGATCCCCTTAGGCTCACTCGTTGCGGGCCAGATAGGTATAAGCGGTGAGGGAGTCTTCGTAGTGGCGCATGAGCAAGCGCACCTGGGCGAGGCTGATCTGACCGTTTCGCAGGGCCCGCTCGGCTTGCCTTCGGACGCTCTCGACCATGCTCTCGGGGTTGTACTGGACGTAGTGCAGGACCTCGGTGATCGAGTCCCCCTTCACGACGTGGGCGACATGGTAACCCTCGCGCCCAAGCTGAACATGGACGCAGTTCGTGTCGCCGAAGAGGTTGTGCAGATCCCCCAGGATCTCCTGGTAGGCCCCGTTGAGAAAGAGGCCCAGATAGTACGGCTTCGTCGGGTCGTAGGGGTGAAGCTCGAGCACGTTCTTCACGTCCTGCACGTCGATGAAGTGGTCGATGCAGCCGTCGCTGTCGCAGGTGAGATCGGCGATGGTCCCTCGACGCGTGGGCTCCTCGTCGAGGCGGTGAATCGGCATGATCGGGAAGAGCTGATCAATCGCCCAGCTATCGGGCGCGGACTGGAAGACCGAGAAGTTGCAATAGAAGATGGCCGCCATGACCTTCTCCAGATCCTGCAGCTCCTCGGGCACGGTCTGAAGGCGGCGCACGATGTTGAGAAACTTGCCGCAGCAGGCCCAAAAGAGGCGCTCGGCCTCGGCCCGCTCGCGCATGCTCAGATAGCCCAGCTTGAAGAGCGTGAAGGCCTCCTCCTTGGCTTGGCTGGCGTCGTGCCAAGCCTCCTGAACGTTCTGCGATGTGACGCCGGTAAAGGCCTCATAGAGGTCACGCAGGATCTTGTTGCTGCCCGGCCCGGGGAGCTCCGGCTCGACGATCGGGACCTCGCTGACGCCGACGACCTCAAAGACGAGGCATGACTGGTGCGCCACGATCGCGCGCCCGCTCTCGCTGACGAGCGTCGGAGGCGTGACGTTCGCGTCTTTGCAAGCCTCGTGCACCGCCGAGACCACGTCGGAGGCGTACTCCTGAATGTCGTAGTTCCGCGAGGCGTGGAAGTCGGTCTTGGAGCCGTCGTAGTCCACGGCGAGCCCGCCGCCTACGTCGAAGTACTTCATGGGTGCGCCCATGCGGGCGAGCTCGACGAAGATGTGAGTGGCCTCGCGCAGGGCCGTCTTGATCGGCCGGATCGAGGAGATCTGCGAGCCGATGTGGAAGTGCAGGAGCTGGAGGCAGTCGAGCATGCCCTTCGCCTGAAGTCGGTCGATGACCTCGACGATCTCGGTCGCGGTCAGGCCGAACTTCGCCCGGTCTCCCGCCGAGTCCGCCCAGCGGCCAATGCCCTTGGCGGTGAGCTTGGCACGCACGCCCAAGGTCGGCCGAATGCCCAACTTCTCTGAAGCCTTGAAGGCGATGTCCAACTCCTCGATGCGCTCGAGGACGATGATCACCGTCTTGTCGAAGCCCTTCGCGAGGATGGCCGTCTCGATGTAGTTCTCGTCCTTATAGCCATTGCAAATGATCAGCCCGCCGGGGTCCTGGCTCGCCGCGAGCGCGATGAGCAGCTCGGGTTTGCTGCCCGCCTCGAGGCCGTAGTTCCAGGGGCGGCCGAACTCGACGATCTCCTCGACGACGTGGCGCTGCTGGTTGACCTTCACCGGGTAAACACCCTGGTAGGTCCCGTCGTAGTTGTACTCCGAGATGGCCTTGGCGAACGCCTCGTTCAGGCGCCGGATCCGGTCGGCCAGGATGTCCGAAAATCGGATGAGGAGCGGGAGGTTGAGGCCGCGGGCCTCGAGGTCCTGGACAAGATCGAAAAGGTCGATGCGTCGCTCCAGCCGGGGGTCGGGTCGAACCTCGACGTGGCCCTGCGCATTGATCGAAAAGTACGGCTCACCCCAGCCGGCGATTTGGTACAGCGCCGTGCTACGAGCCGGCGACCAACCCTCTGGAGGCCCTTCGGTCTTCGACATTTCTCTCCCTCTCTAAATTGGGGCAGGAGGGTAGAAGAAAGGGCAGACGTCGGCAATCAGCGAGCGAACGCCCTTCGCTCAGGTCGAAAGCACCCGGTCGACGAGGAGGGTCAGGGCCTCCAGATCGCTGGCCGCCGTCCGAAGCCGCGGCAGGACCCAGGTGCGCCCCGCCGCCTGCGACAATGAGGCCGCCAAGCTCCGGTGCTCGGCCTCCTCGGCGAGCTCGGTGACGGCGAGGGCAAGAACGGCCTTGAGCGCGGCGAGTGCCTCCGGGCTCGGCGTAGGCCCGAGCAAGTCGATCGTCGGGGGGATCGCGGGGGGCGCGTCGGGCGAGACCTCGGGTGCGAGGCTCTGGTTCAGGATTCGCCCGAGCAGCGGAAGCCCCAGCGTGGCCTGGGCCCGGGCCTCCAGCGCGAGCGCCTCCTCGACCGCGGCGCGTTGCGGCGACGTCACGAGGAGGAACCCCACGGCGTCGCTCTGGAGAAACTTCAGCATCTCGGCCTGGTTGCGCTCGAGGTGATGCAGCAGCGTCCCGAACAACGCGAAGAACTCCTGGGTCGAGCGCCGGGTCCCCTCCCCCAGGGTGAGATCGAGCACCTTCTCGACGACGTTGCCGGTGATTCGCCGGATGAGGCCCGCTTCGGACGGGGCGAAGAACTCGAAGATGCGGCGGTCCAGGAACGCTCGAACTCGGGTCGGGGCCTCCAGGAATCGGAGCGCGTTGCGGGCGGGGGGCGTGTCGAGGATGACCAGGTCGTAACGGCCCTCCTGAACGAAGCCGTGCATGGCCTCGACCGCCGTGTACTCCTGCATGCCCGCCGTCAGACGCGAGAGCCCCTGGTAGACCGGGTTCGCGAGCAGGCGCGCCGCGTCCTCCGGTGACTTGGCGAAGTTGTTTACCGTCCGGTCGGACACCACGCCGGGGTCGAGCATCCAAGCGTCGAGGGTGCCCGGTGGGCTCACGCCCAGAGCCCGGAGGCGGTCGCTATCAATCGGCGAGGGGTGGGCCGAGTGACGTGCGACGCCGAGGGTCTCGGCCAGGCGGCGGCTCGGATCGATGGTGACCACGAGGACTCGCCGACCCAGGCGCGCACCGGCCAAGCCCAAGGCCGCAGAGACCGTGGTCTTGCCCACGCCCCCCGCGCCGCAACAGACGAGCGCGCGGCGGGTCATCAGCGCGTCGACGAGCCGCAGCTCCGGAGCCGCGCTCGTCGGATTGCTCATTGGGGCGCTCCGATACCCGGCACTTCGGCGAGCTTGCCGGCGAGAGACTCCAGCAGCGCGGCGGGCTTGCAACCGTAAATAGTCGGCAGGTGGCAGAGGACTGAAGGCAGGCGGGCGGCCGCCGATTTTCCTTCTTTGAGGGCTCGAAGCGTGCGTGCCCCTTGCACCCGGGGGTGGCGTTCAATGAGCGCCTCGGCTGCGGCCGATTCGACCGCGCCGAGGGGCTCGCTCGGCCAGCGATTCACGATGACCTTCGGGTGATCGATTCGATGGGCCGAGAGCGCGGCGAGGAGCTCAAGCGTCTCGGAGACGGGCAGCGTCTCTGGCAACGTCACGACGAAGACCTCGCAGCGACGGGGATCTCGCATCAGCTCGGCGGCTTGGGAGAGGCGCCGCGCCACCGGGCCGACCGGGATGATCCGGCGAACGGCGTCCGGAAGCTGCGCCAAGGCCAGGGCGTGTCCCGTAGCCGGGAGATCGACGACCGCATGGGCGAAGCGGCTCGGCACCGAGGGGTCGCCAAACCCACCCACGAGCGAGGCCAGGTGGGCGAGCTGCCCGAGCTCATGGAGCGAGGGCGCGGCCTCAAGGAACCGCCTGATCGGCGCCGAGCGCAGCGCCCCGCTCAGCAGTGCCCCCCCGGGCAGTGACGCCCGAAGGAACGCCTCATGTCCCAGAGGCGCCCGCAGCCTCACGGCCTCAACGCCAGAGCCCACGTCGATCGGGAGCGCGGCCTGCTCGCCGGTCGGCGTCTCCATGCGACCGAAAGCCCGAAGCAGCGCCGGGAAGTTGCCAGGCGCCTTCGCTCCTTTGCCCTCGGCGGCGAGCTCATCAAGCTCGGCGACCAGCACGCGCCCACCCCGTCGGGCGAGCGCCAGAGCCAGCGCGGCGGAGACGGTGGTTCGGCCGACCCCGCCCTTGCCGACGACGAAATGGAGGTGGGTCACGGAAGCCTCAGCGCGGCAAGTGCGCGGACCCTAGACCGCGGCCCCCGGGGGCGCAAGACCGGCGGCCGTGGCACAGGCGGAACTGGGTGACGCGATTCTCTTGCCGGCGGGCGAGGCCGTCAGGTTTCGGGCGGAGCGAAACACCCCCTATTAGGCAAAATAATCCCCGTGGCCCGATTACGGAGACAGGCGCACGATGTCCCACGCACCCTTATTCAGGGAGTAATGAAAGCGGTCGTGGAGCCGATTGGTGCGTCCCTGCCAGAACTCGAAGCGAGTCGGGATCAGGCGGTACCCTCCCCAGTGCGGCGGCTT
>SHZC01000129.1 GCA_009692505.1 Myxococcales bacterium
CCCTCGCCCTGCTCGCCGTCCTGTCGAGCTGCGAGTCCGACCCCGAAGCACCTGTCGCCTCGACCCTCACGATTGCCTTCGAGGGTCCGCTGACCGGCGATCAGGCGAGCAATGGTCAAGATATGCTCCGAGGCGTGCGACTCGCCGTACCGGCGTCGTCTACGTGAGCACGTATTTCCCCGAAGGCGCGCTCATCGCCGGAGCGTTAGCCGCCGAGGCCGCAGATGGCAATTCGACGACTTGCTTCATGGGCTTGGCAAATCAGGACCCGGCCTTCATCACGGCGTCCGGCCTCGCGACTGCCCAGACCTGCGTATTCAGCGGGGTCCCCACGCCGCAGCAGTTCCCGTCAGCGTCGGATTATTTGGCCGCCTACACGACGGCGTTTGCGACGAGCCCCGGCACCTGGGGCACGTTCACCTACGACTCGGCGAACGTGCTCTTCGCGGCGATGGAGAAGGCGGGGAGCACCGACTACGAGGCGGTCTTGGATCAGTTGAAGAATACGAGCGCGTTCCCGGGGGCGACGGGCCCGATCACCATCGATCCCATGACCGGAAGTCGGGTGGACGTGCCCGTGAAGGTCCTGAAGGTCGGGACCAGGGGCTTGTTCGAGGTCGTCCCGTAGCGTGAACGATCACAAGGTCAAAGGCTTACGCCAGCCCGGGCCTCCGCCCACCTCGCTTGCGCGTGGCGTTGCCGATTCTGACGGGCCCGGCGCCCCATGTCCGTCAAGCAGCTTGACGACTTGTATGCTGGACCGCCCTTGTTCAACCTACGTTGCCCCCATTAATCGACGACCTCTTCCGCAGACCGAGCGGAGAAGATCCGGTCCGCCCAGACCGAGAGCGACGATTCATCGGCGGTCTCGAGCGCCGCTTCGACCGACCGCGGAATGACCCCGAACTTGTGCGCGATGAGCACTCGGAGCAGGGCGCGCTCGCCCTCCACGCGGCCCTTGGCCTCGCCCTCGGCTATCCATTGTTGTGCGAGCGTCATGACCGTCTCCTCCACTCGCCCTGGACCCGCGCTCGCGATCGCCTTCAGCGTCTCGGCGGAGATTCCAGACGAAGCGTCAAATAAAGAGCGGAGCAGACGCACGACCGCGCGCAAGTCAGGGTCGTCGTCCGCCGTCGCGCTCGCCACGCGCTGCACCCAGTCGATTGCTCGCGCATCGACCGCGGCGTCGTGGACGTGCTTGAGCGCCTCTAACGCAACCGCCCCGATCGGCCCCATCGCGGAGGCCATCACTCGCCGCTGCAACTCATCGTCCGACTGCCGACACAGATCGTCGAGCAGCAGCGTCACATTCGGGACGAACGCCCGCAGCTCCGGAAGCTCGCTCAGCGCCGGGAGCAGCCCGTGCACCGTGAGGCTCGTGGTCCACGGACGCTCGCCGTTGTGCACTCGGTCGCCTCCTCCGAGCCCTCTACAACCGGGATCTGGGACATCCGTCTCGAAGGCCCGCAAGGTCTCGTCGACGTAACGCTCCGAGGACACCGTCAAGCGCTCCAAGTCCAGCCGCGCGACCGCCGACGCCGGAAGGATCGAGCGCACCAAGGCAGCGAGGTTTTTGGGAGTCGGAGAAGACGTCCCGAAAGAAGGCGTCGTGCGGGTGCGGACTCGACACGGCGTCGAGACTACACGAGCCGCTCGCCACTGGCCTGACTCGTCGACGTCAATCCCCGAGGCGTGACCCGCGCCCTCGGCTGGGGTTTGCGACGCCGCTCGCCAACAGCCTAGGATGCCAGCATGTCTCTACCCCTCCGGACTCTCATCGCGCTACCCCTGACGCTGCTCGCGTGTGCCTCGACGCGCGTGCCCAATGAGTGCCGCGGCCGATGTCTCGATGGCGGTCAGATCGGCGCGGACGGCGGCCCGAACGGCGCGTACCCAGACCTGCCCGAGGGTCCGAAACCCGACGTCTTGCCGCCCACAGGTGAGTGGCCCCCGGTCCGCGAAGGGGCCCAGACGTGCACCTTGCCCGCCGCCCCCGAGGTCAGCGAGATGGAGGTGGAGGAGGTCTTCCCGGCCCTCGACTTCACGCGGCCGCTCTTCTTCGGCTACGCGAACGACGGCAGCCAGCGACGGTATGTCGCCGAGCAGGGCGGCCGGGTCTGGGTCTTCGAGGGCCGCCCCGATGTCGAAGGCGCTCAGCTCTTCTTTGAAGTGCCCGTGTCCCGCTCGAACAACGAGGAGGGCCTCCTGGGCCTCGCCTTCCACCCGGCCTACGCCCAGAACGGCAAGGCCTACGTCTATTACTCGACCCCTCCCGAGAACGGCGAACGACAGACGGTGCTCGCGGAGTATCGCCGCGCGGCCGACGGCTTGACGCTCGACCCGGCCACGGCGCGTCTGCTCTTGACCGTGCCTCAGCCGTACGGCAACCACAAGGGCGGCGCGCTCCTTTTTGGACCCGATGGCTTCCTCTACCTGGGCCTCGGGGACGGCGGCGCGGGCGGCGACCCCCACAACAACGGGCAGAACACGCAGACCTTGCTCGGGAAGGTCCTCCGCATCGACGTCGACACGAGCGATGCCACCTGCCTGACGCCGTATGGCATCCCCGAGGACAACCCCTTCGCCCTCGGCCGATGCGGGGGTGGTCAGGCCGGTGGTCGCCCGGAAATCTTTGCCATCGGCCTTCGCAACCCCTGGCGAATGAGCTTCGACCGGGAGTCGGGCCGCCTCTGGGCCGGGGATGTCGGGCAGGACGAGTGGGAGGAGATCTCCATCATCGAGCGCGGCAAGAACTATGGCTGGCGGCGCGTGGAAGGGCCGGAGTGCTACGACCCGGAGAGCTGCGACCTCGAGGGCTTTGAGCCCCCGGTCTACTCGTACAACCACCAGCAGGGGCGCTCGATCACCGGCGGCTACGTCTATCGGGGCAGCGCCTTCCCCGAGCTCTGGGGTTCCTACGTCTACGCCGACTACAATAACGGCCACGTCTGGGCGCTGAAGGTCGGGCCCCAAGGCGAGACGGACAATCGCCTGCTCATCACGACGGGCATGAAGATCACGAGCCTCGGCGAAGACCCGGACGGCGAGCTCTACCTCGTCACGTTTCAGAGCGGGACCTCGCTCGGCCGGTTGAAGCGGCGTGACCAAGCCCCGCTCCCCTCCCCCTTCCCCAGGACTCTGTCCCAGACCGGGTGCTTCGCTGATACGGCGAGCCACACCGTCGGCCGACAGGTTGTGCGCTTCGACGTCCGTCATCCGTTCTACAGCGACGGCGCGTCCAAGGACCGGTACTTGGCACTGCCCGCTGGTCTGGCCGCCGGAGTCGACGCCCGAGGCCGCTTCGTCCTGCCGGAGGGCAGCGTGCTCCTCAAGACGTTCAGCTACCAACCGGCGGGAGGGGCAGGTCTAAGGCGGCTGGAGACGCGCCTGCTCGTTCAGCGCGCGAGCGGCGTTGAGGGATACACCTATGTCTGGAACGAGGAACAGACTGACGCCCTTCTGCTCACCGGCGGACTCAACCGCGAACTCCAGACGGCGCGGGGTCCACAGGTCTGGCAGTTTCCCTCAAGGACCGCGTGCCTGGAGTGCCATACGCAGGTTGCGGGGGGCACGCTCGGTACGCGGATTGATCAGTTCAACCTCGACGTCTCCTTTGGTGGCCGTCCGCAGAGCCAGCTTGAGGCGCTCCGTTCGTCAGGTTACTTGACCTTTGAGGGCGCGGCGGACGCGCTGCCGAAGCTGCCCGCCCCCGACGACGAGACCGCGGCGGTCGAGGCTCGCGCCCGTGCCGTCCTCGACGTGAACTGCGCCATGTGCCACCAGCCCGATGGACCCGCAGAGACGCAGATTGACCTGCGTGCGAGCACCTCGCTGAGGGATATGAAGGTCTGCGACGTCGAGCCGGGCCAAGGTGAGCTCAACGTGGCGAACGCACGGATCGTCGCCCCGGGAGAGCCTCAGCGGAGCGTGCTCGTTGAGCGCATGAATCGCCGTGGCCGCTTCCAGATGCCGCCCCTCGGCACCAACGTCGTCGACGCGCGTGGCACCGCGCTCGTGGGCACCTGGATCGCTGATCTTCGCAGCTGCGACTGACGGCGACTCGGCCCCCGTCAGGGCCTCCGGAAGCCGACGCTCTGTCCTTGGGCGTCCACCCTCAGGCCTGTCGCTCGCCCCGTGTCGTCGACCAGGAACGTGACCGTCCCGCCGAAGATCCGGAAGTGGAAGACGTCTCCGCCGCTGCCGAACAGCCAGAAGGGCGCGGCCCCGTCGAGGCTCACGAGTAGGCGCGGGCCGGCGGGCGTGTCGGCGATGGTGACGTCGATGCGGCTGGCGAGCCCGGCGATATAGCGACCCGCGTAGCCTTCGAGCGCGGTCGGATCAACAGGCACCTCGGCGATTGGCGAGGGCGCGCCATAGGGCTGCCGGCGGAGCGCGTACAAGGCCGAGAAGCCTAGACGGTCGATGTCGGCGACTGTTGTATTGGCGAGCACGGCCACGCCTTTGAGATCGGTCGGGGAGAACGCCAGGAACGCACGTCCGCCATACGTCGCGCCGTTGTGCCAGTGGATGTCCCGCGAACGGAACCAGTGCAGGCCGATGGCGGACTGGGCGTTGAGGACGACGCGGTCGACGAGCGCGGCCTGCAGCACGTCCGAGAGCGGAGAGGTTTCCGGGTGGAGCATGAAGCGCAGGAGCTTCACGAGATCCGCAGCAGACCCAAGCAAGGCGCCTGCCCCGGCGAGCGCGGAGAGCTCCATGCTCGGGACCGGGACCCGCGCCTCGTCTGCCGGGACGGCGACCTCGAGCCCGACGAAGCGGACGCGATCGACGCCCGTCTGATCCAACGCCAGCGGGTCGAGCACCCGGTCGCGCAGCACGGCCTCGTAGCCCGCCGCGTCGTCCGCGAGACCCGTGACGACATGGCCGAGCAGACCCGCGCCCACGTTGCTGTACTCGTAGGTGGTCCCCGGCACGTCCCCGAGTCGGAGACTCCCAAGAAAAGCGTACAAATGTTCGACTTCGTAACCACCGAAGTAGGTGTTGATCATCGGCAGATTGTCGGGGTCCCTCGGCAGCCCGCTGTGGTGCGTCGCGAGGTGCAGGAGCGTGATGCCCACGCCGTCGCGCCGGGGCACCGAGACCTCGGGCGGGAGGTGGACCGAGACCTCGTCATCGAAGTTCAGCTCGCCTCTAAAGACGGCGTCTGCGAGCAGCAGCCCGGTGAAGGTCTTGGTCAGAGAGCCGAGCTCGTAGATGGTCTCGGACGTCGCCCTTACGAGAGGGCGTTGGCCGTCTGGAGCACCGAAGGCCACGTACGTGACGACGTCGCCGTCGAGCAGTGCCACGACGATGGACTGCGCCCAGCCGAGCTCGACGTAGGGCTCGACAAAGGCGGCGATCTCCTCGATGGGGGTCGGCGATTCGGGGACGTCGAGGTCGGGCTCCGTCGGGGGGCCATCGGGGACTCGCACATCCGTGAGCGGCGTGGCGTCCGGTCTCGCGTCCGCCCGGGCGGTCAAATCTGGGCCCCCGTCGAGCGGCAAGGCCTCGGCATCGAAGGGGAGGTCAGGCTCATCGCGCTGCGAGTCGTGCGCTGCGGCAGGTACGTCGGCAGCGTGCCCACTCCTGTTGGGCCCGTTGGGCGAGCACGAGACAAGCAGGACGAACGACCACGCGGCGACGATTCCTGGCGGGCTTGAGGTCTCCATGAAGACGACTCTACGAAGACGCGAGACCGTCGGCCAGCACCGGCTCCAAACCGCCGCGCCCTTCACACTTCGCCGACGATTCGATATACGCCCCGCGTCATCGTCTTGCCTTGGAGTCGAAAAGCATGAGCACGCAAATCTTCAATCTCACCTCGGCGATCGCCCGCGAGCTCAACTTGCCTGAGCGTGGCGTCGCCGCTGTCGTCGCCCTGCTCGCCGAGGGCAGCACGGTCCCGTTCATCGCCCGCTACCGCAAGGAGGCCACCGGCGAGCTCGACGAGGTGCAGATTCGAACGATTGAGGAGCGCGCGGCGTACCTCAAGGAGCTCGAAGAGCGACGTGAGGCCGTGCTGACCTCCATCAGCGAGCAGGGCAAGCTCACCGACGAGCTTCGGGCACGCATCCTCGCCGTGACTACCAAGGCCGCGCTGGAGGACCTCTACCTGCCGTTCAAGCCCAAGCGTCGGACCCGCGCGATGATCGCCCGCGAACGGGGTCTGGAGCCGCTCTCCGCGCGCATCCTCGAGCAGAGTCTCGTCGGAGATCCGCGGGCCGAAGCGGCGGCGTTCGTCGACCACGAACGCGACGTGATCGACGTCGACGCCGCGCTCTCCGGGGCGCGGGACATCGTGGCCGAAGGCATCTCCGAGGACGCCGACGTCCGGGCGTATGTGCGCGAGGTCTTCGCGACCTCAGGCCTCATCGTCTCCGAGCGGGTGGCCGAGACGACGCAAGTCCCCACGAAGTTCGAGCAGTACTACGACTATCGAGAGGCGGTCTCGACCATCCCTTCGCACCGCTTCCTGGCCATTCGCCGTGGCGAGCGCGAGGGCTTTCTGAAGGTTGAGGTGGTCGTTGAGCCCGAGCCGGTCATCGCGCGGATCGAGGCCAAGCTCGGCCGCAATGCCGGCAGCCCCTTCGCCGAGCAGCTCTCGCTGGCCTGCGGACACGCCTTCAAGCGGCTGGTCGCGCCGAGCGTGGAGACGGATATGCGCGTCGACCTCAAGCTGCGGAGCGACATCGACGCCGTGGCGGTCTTCGCCGCCAACCTCCGAAACCTGCTGCTCGCCGCCCCCATGGGCACCCGCAGCGTCGTCGGGATCGATCCGGGGATCCGCACCGGGTGCAAGTGCGCCGCCGTGGATCTCACGGGTCGTTACCTCGACACCATCACGATCTACCCGGGCAGGGGCGATGGGGCGCGGGCTGCCGCTGAGCTCCTGGCGTTTGTCTCCAAGTACGCGCCCTACGCGATCGCCGTCGGCAACGGCACCGCCGGTCGTGAGACCGAGGCCTTCGTCCGGCGGGCGCTGAAGAAAGATCCCGTCGCCTCGAAGGCCGTCGTCGTCCTCGTCAGCGAGTCGGGCGCGAGCGTCTACAGCGCGTCGGACGTGGCGCGCGAGGAGTTCCCCGAGCTGGACCTGACGATCAGGGGTGCTATCTCCATCGCGCGCCGGCTCCAGGACCCGCTCGCCGAGCTGGTCAAGCTCGATCCGAAAGCGATCGGGGTCGGACAATACCAACACGACGTCAACCAGCCGCTCTTGGTCAAGAAGCTTGACGATGTGGTCGTCAGCTGCGTCAACCTCGTCGGCGTCGAGCTGAACACAGCGAGCCCCACCCTGCTCGCGCACGTCGCGGGCATTGGACCGTCCTTGGCCAAGCGCATCGTCGAGCACCGCTCGCAGGAGGGACCGTTCTCGTCACGCAGCGACCTTCGCCGTGTGTCCGGCCTGGGCCCCAAGACCTTCGAGCAGTGCGCCGGCTTCATTCGCGTTCAGGAGGGCAGCCACCCGCTCGACCGCTCGTCGGTGCACCCCGAGCGATACGCGGTCGTCGAGAAGATGGCCCTGGACCTGGGCGTCGAGTTGAAGCAGCTCGTCGGCAACGCGGAGCTCATCGCGCGCGTGCCCTTCGGAGACTACGTGACCGCCGAGGTCGGCCTCGCGACCTTGAAGGACATCGCCGCCGAGCTGAAGAAGCCCGGCCGTGATCCCCGCGCAACCTTTGAGCCCCCGAAGTTCCGCGACGACGTCTTGACCGTCGCGGATCTGAAGCCCGACATGATCCTCGAAGGCGTCGTGACGAACGTGACCAACTTCGGCGCGTTCGTGGACATCGGCGTGCATCAAGACGGTCTCGTGCATATCTCGCAGCTCTCGGACCGCTTCGTAAAGGACCCCAATGAGGCGGTGAAGGCGGGCGACAAGCTGAAGGTCAAGGTCGTCAGCGTTGATCTCGCACGCAAGCGCATCTCGCTGACGGCGCGGCTCGCCGAGACCTCAAAGTCGGTCGCGGACGCCCTCGGAAACACCGCTGACCGGGGTCCGCAGCAAGGCCCGGACCGCAGCGGCCCGCCCCGAAACGACCGCGGAGGTCGGCCACAAGGCGGTCAACGCAGCGGCCCACCCGGCAATGATCGCAGCGGCCCGCCCCGAAATGATCGCAGCGGCCCGCCCGGCAACGATCGCAGCGGCCCGCCGCGAAACGATCGCAGCGGTCCCTCACCGTCGAAGAGCGCGCCGGACAAGGGCGGCTTTCGTCACAACCCCTTCGCGGACCTCCTCAAGCGCTGAGGCCGCGGCTCAGAGGCCGGTCGTGTGCTCGCCGCGCTCGAAGTAGGCGAAGACCGCCGGCAATAGGCGACGGAGCGCCTCAGGATCAGCTCGGTACAAAGAGAAGCTCTCGGCGAAGGACTCCTTGATCGAGGTCTCTGCGTACCGGGTGGGTGGCGAGGATTGACCGAGGGCGTTGGCGTAGCTTGAGAGGATCGGGCCCTTCTTCTGGAGGCGCTCCACTTCCTTGTGGTTTTGTTCAAAGGCCTTGAGGCTCTTTTCGACCGCATCACGCTCGACCTCGATCGCCGCCTTCTCCGCTCCCTGGTCCGCGCCCTTGCGGCTCCCCCGATTGAAGGCCTCGATCCGCGCCCGCAGCTGGGTGGTTCGAGCGTTGTGTTTTCGCTGGTCGCCCATGAGTTTACAGATCCCATCACGGCCCGGCCGCTCATGAATCGCGTGCCCGACCTCGTGGAGAAAAGTGCGCGTCGAGGTCGGCCAGGGCGCTTCGGGTGTGCCAACGAACTGGTCCTGATCGGCCCGGAACGCCACGTCGAAGACGAAGATGGACGCCGCGCAGTCGCTCTGGACGTAAAGGGCCCCGTGCTGGGCGTCGTCGCCTCGGGTCTTGCGCGTGAACGGGATCCCGCGGAGCACGGCTCGCTCGGGGGCGGACAAGGATGACAAGGCGAGGTCCAGAACCTCGAGCGCGCGCGGGTTCCACGGAGACCCATCGTCGATCAGTCGCCCGATGCCGTGGCGCTCCACGACCGCCGCCGTCGTGCCGTGAACAAAAGCGGCGCCGGCCTTGCCCTCGCGAACGATGAGCCCGCTCTTTTCGCCTCGACGCACGGTCACGGGCACGCGCGTATCGTCCGCGAGGCGGATCCGCAGATCGACCTCAAGGAAATCGGGATCAACGGCCTCAAAGGCGAGGTAGAGCGCCTGCCTGGAAGCACCGGAGAGCTGTGCCACGGTGACGGCGGTCAACGCGCCCGAAGGATCCTCGGACTTGAGCGGTCGGCTCCCGATCCGCTCATCGAGCACCGTGGGCAGGGCCTTGAAGTGCCCCGGACCGAGGTCCTTCTGTTTGACCACCGCGGCCTCGTAGTACCTCGGCTTCTCACCTCGCGTAGGGCCACCGCCACAGGAGGCGAGCAGGCTCATGGAGGTCAGGAGGTAAAAAAGCTTCGTATTGCGACTCATGCTCGTATGACTCCGCCTCTGGGCCAGAAATTCAGGGCCGAGGTGGCGCGCTCGAATCGCCTGGAGCGACCGGATCCATGAAGAGGATCGCGTCGCGCACGCGGGGCATCGCGAGCACAGACTTGAACCGGACATCCGCCCTCGCCTTGGCCAGGACGACGTGGGGCTCCTTGGACGATCGGAGGAGATACTCCATCTGCATCGCGGCCTCGGGCACACGCCCGGCATCGGCGAACTCGACGGCGCGCTCCCAAGGCTGCTTGGGGATCGTGCCGGGTGCCTCCACCGACGGCGCGGTCGAGCCGAGTGCCTCCACCGACGGCGCGGTCGTGTGCGCCGAAGGGGCTGTGTGCGGCACAGGACGGATCATGAGGTAGATCCCCGCAGAGGCCGCCCCCACGGCGAGGAGAAGACCGACGACGACTGGTGCTGCGGACCGCCGTTTCGCGCTTGGGGAACTCGATGACACCGCACCCTCCTGATTCGGCTCAAGGGCGCTTGGCCCTCGCGATCGCAAGTTCGCGCCGCCGCCGAAGGCCATCTCAGCCTTCGCCTGCGCGATCAGCGCCGGACCGTGCTCGGCCGTCGCCATGAGCTCGATGGCCTGGTTTTGGCCGGTGGGCACTCCGACGGCCTGCTTCAATTCGCGGGCGAACTCTGCGGCAGTCTGCGCGCGCCGGTTCGGCGACTTGGACAGGGCACCAATGACCGAGGCCACGAGCGCCGTCGGGAGGCCGAGCGATTCACGGATCGGGGGAACCGGCTCACCGATGTGCGCCATGATGAGATCGAGCGGGCTCTCTTGTGTGAACGGCGGCCGCCCGGTGAGCATCTCGTAGGCGATCACGCCGACCGTATACAGATCGCTGCGGCCGTCCACCTCTCCGCCCCGCGACTGCTCCGGCGACATGTATCGCGGCGTGCCCATGACGATACCCTGGCGCGTGGCCAAGGAGTCCGGCTCGTCGTCGGCCTTGAAGCGTTTGGACAAGCCGAAGTCGAGGATTCGAACGGTCTCCTCGCCGGTGCTCGCGGTGACCACCATGAGGTTGTCCGGCTTGAGATCGCGGTGCAGGAGCCCGAGACCATGGGCCTCGGTCAGCGCCGAGAGGACCTGCGTAAGCAGCGAGACCACCCGCGTGGGCTGCATGGGCGCGCTGCTCTGGATGAGGTCCGAGAGGGGCTTGCCGACGACGAGCTCGAAGGCGATGTAGAGCAGGCCATCCGCCTGCTCGCCGTAGTCATGCAGCGTGACGATGGCGGGGTGGCTGAGGCTGGCGACGACCTTGGCCTCGCGGAAAAACCGCCCCCGGATGTCAGGGTCGACGGCGTCTCCCCGAATGACCTTCAGGGCCACCTGCCGACCGACGGGCTCCTGGACAGCGCGATAGACGGCCCCGAAGCCGCCTTCGCCGAGCAGGCCGACGATCGGAAACTTGCCCCCCACGACGCGGCCGAGCAGGGCATCGTCGGGCCGCGAATCCAGATCGCGAGAGAGGACGAGCACCTCGTTGTCGTTGGGGCAGCGCGAGCCGAGGCGTGCAGCCCCGACGCGATGCAAGCACCGCCGACAGACCATCTGTGCGCTTGAAACGATACCGCTCATGGGGGCGCAATGTAGGCGCGATTGGGCGACACTTCAATGTGCGGGGCGCGTCCCCCCCCCCAAGTCTGAAATAGGTCAGAAAGCGAGGAGCGAGCTTGAACCGTCGTGCACTTCTTTTGACGTGGGTCTTCGTGTCGGTCTCTGGCTGGGGCTGGGGCTGTACCCGGAACCCCGAGTACGACGACTCGGGCGAACCGGGCACGGACGTCGGCGGCGCGGGTCCGTCCATGGACGCTGGCACCGATGTCGCGTCCCCGTCCGACGTCGCCCCGGCGGCCGCTGAACTGCCGCTTTTGGGTGACGGCGGGAGCGGCGATCTTGCGCCCGGTGATGCCCCCTCAGGGCCCGACGCCGCCCCGAACCCTTGCGTTTCGAGCTGTGCCCGGTTCTCGAGCTGCGCGGTCGAGGTCTGTGAGGGGTTCGAGCTCGAACACGAGGCGGGGCTGACCGCGGCCTGCCTCGATCGCTGCCTGGTCAACGCATCGGTCGGGATCGTGATTGACGGAGCCGCGAGCTGCGCTGAGGTCGTCGACTTCGGTCGACAGCTCGAGGACGCCACGTTCAACGCGGCCTGCCGGGTCTCGGTTGATCCGCCCGGGCCGAACCACCCACCGCCGGTCGAGGATGGCTCCGCGTGCGCCTATGCCTGCGCCGACGGCGAGGTCTGCCAAGGCGAGCGCTGCGTGCGGATCGACGGCACCTGCGCCACGAACTACCACTGCGTGCGCGACGTGGAGATCTGCGTGACGGGTCGCTGCGGCGCCTCGGAGTTCGCGCCGTGTCGTCAGGACGGCGAGTGCCGCGACACACAGAATTGCTTTCGGGCCGACGGCAATCCGCTGGGCATGGGGAGCTGCGTGACAACCTGCGAGGCCCACGTCGACTGCCCGTTCAACGAGCGGTGTTTTCCTGAGTTCGGTGACATCTGCTACTTCGACGAATGTGGCGGCGGGGCCATGAACGGGGAGGTCTATGGCGCGTGCCGGATCGGCGGAGCGGCGGGCTTCGCCGGCACGTGTTTCCCCTCTAGCAATGGGATGAGAGGCGACGGCATCTGTCTCGAAGCGGGTGATGCGCCCGCACAAGCCGAGTGCAACCTCCAGGCAGGCGGACGAGACGCGGCCTCACGCGCCTTGCAGTGCACGCCCGGCACCTACTGCTGGGGCGACTTCGATGATGCCCTGGACCCCGCGCTCGTCGACACCTTCGGGGCGTGCGCGCCGCTCTGCGACCCCCGCGAATCGGAGTGCGGCGAGGACTCTTTCTGTCTGGATCTCACCTCGCCGGACAACCCGATGACCCCCGACGATGACCCCACCTATGTCGGCCTCTGCATCGTGACCAACTGCGACGTCCTCCTCGATGACTGCGGCGAGGGTGAGTCCTGCGGCCTGCAAGCCGTCACCGATCGCCGGGGCGTCTGCCGCGAGGACGGGCCCCGAGGCCGCTTCGAGCCCTGCGAGTCGGCGATCGACTGCGCCGACGGGGCGGTCTGCGGTGAAGGCGGGACGAACATGGAGGTCTGCCTGCCGCCTTGCGATCCGGCGGCCATGCCCGCGTCTTGCGAGGCCGACGAGACCTGCTTCACCAACGCCGGCTGGGCCGTAGGTTTCTGCGTCAAGCAAGGCGACGAGGCGCCGCTCTAAGGCCCCCTAAGTTCCATCGCCCGTCTCAGGCCCCGTCTCGTCGAAGCGCGCATAGTCGACGATCAACTGGCCGGTCTGGGGATCACGCCCGACCATGTCTGCGAAGCGCTCGCCGAAGCGGAGGTCTTTGACCGCATAGCTGTGCCGCGCGTGCACGGTCTGCCCGTAGACCTCGTCGAGGCCGATGACCGTCACCAGCACCTCAGCGCGCACCGCGTTCAAGGACTCCGACGTCGCCCCGAAGAGTGGGCTGTGCTCATCAATCCGGTGCATGAGCAACCAGCTCAAGTACAAGATCGGGCAGGTCGGGTTGAGGGTCGGCAGCTCCACGAACCGCCGCATGCGCTGGCCCTCGGCGGTGACCTCATCGCGCTGGATGTGCAGCTTGAAGTTCGCCTCCACGATCCGCGAGTTGCGTCGATTGGCGGCCCGTAGCATGAGGTGTGGGACGCCGTCGCGTCTCACGATCGTGACGACCTCGCTGAACATCACCTTGACCGACGGCCGGGCGAACTTGGCGAAGACGAGCCCCGTAGCCATCGCCGTGCCGAGGATGGAGACGAACGACTCGATGAAGACGAGCACGTTGCCGTAGAGGTTGCCCGGCGAGATCGAGCCGTAGCCGATCGTCGCCATGGTCTGAACGCTGAAGCCGAAGGCGTCGCCGAAGTGACCCGGGCGGGCGTTTTGGAGCACACCGTCTCCGCCGAGCAGAAAGAGCCCGGCGAAGACCGCGTTGGCCACGAGATAGACCACCGCGAGCAGGGCTACGAACAGGCTCCACGGCACGACGAGGACCCAATGGTAGGTATTGCCCAGAAGCTCCCGGCGGAGGCCCAGACGCACGACCGACTGCGGCGTGGCGCGGGAGAACATTTTCGGCTGCGGTACGGGACCCGGCATGGTCGGCACTCTGCGCGATTTCGGCGTTTCCGTCACCCGTGATAGCTTGCGCCGCCATGGATGGCCTGCCCCTACACCCCGCCATAGTTCACGTGCCTCTGGGCCTCTCGATGGTCCTGCCTTTCGTGGCCCTCGCCGTGACCATCGCCGTCTGGCGCAAGTGGCTGCCGGCTCGGAGCTGGCTCATCGTGTTGCTCCTGCAGGCCGCGATGGTCGTCGGCGCGCTCGTCTCGCACCAGACCGGGCAGCAGGAAGAGGACCTCGTAGGCGGCATCGTCGATGATGGGCCGGTCATGGCACATGAAGAGGCCGCGGAGGCTTTCCTCCAGTCGATCTCCGCCCTCTTCGTGGTCTCCGCGCTCGTGGCGTTCTTCTCGCGCTCTCGCTACGTCTCACTCGGTCACGCCGGCATCACGCTCGGCAGCCTGGGCGTGCTCTTCCTGGGCATGACGGCCGGTCACGCCGGAGGTCGGCTCATCTTCGTTCACGGCGCGGCCGAGGCCCACCTGCCGAGCGCGACCGGGGCCAAAGACCCGAGCGACTCAGGCGACGACTCAGGCGACCCGAAAGACTGAGAGCGATCGTCAGGTCGCTGTACGATCACGGGCGATTCGAACAAGCTCGGCGTAGCCGTCGTTCCCCAGGCAGAGCCGCAGCTCGCCCTCGAAGACCTCGATGACCGGCCGCGGGGTCGCCGTCTCCCGCTGGCAGTCCGCCCCGTCGAGCTCGGCGGGGCTGAAGTGGTCGAGGGTGACCTCACCTTCGGAGCGAAGGACCGGGTAGGTGTGGCAGTCGAAGGGCTTGAGGCCGGGACCGGCGCATTGGAGCGCGCAGAGGTAGTCCGGTCGCAGGAAGACGCAGGCGTCCCGTCCGGGCTCCTCGGGATCGTCCACGACCACCGTGGGGATGCCTCGGCCGGAGGGGAAGTCGGCGTGGTCCATGAACTCGTCGCTCTCGAACCACGAGTCGGCCCCACCGCGGTCGGTCGGCAGATGCGGTCTGATCTCCGCGGCCCGCGACCGGATGGTGGCCGCGTGTTCGGCGTCCACCCAGATCCCGTTCCGGCAGCACGCGGCCTTGCAGACCGAGAGCAGGCAGCGGTCGCCGCGCGTATCTCCGAAGAGGCCGTCGCTGATCGACAGGCCTTGAATCGTCGTCTCGTCTTTCATTCAGGGGCCTGACTAACACGAATTCCTTGGCGTGGCCGCGAAGCATCGGCACCATGCCGCCCCGTTGACCGCTGAAGAACATAGACACATCGACGCGCTGCTCGCCGATGGAGAGGACCGCAAGGCTCTCGACTGCCTGCTCTCGGCCTTCGGGGACGACGTCAGCCGTCGGGCCGCCCTGGCCTTCCCCGGCGAGGACGACCTGGCGCGCGAGCTGCGGCACGAGACCTTCGTCGAGGCTTATCGGCACCTCGCCGCGCTCAAGGCGCTGCCTTCGCCGAGCGCGTATGTCGACGATCACCTCGAGCGAGAGCTCAAGCGCATCCGGAGAGCCGAGAAGAAGCGGCGGACGCCCCGCGATCCCAACGAGAAACACCCGGATGACTGGTGCGGCGCCGTGCGCTGGGAGGCCGCGTACCTCGACTCCGAGCCGAAGGAGCGCGAGACCGCCCGCAGAGACCACCGCCTCGGGCGCGTCTCCGTTTGGCCGGCGGTCTTCCTGGGCCTGCTCAGCGCCGCCGCCCTCTTCACCATGTGGCAGTTCCTGCCCTGACAGACGGGTGAAAAAGCCCGCCGTTTTTTCATTGACCGGTGGCCACTCTGGCCCACAATGCTGCTCCGTTTCCTTGCCGTTTACCCCCCCCTCTCCTGAAAGAATCTCTATGCGCCTGCTCACCCTCGTCGCTGCCACCTTGACGCTCGGCTCTGTCGCCTGCTCGAAGGACGTCCCCAAGACCGGCCCCGCCCAGCCCACGACGGCCGCGCCCGCCGCCCTGGCTCCAGTGACCGCGCCGCCCGCACCGGCGAGCAAGACGGCCGCAGACGAGGCCACCGAGGCCTTCAGCACGATCTGCGCGA
>SHZC01000009.1 GCA_009692505.1 Myxococcales bacterium
GAGACGACGAGGCCCCGCGTCTCGTTGCGCGCGCCGACGCCCTGGTATCGGAGGTCGAGCGGATCGAGGAAGTAGTGGCGGGCGTATTGGGCCGGATCGCCGGCGTCGAGGATGGCCTGCGCGATGCCGAAGAACCGCCTCAGATCCGGCGTCTGGCGGCGGTGGCCGAGCCCGAGCGAAGGGGCCACGAGCGGCGCGCCCATGGGGTAGACCGTCCCCTGGAATGGAGTGTCGGCCTGAAATTGGTCAATCACCTTTACCGGTTCACCGAGGCTGACACCGACGGCCGCGCCGGCTCCGGGGCGATAGACCTCGAAGACGAAGCGGTCCCCGGAGGCGATGACCTCGGCCTCGTTCATGACGTACGGCGTGAAGCCCGGGCTCCGGGGGTCGAACCCCAGCGCGGCCCGCTTCTCGCTGGCGCTCCAAGCATCGGCGGCATATTGCGTGCGGAAGCCCTGCCCGGCCCGGATGTACGCCGCTCGAAACTCTGCGGGTCCAAGCTCGGTGCGCGCCTCACGCGAGAGGTTGCGGACCACGAAGACGTCGCCTTCTTCCAGCGCGACCTCGGCGACGAAGACGCGCTCGGTGCTCGGCACGCTGCCCGCGGGTGAGGTGTTCGGGACCAGCCAGTTGATCGACCAGCGACCGGTGAAGGTTTGAGCTTCACCCTCGAAGATCGGATCCCCCAGGATCATCGGGCCTTTCATGCGGAGGACCACCGCTTGGGGCACACCGGCATTGCTCGAGCGGATGCCGATGTCGACGAGGCCGGCGCCTCCGGCCGTGGGCGCGGCGGCCACGAACTGCCGCTCGACCACGGGTGCGAGTACGCTGAGGATGCCGCCCAAGGACTGGCCCCAGGAGAAGAGGTCCGCCTTTGGCCCGCCGAGGTCGGCCACGCCGTCGCCGTCGAAGTCACCGCCCGCGGCACCGCCCTTGCCGTCGAAGGTCCGAAGGAGGCGGACCATCTGGAGTTGGTCAACCGCGCTCTGCCGAATCATGTCCCGCGTATGAAACGTGTCCGCGGTCCAGAAGTCGCCCCCGGAGTCGGCGATACCGTCGTTGTTGAGGTCCCGCGCGCGGCCTTTGGTGACCGCGGTCAACGCCAGCGTCCCGTCCAGGCCGCTGCTCTGGAGCAGGGGGGGCAGGATGGTCTGGATGAGCGGCGCGAACTCCGGGGGGATGACCGTACCGTGCCCATAGGCGTCGAGCCCGCAGGTGGCCAAGCCGAAGCGGGCGTGGTGTCCAGCGAAGCCCATCATCTCCAGCCGCGCGCCGCCGTAGCCGTGGCCGTAAAAGACCACCGGGAAGGGCTGCTTATGCGTCACGGTCGTGCCGTCGGCGCGCCGCATTTCGGTCCGCGGCACCGTGCACCAGAGGGTGGCCTTGCCCAACCCCACGACCGCCGTGCCCGCCGCCAGATCCGTCTCGAAGCTCTCGTCATCGTCCTGCGGGTAGCCGTCGATCGCCACGCCGTCCCGGTCGATGAGGAAGTTGGGCGTGTCGAGCACCATCGTGAAGACGTGACTGACGAAGTTGTAGCTGTCGATGAGCGCCTTGGAGTCGGGGCTGTCACCCGCGACGAGGGGCACGGCCACGGTGAGGATCGCCTGAAGGCGCTCGGCGTCGAGCACGCCCGGCTGACCGAAACGCGGCTCACACTTCGGGCCGTTGCCCGCGCGCCGACACGCGTCGAGGCTCGCGTCGTCGTACCAGGGCAAGAGCTCGAACTTCGGCGGAAACTTCTCCTCCAGAAAAGATAAAGGGCCTTGACCATTGATGCCGTCCCGAATGGCGAGCAGCTCATGGGTTGAGCTCTGTGTTGTGAACGACCAGGCGAACGCCACGTCGTCGAGGGTCAGCTCATACTTCGAAAGCGTCGTCTCGATGGGGCGCAGGGTCTCTGTCTGCCGCGTGTGATTGACGAAGTCGAACGGCGATCTCACGGGCTCGCCGGCTTCGTCGACGACCCTCCGCGTGAGGACGACCGCATACGTCGTCCCCTCGCGCAGCGGCATGACCGTGCGGATAAGGAGCGTGTTCGTCTCGCGCTCGTAGAACGGCAGGAGGTGGTCCACCTCATCGAGGCTATGCGGCTCGTAGGCGCGCCCGTCGTCGGTATTAGCGACGTCGCGGTGCCCATCGCCGTCCGTGTCCTCGGCGAAGTCGAGCTCACCGTCGCCGTCATCGTCGGTCTCCTCGAGGGTGTCGAAGAGCAGCGTCGAGGTCCCGCCGCGAGGGTCATGATCGAAGTACTGGTCGGGGCGGTCGAGGATCGAGGGGAACCGCCCGGTTCGCGGGCTGCGTTGGCTCGGCGAGACCTTCATCGCCGCCGGGAGCTCTGCGTAGTAGCCGAGATCGAGCGGGGCGACGCGACCGAACTCGGGGCTCTTCGGATCGACGTCCACCACCAGGACCGCGTCGTTCTTCGGGTCCCGATCGAGGTGGAGCGCCCGCAACGCGTTGGGATCAATCGGCGCGTCGAAGCGGACCGAGATGGGTGAGAACGTGCCGAAGCCGTCGAGGCGGTCGGCCTTCGCCCGCACGCTGCTCTCGAGCAGGGTAGGCCCGATGAGCGAGAGGTTGAGGCGTCGGCCCGTCGGGCTCGTCGGATCCGGCAAGGTGGCGAGATCGTTGGGAAACGGGATCTCCGGCAGGGGCCGCGCCTCGAGGTTGAAGAGCACGCGCGGGCCTGTGCCTTCAAGCGTCGCCGAGAGGCCCGCGGGCAAGGCGCCGAAGGGCTCGCAGCCGAGGGCCATGAGGAGGGTCAGGACCGGGAGTCGCTGTGCGCGCATCATCCACCTCCGAGCAGGTGTGAGTCGATGGACAGCTTGACCTGCCCGGAGTGTACGGTTCCGAGGCCGCCGTCCGGTCCCTCCAGGGCCGCGCCGGGGAAGAAGGCCGAGTAGGTCAGGCGCAGGGCCGGAACGAGCTCCGGATCCCGCATCGTCAAGGCGTATCGCGCGGCGGCGGCCACCTCCATGCCGAGTCGCCCCTCGCCGCGGCCCCCGAAGGCGTTTCGTGGGCTGCCGCCCTGGGCGAAGGTTGAGTACGGATCGGTGAACGGGACGGTCGTGCTGGCGGTCATCACCTCAACACCCACGTCAAGGGCGTCGGTGGGCTCGACGACCGTGCGCAGGGCCGCGTAGGAGGCACCCGAGACCCCCCCGCGTCCGGCGAAGTGCTCGTACCCCTGAGGCGGCGACTTGCTCCGGAGGGGGTTGTCGACGCGCTCGGTCGAGCGACGCTGGAGCGCGGGCACGACCTGGTCGAAGAGGATCTGACCCACATCGTAGTCGCCATTGAAGCTAAACCGCCCGACCTCGTCGTCGTCCGGGTCTCCATCCCCCGTGGCGGCGCCCGCTCTCAGGCCCAAGGTGATCGGCAGGCCGTCGGCGGCGAAACGCCAGTCAATCTCGGCGGCGAAGCCCATGCTGCGGACCTTGACGCCGTCGCGCCCCTGCTCGGTCACGAAGCGGTCGGTCTCGCCGTCGACGATGGCGACCTCGAGCTCCCAACGGATGGAGTTGAAACGCTCCCACTCGGTCAGGAAACGAACGTGACCGTCGACGACCCAGACGTCGAGCTCATCACCCAGGGCGGCATCGGCCGAGCGGCGCACGGCATAGACCCCGCCGTTGAGCGCGCTGCGTGGGGCCGTGGCAGGCGCCTTGAAAGTCCGGGGTCGGAGGAGGGTGGAGAAGACGATCTGGCGGGCGACGTCCTCTTTGCGCAGGCCCGTGTCGAGGAGCAGCGCGGTCTCGTCGGCGAGCACGAGATCGGCGGCGGCGAGCAGCGTGAAGCGTCCCAGGACGCTGTCCGGTAGCGCGCCCAAGGCCTGAAAGGGCGAGGTCGCGAATAAGAGCCGCTCCGACAAGCTGCCGCGATAGCTCTCGCCGAAGAGTCGGTCGCTCCGCTCACCGCCGTTGGCCACGAGGCCGAGCCCCCAGTGGCTCGCCTGCTGCCCGGCCCGAATGACGCCAAAAAACGGGGTCCACTCGACGTAGAGCTTGCGCGGAAGGATCGGGAACGGGTGGAAGCTCTCGGCCCGCCGCAAGCGCGGATCAACGGCGAAGGTGCCCAGCTCCGTGGGCTCGCCGTAAAGGCGGTGGGCGAAGAAGTCGGCCTCGCCGATCAGGCGCAGCTTGGGTCCGCCGAGCCGGGTCTCGAAGCCCGCCCGGAGGCGCGCCGATCCCAGGGCGCCTGGGTCGTAGATCGCTTCATTTTCGGGCCCAACGTCGAAGGACGAGGTCGCCTCATGCCAGAGGTCGACACCGACGTTGACGTCGTAGGCCGACGCGGGCTGGCCGGAGAGGGTCGCGGCGAGGGAGACGAGAGTGAGGGCACCGATGTGGCTTCGCATGGCGCGCACTCTCGTACGCGACCGCTCATCCGCGCAACGTGTACGCTCACCCCCCATGGCCATCAATCGAACCGCTCTCTTTTCGACCACCCGGGCCGTCTTGGCCCTCCTGCCCAAGGCACCCTTCTCGTGGTTTGGAGGCGTCGGGGCGTCGGTCAGGGTCCATGCGCGGCGCCGGCCGAATGCGCCCGCGCTCCGCGATCTGAACCGAACGATCACCTGGGAGGAGCTGTGCACCGCCGTCGACAGGGTCGCCAACTTCTGGAGCGAACGCGGCCTGAAAGCGGGTGAGACGGTGGCCCTGCTCACGGGCAATCACCTCGAGACGATCGTGCATCAGCTCGGCCTCTGCCGGATGGGGGCGGTCTCGGCGATGGTCAATCCCGAGCTCAGAGGTCGACCCCTCGAGCACGTCCTCCGGGCCTGCCAAGCGCGCGGACTCGTCGTGGATGGGGCTCGGGTGCAGACGGCCCTGGACCTCGACTTTGGCGGCTCTCTGGGCACGAGTCTTCTGTGCGGGCACGAGGACGCACCCGCGGTCCACGGTTTGCCCGACCTGAAGAGCGCGCTCGCCGCCCTGCCGGACCGACCTTTCGTCGGCGGCCTCGTGAGGGATGCCGACCTCTTCACCTACCTCTTCACGAGCGGCACGACGGGGCTGTCGAAGGCGGCGCGGATTCGACAGCGAAGGTTCCTGCTCTCGGGCGCGGGCTTTCACTCCATGGCCGCTTGGCTCTCGCCCGACGACGTCATCTTCACGCCCCTGCCGATCAGCCACGCCTCGGCCCAACTCGTCGGCTTGTCTACGGCGCTGTCGACCGGGGCCTGCTTCGCCATCACGCAGGGGTTCAGCGCGTCCCGATACTTCAGCGACGCAAAAGCGCTCGGGGCCACCGTCGGCCTCTACGTGGGCGAGGTCTGCCGCTACCTGCTCGCCTCCCCGCCGCACGAGTGCGAGCGTGAGCACGGCATCCACACGTTTATGGGCAACGGCCTCAGGCGCGACGTCTGGACGCCGTTTCAAGAGCGCTTCGGGCTCGGTCGCATCCTCGAGTTCTACGGGGCCACCGAGGGCAACCTCGTCCTCATCAATCGAGACGGCAAGGTCGGTAGCTGCGGGCGCCCGCTGCCCGTCCTCGTCGGCCCGCTCAATGGCGCGGCGCTCGTCCGACATGACGTGGAGAGCGGCGAGGTCGTGCGGGGCCCCGATGGGTTCGCCGTGCCTTGCGCGCCCGATGAGGTCGGCGAACTCGTCGGTCGGATTGGTCGCCTGCCCAACGAGAAGTTCGACGGGTATGCCGATCCGGAGGCGCAGGCGTCGAAGGTGCTGCACGACGTCTTTCGGCGAGGAGACGCCTACTTTCGGACGGGCGACTTGCTCAGCCGTGACGCCGACGGCGACTACTTCTTCGTGGACCGCATCGGGGACACGTTTCGTTGGAAAGGCGAGAACATCAGCACGCAGGAGGTCGCCGAGGCGCTCGTGGGGACCGGCGGCGTCGAGTTTTGCGTCGTCTATGGCGTCTCGGTTCCGGGCTACGAGGGGCGCGCGGGCATGGCGGCCGTCTTGTGTTTGACCTCCGGCTTCGACGGCGCGGCCTTCTTTCAGGCGACGCTGGCCTTGCCCCCAAGCGCGCGGCCGGTCTTCGTGCGGGTCTGCGCGGACCTCGACACGACCGGCACGATGAAGTTCAAGAAGTTCGAGCTTCAGCGGCGGGGCTTCGAAGAGGACGCGCTCGCGCCGGTCTGCGTTCGGGACGACGCCGCCAAGGTCTACTTGCCCCTCGACGCCGGGCGAAGGGCCGCGATCGGCGAGGGTCGGGTACGGCTCTGAACCTCAGGTCAGAGCGCCTCTTTCTTAATCCGCTCGATGACTTGGGTATAGCTCGTCGTGCGGACGAGCTCGCTGAGCTGGCTGGTATAGGTCTGGAGCAGGTCCGCTCGGCCCCGGTCGCGAGCGTCGCAGAGGGCGCGATAGACCATGATGAAGGCCCGCTCGGAGTTGACGAAGTGCTCGATGGCCTCGGTCACCACGCCGACCGCCGCCGCGACGAGTGACCGCCCCTGCTTCTCGAACTCGAACAAGACGCCCTCGCTGTTGCGGACTGTCAGCGCGACGATGGCCACGGCGTCCGAGCCGGTCGCGTCGCGGATCGTGTCCATCTTCGCCCGCACGCTGAAGCCGGTGAACTGGATGGTCTTGAGCGACTCGAACTCTTGGGCGAAGTGCTCCATGAGGCCCCGGCATAAGGCGTCGATGAAGCCCACGCCCGCCCCGGTGATGACATGGGCGTCGGGCCGGTCCTCGTGCTCGAGCCTGAGCTCGATGCGGCAGGGCGTGCCTTCGGCCACGTCTTCGTAAATGGAGTAGGAGACGACTTTGGGTGCGAGGTAGTCGTCCTTGAGGATCTCTCGAATCAGCTCGCGGGTCGCGTGTACACGGGCCACGTTCGTCTCCACTTCGGGGTCGGGGGTCAAGCGGTTGGGCCTCGGTTTACTCACCTTCGGCCCTCATGCAGGATGCGCCCCGTGAACCGACTTGTCAGGCCCGTCGTTGCAATGCTCGCGCTCGCGGCCTGCGGGGGCGGGGCTCGGCCCTCTTTTGATGGGCCAGGGGCGTCAACTCGGGGGGATGGACCGGGCACGGCCCGCGACCTCTTCGGGTACCTGCCGCCGGACGCGCCTCTGAGAGCCGTTGTGTCCATGGACGGGCTGCGCGAAGGGGCGGTGATGCTCGGCGAGCGCCAGGTGAGCTCCGCCATGGTGCTTCGAAAGGGGCTCGCCGCCCTCACCCTGGACCCCAAGACACCCGGCGCGTTCGGTCTCGATGACCGCCTCCCGATCTTCGTCTCGGCCCGCATCGGCCCGGCCGGTGCGCTCGAGCAGGGCTTCGCTGACCTGGAGCGGCTGCTTCAGACCCCCGAAATCCTGGAGCGATGGCTGGCCGATAACCCCATTCAGGGTGCCTTCCTGCACGCTCGCATCGTCGGTCAAAGCCGCACCTCCGGAGAGAACGCGGCGGAGCTCTTGTCGTCGTATTTGGGCGGCGTGCAATCGGTGACCTCAGACGATGACGATGAGGCTTGGGCGAGTCTGCTTCTCGTCGAGAGCGCGCGGATCGGCGCGCTGCGGGCTCGGATGTACCCCGGCTCCCACCTTCGGCTGCACCGGCCCCTCGAGACCTCGACGATGGTGCTCATCATCGAGCGCGCGCCCGCACCCGGGCAGGCCGTGGCCTTCGTCGACGTTTTGGTGGACCTCGAGCTGGGCGGCTCCGGCTTGCTCGCCGGACTCGAAGGCCTCGCTCAGCCCCCAGTGGACGGCAGAGAGGACTCGCCGGGCCTGCCGTCGGGCACCGATGTCGCGCGTTTGGTCTTTGGGCATCGAGGCTGGGCGCAGCTCGTTCGGGGGCTTCGACAGGCCGAGGCCGTCCGTCAGATGGAGGCATTGAAGAGCCTGCCGATCGAGGTCCGGGGCGCAGAGTGGTCCGCGACCGGGCGGCGGATTCGAATGACGTCGCAGGTCTTTGCCCCAGCGGAGTCGGTCTTCGACCGAACCGAGGTCCGGATCGGCTTGACGCCACGTCACCTCTCAGTGGAGCTGAGGTCACGATATCTGCCGACCATGCGGGCGCTCGGCGGCCTGCGTGAGCCTCGCCCGGCGCTGCCCTTCCAGGGCTTCTCCGACGAGGCTGAGCTCACGGTCAACGCGTCGAGCGGGGGGCCCAGCTTCTTCCGCGTCCTGGAGTCCACCGTGCCCGCGCCCGCCCTGGCATTCGAGCAGCTCGTCTCCGAGGTGACGGCCTGTGGCCTCGTCTGCCTGCTCGCCCTGCCCACGGCCGCGCCTGCTTATGCCCGCGCGCCTCTGCTGGCCCTCACGCAGCTCGCACCCGCCTTCGAGCCGCTCGCACCCGCCCTCCAGGGCGCAGCCGCCGTCAGCATGGCGGTCCGGTGGTCTGCCGACGCCGCCGTCGCGGTCGCCATCCGCGGCCACCGCCCGATGATTGAGGTCGAACCCCACTTTCGCGCCCCGGAGCCCGGCTTCCGGCTGCGGAGCCACGTTCGGGAAGGGGAGACCTTGCTGCTCGTCGACTCCCGCGGCGGCGTCCCTTTTATGGGCCTCGATCGCGCCGTTGCCGCGCCCGCTTCACCGAGTCGGGCGTTTTTCGAGATTCGCCAACAGGGGCCGCTCTTCGGGCTCTTCGGGTCGGGCGACGTCCGCATGACCTTCGAGCCGACGATCATGCGGACCGAGGTGGCGCTGCCGCTGCTCCCGGTCTTGAGCACCTCTGAGCTTCGAAGAGACCGGGCGCCCTGAGCGTCGTTTTCGGTGCCCGAACTTCGGCGTGGTAGCGTCCGCTCGAACACACATTGGCGGAGGCTGCCGTGCGGCATGTCGTATTTGGATGGACACTCTCGCTCTCGCTCGCAGCCGCCTGCGTCGCGCCCCCGTCCGACGACTCCGGGTCCGCCGATGGGGCCCCGTCTCGTGACCGCTCGCTCGAGGATGCCCGACGGCTCTTTGGGGACGCCTCGACTCGGCCCTCGGAGGACGCGACCCTGGCCGACTCGGCCTCGCTCGCGGACAACGGCTTGGACGCAGACGACCTCGTCCCCGTCCAGGCCGATGCGTCCGCGCCCGTCGTCCCAGCCTGCCGCAACGGCGTCGATGATGACGGTGACGGTCGCACCGACCATCCCTCCGATCGCGGCTGCATGAACCCCGACGACGGCGAAGAGGCCGGCGAGCCCGCCTTGCCCGAGTGCATCGACGCGGTCGATCAAGACGGCGACGGCTTCATTGACCTCGATGATCCGGGCTGCTCGAGCGAAGGGGATCCTCGAGAGGGCGGAGACGCCGCCGTGACTCAATGTAATGACGGTCTCGATCAGGACGGAAACGGGCTCTTTGATTACCCCAACGATCCGGGCTGCACGGCGGCCGGGGACGACGAAGAGTCCTCCGTTATCGGGAGCGCGTGCAGCAATGGCGACGACGACGACGCCGACGGCTTGATCGATCGGGCCGATCCGGGCTGCGCCTCGGCGGGTGACCGCAGCGAGGTTGACCCCCCGGTGGCGGGCGCGTGCAATAACGGCCTCGACGATGACGGCGACGGGGCGATGGACTTCCCCGGCGAGAGCGGCTGCGAGTCCCCCGGTGATCCGAGTGAGGCCGGCGCGTGTGGTCCGGGCCTCGAGCCCATCGATCTGGACGCCCACCTCCGCGACTCTCCGTTCTATGCCGGAGAGACGCCGGTCGAAGGGGGACGCTTCGTGGGGACATGCGGCGGTGGGGCCGGCGGTGAGCTCATCTTCGCCTACGACGTGAGCAGCCCGCTCGAGCGCGTCACGTTCAGCACGGAGGATCCGGCGACTACCGGGCCCGTGGTGATGTACATCCGACGCAACTGCTTGGCGGCCGCTGAGCTCGCCTGCAACCGCGGCAACGACGCCAACCCGGGGACCCATCTCACGGTCGAAGCACCTCCCCGCGGGCGGTATTTCATCTTCGTCGACGCCGGTCAGCGGGACCAAGCCTCGCCGTTTCACCTCATCATCGACTCCGTGCCGACCCCGGCGTGCCGCAACGCGCTCGACGACGACTCCGACGGCGTGATCGACAACGCCGATCCGGGCTGCATCGAAGGGGAAGATCCCGAGGAGGCCGATCCCGACGTGGCCCCGGTCTGCTCCAACGGCCTCGACGACGACGAAGATGGACAGATCGACTTCGGCCCCGACGCCGACTGCGAGTTTGCCGGCGGTGACCGCGAGGTGCCGCTGTGCCCGGACGGCGTGCCGATGATCACCGTCGAACAGGCCGGCGGACGCTTCGAGCTGCCGCCGCCGCCCCCCGCGCCCGGGAACGCCGCTGGCTCCTGCGACGTCGGCTTCGGCGGAGAGGCGGTCTTGGTCATCAACCTGGACTCACCGAGCGAGGTCACGGTCGAGATCATGGAAGCCGGGGTGCGCGCCCAGCTCGGGCTCTACGGTCGTCGGGACTGCGGCGACGCGGGCTCGGAGATCGCCTGTCGCGGCGGCGCAGGTGGAGGTCAGCTCCGCTTCCTCGATCTGCCGCGTGGCAAGTCGTTCGTCTTCGTCGAGCTCGGGTTCGTCAACCCCGCCCAGCCCAGGACGGCGGTCGTCACGATCGTCAGCATCCTCACCGAGTGCAACGACGAGCTGGACAACGACCGGGACGGCCTCGTCGATCGCTTGGATACCGGTTGCGAGGGCGGTCGGGACATGGCCGAGGACAACCCCATCGCCGTGCCCATCTGCGCCAACGGGCTCGACGACGACGCGGACGGCCGAGTCGACTATCCGGACGATGCCCAATGCGATGCCGCGGGTGACCCCGAGGAGATGCAGGAGTGCCTCATCGGCGTGTTCGGCGGGGTCTGCGTCAACTGGCTGAGTGTGGCGTGCATTCCCGGCTCGGCGACAGCGATCTGCGCGATGGAGAACCGCGGTCGCATCCCCACGTATGCCGAGTTCATGGCCCTCGCCGGAGGGGGCGGCTGGGTTCGACCCGATGGGAACTACCACACGGTCACGGTCGACCAGTACCCGGACTGCGGCGGGGCCATCGGCAATACCGGCATCCCCGGCTGGGGTCAGTTCAACCTCTTCAACTGCGGCGACGACGCGAACTACTGCAACCGCGCCGTCATGTGCGTGAGGTAGGGTCGGTCAGCGCGGGTCGGCCGAGGTCGGCCGCTTGAAGATGGCCGACAGGAGCATGTACGAGCCCGAGGCGACCAAGAAGCTGATGAACCAGGCGTACTTGAAGAGCGCGGACCAGTTGGGCGAGAGGCCCTCTACGAGCTTCACATCCATGAGGAAGCCGGGCACACAGGGGGCCACGCCGAGGATGAGCGCGAGGACCGCCGCGGGGTTCGTGCCCCGGTAGCGACCGAGCGGGCGGTAGAGATCCGCGACGTCGAGGTGCGTGCGTCGGATGATCCAGTAGTCAACGATCATGATTCCGGCGATGGGCCCGAGCAGCGCCGAGTACCCCAACAGCCAGTTGAAGATGTAGACGTCCGGCGAGGCGAGCAGCTTCCACGGCATGATGACGATGCCGAGCACGCCCGTGATGAGCCCACCGATCTTGAACGTGATGTGTCGGGGCGCGAGGTTCGCGAAGTCGTTCGCCGGGCTGACGACGTTCGCCGCGATGTTCACCGAGAGCGTGGCGATGCCGAAGCTTACGAGCGCCAGGAACGCCACGATGAAGCGCAGCGCCTCACCCTCGATCATGCCGGACTCGAGGATCTTCAAGACGAGGTGCACGGGGTCCCAGAGCTGTGAGACCGCGGTGCCCGGAAAGAGGACCAGCGCGGCGCTCGTCGTCATCACGCCCATGGCCGAGAAGAAGATCATCGTCGTCGGCAGGCCGAGCACCTGACCCAAGATCTGCTCGCGTTGTCCGCGGCCGTAGCGCGTGAAGTCGGGGATGTTGAGGGACAGCGTCGCCCAGAAGCCGATCATGGCCGTGAGCGAGGGCACAAAGACCGGCCAGAACTCGTTGAGCGTCGTGAACTTCGAGGGCTGATCGAGCATCGGCCCGAAGCCTCCGGCGCGATTGATCACCCAGGCGAGCAGGACGACCGCCACGACGAGCACGAGCGGCGCGGCCCAGTTCTCGAAGACCCGCACGGCGTTCATGCCCTTGAAGATGATCCAGATGTTCAGTGCCCAGAAGACCATGAACGTGATGGCGCTCGGCACGTTGAGCCCCGGCAGCACGTTGACGTCCCCGCCCAAGAGCCCGAACGCCGGCCACAAGACGACGAGGAAGGCCTTGATCGCCTCACCGCCGATGTACGACTGAATCCCGAACCAGCCGCAGGCGACGATGGCGCGCAGGACGGCGGCGATGTTGGTGCCCGAGGTGCCGAACGACGCCCGCGCAAAGACCGGGAAGGGGATGCCGTACTTCGCGCCGGGGTGTGAGTTGAGCAGGATCGGCACGAGCACGATGAGGTTGCCCAAGCCGATGGTCAGAAGCGCCTGCCACCAGTTCATGCCCACGGCGATGAGGCCCCCGGCGAGCATGTACGTCGGGATGCAGTGGGCCATCGAGATCCACAACGCCGCAAAGTTGTAGGTCGTCCAGGTCCGGTACTTTGGGGGGACCGGCGCGAGATCGACGCTAAAGAGCGGGCTGCGCTGGATGTCCTCTGGGAGGTGGGAGAAGTCGCTCGGCTTGAGATGTTCCATTCGCGCCGTCTTACACGGGTCGGGGCAGATCTCCAACGTGGGCGCCAAGGCGGCGCTTGCGCAGGTCGACCAGCCAGTCGGGGGCCACGAAGTCCAAGGCCTCGAGGGCCCGGTCAAAGGCCAGGCCTCCCTTCGCGTCGTAGAAATGGTGGTGCGCGTCCCGAACGGTCACCTGCGAGGTCGGCCGCTCCAAGAGCTCGATGGCGGTGTCGGCTTGAACAAAACCCGGCGAGACGACGCGCATCATGAAGCCGCATTGGCCGGTCCGAACAATCGTCTCCCGGAGCGGCGCGCCGCCCCATCGCTTGTCGAGGCGGGCGCAAGGCGCGCGTGGGCTCGTGACCTGAAGCCGCGCGCCGCCCACTCCCCAGATGTCGCCAAGGCAGACGGAGGACTCGTCAAGTCCCTTTACGGTCAGGTTCTCCCCGAACGCGCCCGGAGGCAGAGACTCCAGACCGAGCAGCGTTGCGAAGCCCTCATAGTGCGAGAGCGGAAAGACGCAGACCGCCCGCGAAGGCCCCCCATGAATCCGTCCATTGGCCGAGCGGTCGCCGATGAACCCCAAGGTGTCGAGCAGGAGCGGCCCGGTGACTGAATGCTTGAGGATGGCGGTTGAAGGCGCGCCCTGCGGCAGTCCGATTTGAATCGAGGTCAGGTGCATGGGGGTTACCTCAGGCTGCCCTCAGAGAGGCGGCGGAGGCCCGCCTTCAACATGCGACCGAGCGATCCGGCGAAGATCGGGCGGGCCCTCGGAGGTCGAGAGCGCGGCGAGCAGCAGCGGTTTCGCCTCATCGATTCGGCTGAGCCTCATGTAGCTGATGCCGAGCAGGAGCTGGGCGACGGGCAGCTCCTTGTGCTCGCTGAGCACCTGCTCGAACAAGACCGCCGCCTCGGCTGAATGCGCGTCGTCGTGCTCGATCAAGGCGCGCTGCCACGTCACGAAGACGTTTTTTTGTTCCGTAGCGGCGAGCTGAGCGGCCCGAACCCGAGCATCGGCGGAACCGAGGGTCGAGCGCAGGATGGCGATGTGAAGCGCGTCGGCCGCCGTGCGCGCGAGCGGTGCCGTGGACGTCTTGAGCCGAGAGTAAAGCGGGTTGACCATCTTGAGCGTCATCGCCCCGGGCACCTCGGTCGACATCACGATCGACAGCGCGTGCGCCGTGTCGCGATGATCGCTCAGTTCCTCGATGAAGATGGGGCTGAGCGTGGCGCTGGCGAAGGGGAGGGCGCGCTCGTAACCCGCTTCACAGGCCGCGAAGTCCCAAGTGTCGCAGAGTTTCTCGGCCTGCTTCGCGATGAGCAATCCACGCGCTTTGGCTTCGGCCCGCTGATGCTGAACATCGAGCGTCACATACCCATCCATCCCAGCGATGACCATGGTGAAGATGACCATGATCGAGAGGATGGAGAGCACCATGATGAGCAGGCGGGTGGGCATCTCAGGCGGCCTCGAAGAATCGCTCGCCGTTCGCGGCCATGTCCCGGAGCAGCTGGTTGGGCGCGTATCGGGGTCCAAGCTCGGCGGCGAGGGCGTCGAGCTTCGAGACCACGTTTTTCAGCCCCACGCGATCAAGGTAGGCGAGCGGTCCGCCGGTGTTCGGCGCGAAGCCGACGCCGAAGATGGCCCCAATCTCGGCGTCACGCTTGCTGCGGAGGATGCCCTCCTCCAGACACTTCGCCGCCTCGAGGCCCTGAACGAGCATCATGCGCGACTGAATGTACTCGAAGCTCGTCGCCGCGGGCCGCGCCTCGACGAACGCCCGAAGGCCGGACCAGAGGCGGCGCGGCTTCGTCTCGTAGTCGTAGAAGCCCTTGCCGGCGAGCTTGCCGGCGCGACCGATTTCGACAAGTCGCTTGACGAGATTGAGGCCGGGTTCGTCAATCTTCTTGCCCTCCCATCGCTCGCGGCTACCGACGGCGTGAACGGCCAGCGACAAGGACACCTCATCAAAGACCTTCAGCGGAGAGACGACCATGCCGGCCCTTCGAGCGGCGTACTCGACGAGCACCGGATCGTGCCCCTGCGCCACCATCTGCGCGGCCTCCATGATGTACGCCGAGAAGACGCGGGTCGTATAGAAGCCGTAGCCGTCGTTGACCACGATGGCGGTCTTCTTGATCTCGCGCACATAAGCCAGCGCCCGGGCCAGCGTGACCTCGCTCGTGGCCTTAGGCGTGATGACCTCGACGAGCGGCATCAGCTCGACGGGCGAGAAGAAGTGGAGGCCGATGAAGTTCGCGGGCGTGTGCCAAGCCGTCGCCAGATCGGTGATGGGGATCGCCGAGGTGTTCGACGCCCAGATCGTGTCCTTGCCGACGACCGCCGCGACCTCTCGCGTGACCCTGTGCTTCAGATCGATGTCCTCGACGACGGCCTCGATGATCAGGTCGCACGGCGCGAGGTCAACAACGTCCAGCGTGAACGTGACCCGCGCGCTGATGGCGTCGCGCTCGGCCTGCGGGGCGTGCTTGGCGCGCTTCGAGACTTGCTCGTCAAAGTGTGCCCGGCAGCGATCGAGGGCCTCTTGCCTGATGTCCTTGATCACCACCTTGAAGCCACGCTGCGCGCTGACGACGGCGATGCCCGCGCCCATCATGCCCGCTCCGAGCAGCCCGATAGTCGTAAATCCGGAATTCTCCGCGCGGGGCAGCCCCTCCTGCTTCTCGACGGCGTTCTTGTGAAACCAGAAGGTGCGGATCATGTCCTTCGCGTTGTCGCTCGTGGCGCGGGCGGCGAAGTAACGCGACTCAATCTGGAGGGCGGCGTCGAGGCCGACCTGCGTGCCCTCGTACACAGCCGAGATGACCGCCTCGGCGGCCGGGAAGACGCCCGCGGTCTTCTTGGTGAGCATGGCGCCGCCGACTGCGAAGAGCTGCCGGCACTCATTGGTCTCCGGCTGCGGCCCGATGTACTTGAAGTCGCTCTTGTCCCAGGGCTGCTTGGCGTTCGGGGTCTTGGTGATGAACGCGACGGCGCTCGCGCGGAGGGCTTCTTCGGTGGAGACGAGCTCGTCCACGAGGCCGTTGGCTTGGGCGTTCAAGGCGCGCACGAGCTTGCCTTCGACGACCAACATGAGGGCCGCCTGAATCCCGATGAGTCGGGGGAGTCGCTGCGTGCCGCCCGCGCCGGGGATGAGCCCCAAGGAGACCTCAGGCAAGCCGAGCTGGATGTCCGCCCGGTCGAGCGCGACGCGATAGTGGCAGGACAACGCCAGCTCATAACCGCCGCCGAGCGCCGAGCCGTTGAGGGCGCAGACGACAGGTTTGCCGCAGGTCTCGAGCTTGCGGAAGAGCGCGTTGAGCGAGCGGGTCACGTCGTAGACGGCCTGGGGCTCGCGGACCTTGTAGATGAAGTCGAGATCGGCCCCGACGCAGAAGTCCTTATGACCGCTCGTCAGGATGATCCCCTTCAGCCCGGTCGTGGCGAGCGCCTCGTCCAGGATGCGGTTGAGGCCTTCGCCGAAGCTCGGGTTGATCTTGTTGGCCCGCCCGTCCATCTGCATGACGAGGGTGGCGATGCCGGTCGTGGAATCGAATTCGCAGCGCATAGATGCTCCCTGACCTCAGACGCGTTCGATGATGGTGGCGATGCCCATGCCGCCGCCGATGCACAGCGTGGCGAGGCCCGTCGACAGATTGCGACGCTCGAGGGCGTCGAGGAGCGTACCCAAGATCATGGCGCCCGTGGCCCCCAAGGGGTGACCCAAGGCGATGGCCCCGCCATTCACGTTGATGCGGTCCAAGTCGAGGCCCAGCTCCTGCGCGAAGTACAAGGGCACGGCGGCGAAGGCCTCGTTGACCTCGAAGAGATCGATGTCCGAGAGCACCATGCCGGCCTTGGCGAGGGCCTTACGCGCCGCGGCGACGGGCTCCGCCAACATGAGGACCGGCTCGCCCCCGACGGAGACGGCTGCACGGATGCGGGCGCGGGGCTTGAGGCCCAGCTTGGTGCCGATCGGACCGTTGCCGATGAGGACCGCCGCCGAGCCGTCCACGATGCCCGAGGAGTTGCCGGGCGTGTGAATGTGGCGGATCGTCTCGACGTGTGGGTACCGCTTGCGGGCCAGATCATCGAGGCCGAACTGCTCGCCCATCTGCTCGAAGCTGGCCTTCAGCTTATTGAGGCCCTCGAGGGTGGTGTCGGGTCGGAGGAACTCATCGCGTTCGAGCAGCGTGACGCCGTTGAAGTCCTTGACGGGCACGACGCTGCGGCTGAACTCGCCGGTCTCCCAGGCGGTCGCGGCGCGCTTCTGGCTGCGCAGCGCGAAGGCGTCCACGTCGTTGCGGGTCAGGCCGGCGAGGGTGGCGAGCAGATCGGCGGAGATGCCTTGGGGCACCGTGCCGTACTTCCACTCCATCGTGGGATCCCAGAGGGCGCCGCCGTCCGAGCCCATGGCCACCCGAGACATGCTCTCGACGCCCCCGGCGATGGTCAGGTCCGCGAAGCCCGAGGCGACCTTGGCCGAAGATGCGTTGACGGCCTCGAGGCCCGAGCCGCAGAAGCGGTTGAGGGTCACGGCCGGCACGGACTCATCGAGATCGGCGAGGAGCACCCCGGTGCGGGCGATGCACGAGCCCTGCTCGCCGACCTGCGTCACGCAGCCGATGCTCACGTCCTCGACGAGCTTGCCATTCTCGCCGCCGAGGTTATTGCGCTCGACGAGGGCACGCAGGCTCACCGCCAGAAGGTCAACCGCCTTGACGGTATAGAGAGAGCCCCCGGCTTTGCCTCGACCCCGAGGGGTGCGGACGGCATCGTAGATGTATGCGGTATCGGGCACGGGCTGCTCCTGGCTGAAGGTGAGGCGAAAGTGCTGAGCTTGCGAAGGAAGGCGCGCGGATCGTGGTGAGCGGTCATGCCCTTGTCAAGCGGGGGAAGGGGGGGCCGGGCAGGCGATGTTGCAGGCGTTCGTCGATGGACGGCGCGAGCAGGCCGGGGCCTTTCCAGATCAAGAGCGCCCAAGGCGACGATCGTCCGGGAAGGCAGGAAATCGAGCTGGAACAGATCCGTTCCAAGCGAGTGTGGGTGGTCGACGAGCGGAGCGCAGGCCAGAGTACGCCCGCATCCCCTCCAACTCGCTCAGGCCCTTCGCGATGATCTTCTTCGGTGATTCGTACTTGACCGCGTCTATTCGCCGATCTCCCCGAACTCCCGCTCAATCTGCTCGATGCTCGACAGGCTCGCTTCGAGGTCCTTCGGCAACGCTTCGACCAGCTGATACTCGGCCTCGCCCATCGGGCTGTTCGTCGTCCTGAGCGCGTACTCAGCGACCACGCGATCCTTGGTCTTCCACAGTAAGAGGCCAATCGTCGGTGCGTCTTCCGGTGCTTTCATCTGTGCATCCACGGCAGCGAGAGAGAAGCCAAGCTTGCCCGTGTGTTCGGGCTTGAAGTCGGTCGCCTTGAGCTCGATTACGACGTCGCCGCGCAGCTTCAGGTGATAGAAGAGCAGGTCGATGAAGAACTCGTCGCCGCCCACGGTGAGCAGCACCTGCCGTCCGACGAAGGCGAACCCCGCGCCCAACTCGAGCAGGAATTGGGTGACGTTTCTAACGAGTTCCGTTTCGATCTGACGTTCGCTCGCCTCCGAGCCGATGCCCAGGAAGTCGAAACGATAGGGTTCTTCAGCGTCTCCCGCGCGAGGTCCGACTGGGGCTTCGGGAGTTGAACCTCGAAGTTCGTGAGTGGCTTGCCCTGACGCTCGACGGTGCCGAGTTCGATGTGGTGAGCGAGGACGCTGCGTGACCAGCCGTACGCAAGGGTGGCCTGTGCGTACGCGAGCCGACGCTCGATCGTTTTCAGCTTGGTCAAGAGGACCACGTTGTGCCCCCAGGGCAATTCGCCAACAGGCTGTTGGCGATTCCGAAACTCGGGCCAAGACTCCGCAAAGCCGCGCATATACTTGAGATTCGGGGGGGAGAACCCCTTCATCTCCGGAAAGGCGGCACGGAGATCCGCGGATACGTGGTCCATAATTCCGCTCCCCCAGCCCTGGCTGGCCCGGCGCCCCAAGAGGTCACTCCCGACTGGCCAGTCGAGCGACAGCAGCTCTCGCTTCACCGCCAGGGCGGACCGCTGCTGCGCGGCATGCACGCGCGCCTTCAGGTGGGCGAGCCACTCGGCGTACCCCTCCGGGCGCGCTCCCAGTCCGGGCTCCGGCTTCCTTTCGAGTGACCTCTTCACAGCATCCCCCTTAGTTCGCTCAGGTCTTTCGCGATCTCCGCCTCCAACACCCGCCCCTCCGTCAGACCCGCCGTCAGACGTCCGTTTGACTTCCTCGACGCGCGGGGCTAATTAGGGCCGCTTTTTTTACCCAAGGAGAAATCGATGCGCCGTACCTCATGCCGCCTCGCCCTCGCTCTCGCGGTCGCCGCGTCCACCTACGCTTGCTCCGGCAAGAATGACGAGCCCGGCTCCGCCCCCGCCTCGGCCACGGCGGCGGTCACGCCCGGCTCCGCCGAGGCCGCTGCCCCGGCCTTCGTCTTGCCGGCTGGCCCCGTGGCCAAGGTCAACGGCGTCGAGATCTCGAAGACCGAGTTCGAACAGAAGTACGCCAAGATGACTAAGGCCTTCACGACCCGGAAGAAGGACATCCCGGAGAATCTGGCCAAGCGGTACACGGAGTCGATCCTCAAGCAGCTCATCGAGAAGGAGCTGCTCAAGCAGAAGATCGAGAAGGAACAGATCAAGATCGAGGACGTCGAGCTCACGGCCGCGTTCGACGATTACAAGAAGATGTTCCGCACCGACGAGAACTTCGAGCGCTACCTCAAGAGCTCCGAGGTCGACGTCGAGCAGATCAAGGACAACATCCGACACAACGCCAGCGTCGATAAGCTGCTCGAGAAGGGCGGCAGCCTGGCTGTGCCCGTCGAGGAGTCCACGGCGTACTTCGTCGAGAACAAGAAGCGCTACGAGGTCCAGGAGCAGATCCACGCCGCGCACATCCTCGTGAAGCTCGACGCGAAGGCCGACAAGGCCGCCGACGCGACCGCGCTGAAGAAGGCCAATGAGCTCTACAAAGACGTCATGAAGAAGGGCTCGGACTTCGCGGCCATCGCCCAGAAGTCGTCAGATGGTCCTACCGCCAATCGTGGCGGCGACCTCAGCTTCTTCCCGCGTGGCCGCATGGTCAAAGAGTTCGAGGACATCGCCTTCAAGATGAAGGCTGGCGAGGTCTCCAAGCCCGTCAAGACCCAGTTCGGCTACCACATCATCAAGCTCGTCGAGCACAAGGATGGCCGGGACCGCCCCTTCGAGGAGGTCAAGGAGGCCATCGATAAGCTCTTGAAGAACAAGAAGCAGCGCAAGGCCAAGCTCGACTTGCTCGTCACCCTCCGGGCCGAGGCCAAGTTTGAGGGCTTCATCCCCGAGGCCGAGTCCGCGGCGGCCACGATTGGCAAGGAAGAGGAGAAGCCCCCGACGCCGACGATCAACCCCATCATGCCCATGTCGGGTGGGATGCCCGGCTTGGCACTCCCGGGGGCGGGTGGCCTCAACGCCCCCGCGCTGAAGCTGCCGTTGAACCTCATGCCGGGCAGCGCGCCTGGCAGCGCGGCCGCAGCCGATCCGCACGCCGGGCACGGCCACAAGTAAGCCCCGCCCGACGACATCACGTTGACGACGTCACGCTGAGGAGTCGTCTTGGATCCAGCAACGCTCATTGGGGTGGTCGGCGGCACCCTGCTCGTCTTCACCGCGATCTTCCTCGGTGGGGACGTCGGCCTCTTCTTCGATCTCGCCTCGGCCTTGCTCGTCTTGGGCGGCACGACGGCAACGATCTTCATTCGTTACCCGCTCGCCGACGTCCTGGGGACCCTGCGGATTGTCCGGCAGGCGTTCTTCATCCAGCTCAAGTCTCAAGGGCAAATCATAAATGATTTCATCGACTTGGCGAACGTCGCTCGCCGAGACGGGCTGCTCTCCCTCGAGCGGTTGACCTTCGATGACCCCTTCGTGGCCAAGGGCGTCGGCTTCTGCGTCGACGGCGCGGAGCTTCGACAGATTGAGTCGATCCTCCTTCGGGACATCCAGTCCATGCGGTCGCGGCATCAGTCGGGCCAGGCGATCCTCCGGGCGATCAGCAGCTCCGCGCCGGCCTTCGGTATGATCGGCACCCTCATCGGGCTCGTGCAGATGCTGACAAACATGGACGATCCCAAGAAGATTGGGCCCGGCATGGCGGTGGCGATCCTGACGACGTTGTACGGGGCGCTCATCGCGTATCTCTTTGCTATCCCCATCGCCGACAAGCTGGCGTACCGGAGCGCCCAGGAGACGGAGCGTAAGCTGCTGATGCTCGAGGGCATCCTCGCGCTGAAGAAGGGCGAGAACCCGCGGATGCTTGAGGAGACGCTGCACGCGTTCCTAGCCCCAAAGGAGCGGGAGCTCCTGGCGACCCGTCGCGGACAAGACGGGCCGGGCTAGGGTCATGCGCCTGGAGGACGAGCGCCGAGCGAGTCTGCGTCAGGGCACGGAGCCCGACGACTCGGCGCCCGAGTGGATGGTCACCTATGGCGACATGATGGCGCTCCTCCTGACCTTCACCATCCTGCTTATCTCGTTTGGCACCATCGATCTCGAGCGTTTCGAGGAGGTGTCCGGAGGGGTGCGCGAGGTCTTCAACGCGGGGACGACGCCGCCGACCCCCATCGAGCTCCTCTCGCCTCACGCCGAGGTGGGGGGCGAGACCCCGACAGAAAAATCGGCGAGGCGAAGCGACGAGAAGCTGCGCGCGGCACTCCAGACGTTTTCGCAGAGCGAGAGCGGCAACGCGGCCTCGCTGAAGGTCTTCGAGACCTACCGCGGACTTGAGGTTCTGCTCGAACCCGACTCGATCTTCGTCGGCCCGGGTGCCACGCTCTCGAGCCGCGCCGAAGCGCTCTTCAAGTTCGTCGCGACGCTGCACGCGACCGAGGCACCGGAGCGCGACCTGGTCATCGAGGTGTCCTCGACGGAGGGACCGCTGCCCTCGGTTTATGAAGACGCCCTCTCGCTGGCGCTGGACCGCGCGATGGCCGTGACGTTCCGCCTCCGCGCCGCCTCGAAGCTCGACGCCGGACGGTATGTGCCCGTCGCCCGCGCCGCGCCGCCCGCCCCGGGCTCATCGCCGGTGACGCTCATCCTCGAGAAGTATGTCCGCCGAGACGATGTCCCCGCCGCGCCGGCGATGGGACCGCCGTGAGGACTGCTCCGCCCGAAGAGGAAGACGAGGATGCCGGCCTGCGCGTCCGATTCCGGCTGTCGAGCCAAGAGAGCACGCCCACGGGCTCCGGAGCACCCGCGTGGGTCGTCACGTTCAGCGACATGATGTCCCTGATCCTGACGTTCTTCATCCTCCTGCTCACGTTCGCCCGCTTCGACGACAAGGCCCGGTATGCGACGCTCGTGGATTCGGTAGACGACACCTTCGGCGGCCCGAGCCCAAGCCCCGCACCGGTCGTCTCCCCCGCGTCCGCACCCGAGATCTCGAGCGGCCCCGCGATCGCGCCCTCATCGGACGTGGGACAGGTCCAACAGGCCACCAAGAAGGTGCTGCTTGGCTTGCAGCAGCTCAGCCAACGTCACGGTGGACGCTTACGCGCAGGCGACGTCGAGGTCGAGGTCTTCGAGGATTATCGCGGGGTGGTGATGGCCCTCGGGGTGGGGGCATTCTTCGACGCGGCGGACGCGGGGGTGCGTCCGGGCTCGTGGCCGTTCCTCGACGACGCTATCGAGCTCGCGGCCGGTCATGACTCGCAGCTGGAGATTGAGGTCCACACCGATCGCCGAACCCACCTCACGGGCGATCCACAGGCCGACGATCGGCTGGCCGGCGCGCAGGCTCTGTCCATCGCCCGGTACTTCATCGGTGCCAAACCCGACCTCAATCGGGACCGCCTCTCCGTCCGATCGATGGGCTCGATCCGGCCCAGATTTGCAAACGCGACAGAGGCCGATCGGGCTCGGAACCGGCGGGTCGAGTTCGTCTTCTCGACCGACGCCACCGATTAAGGTTCCTCGGCATGCTCATTGCTCAATCTGGCGAAGTTCCCTCACTATAGTGCCTGACCCCCTTGGAGTGACCGCCATGAGTGCCTCTCAACGCCGCCTGCCGGAGGACTCTCTGGTCAACTCCTTGACCGAGATTCAGGCGTTGCTGCGTGAAGGCGACCATCGGCGTCCGGTCCCGGTCGCGCCCGCTCCAGAGGCGCTCGCGGAAGACTCGCTCGATCTCTTCGAACCCGTGGCCTCGGCGCAGGAAGTCAGGGCCCAACGCCATGCCCGATGGGAGGAGGACGCGCACCCTCGGGTGGCACCGGCTGCGGCCCCACGCTCCAGGAAGGTGATCTTCGCAGGCGCCCTGCTCGCCGTGCTCAGCGTCGGGGGTCTGATCTTCGCGTTCGTCCCCGCTGGCACGCCGCCGGTAACCTCCGAGGTGAAAGCCGCCGCGGTCACGGCGGCCTCTGTCGCCCCCCCGCCCGTCGCGCCTCTGCCTGCGGAAGTCTCAGTGGCTCCTGAGGCCGCCATCGCTCCGGTCGCCACCGTGGCCAAGACCCCCCGAAAGGCAGGTTTGCCCCCTCGGACCGCCCGCAAGGTCGCCGGGAACGACGAGCTCGACCGCCTCTTCGGTCGGAGCAGCCCCCGTGTCGCGGCCAAGCCTAAACGCACACCGAGGCCCAAGGGCAAGTCGAGCAAGAGTGATCGACAGCTGGACTCCATCCTCGACTCGCTGTAGCCGCGAACCGGCGTTTCAGCGCAGCGAGCCGTGAAGGTCCGGGTGGGGCCGGGCGATGATCTCGAAGCCGGCGATCAGGCCCTCACCAACGGCGGCCCGACCGGCGGTCATGGCCTCCTGAACGTCGTGGAGGGCCCCGGTCAGCATGAAGTAACCTTTGCCCCCAAGGTCCACGGCCAGCGCGATGCTGATGGGCGCGACCTCTGCCGCCTTGAGCGCCGCGTCCGCGCCCCTGATCGTGGACGCCACGCTGTACGTCTCCAGGATGCCCACCGCGTCGATCGTCGGGCTCAGAGGCCCTTGGAGCACGGCGAGCAGCGAGTCATGCGGATTGGGAAGAAAGACCTTGTCGACGAGCGTGTCCCCGGCGCTCCGGACGCCTCCGTTGAGGGCCAACTCGGTCTCCAGGACGCCCCCTCGCACGAGGACAGTGTACTTGCCCGGGTGGGTCGAGCCCGCGTGCACAAGTCGCACGTCCGCCGCCTTGAGCATGGCGTCGCAGGTGAGCACGCCACGCGCGATGGAGCAGAGCTCGATCAGGCCAAGGGCTGGACCCAGGGCGTCGCTGAGCTCGGCCATCAGACGATGCGGAAGGCGTCCTTCAGGACGCATCGCCGAGCGCGGGCGAAGTGCGGCGCGTAGGTCATGCCTTCACCCGTTGGGCTCGCGATGGTCCAGGAGGTGAACCCTTCGCCGTTGAGCCCGACGCCCGCCGCGCTCGGGGCGTTCTTGACTGTGATGGAGGTGTTCATCGTCCGCGCGAACTTCGCCAGCGTCTTGAGGCTGTTGGAGTGGATGACCGCCGTGTGGCCATATCCGTGCTCACAACGCAGCGCGCAGGCGATGGCTGTATCGGCGTCCGGCACGCGCACGAAGCCGAGCACGGGCAGCAACATCTCGTGTTGCACGAAGGGGTGCTTCTCGTCGACCTCGGCGAAGGCCAAGCGTGTATCGTCCGGTACGCGGATCCCGGCGTCCCGCAAGATGACGGCGGCGTCTTTGCCGATGTAGTCGCGGTTGACGTGGTCGTCGGGCGTGATGAGCAGCTTCTGGAGCTTGTCGAGATCGCGGCCGCTCACCTCGACGGCCTTGTTGGCCTTCATCTCCTGCTTGAGTCGGTCGGCGATATCGGAGACGGCAATGATCTCCTTCTCGACGATGCAGATGATGTTGTTGTCGAGGCTGGCTCCGAAGACGAGATCCCGCGCGGCTTTGGCGATGTCGGCGGTCTCGTCGACGACGACGGGAGGATTGCCCGGACCCGCGGCGATCGCCCGCTTGCCGCAGGTCATCGCCGCCTTGACGACCGCCCCGCCCCCCGTGACCGCGATGAGCCGGATCCCGGGGTGCTTCATCAAGGCACCCGCGGTCTCGATCGTCGGCTCCGCCACGCAGTTGAACACCGTCGAGGGCCCACCGACGTCTTGGATCGCGCGGTTGAGCTTGTCGATGAAGTACGCGCTGACCTTCTTGGCCGTGGGGTGGGTATTGAAGACGACGGCGTTGCCCGCGGCGAGCATGCCGATGCCGTTGTTCAGGATGGTCTCGGTCGGGTTGGTGCACGGCGTAATACTGCCGATGACGCCGTACGGCGCGTACTCGACGAGCGTGAGGCCGTTGTCGCCCGTGAACGCCGACGTCGTCAGCGCCTCGACGCCGGGCGTCTTGTCGGCCACGAGGCGGTTCTTTTCGACCTTATCGTCGACCCGCCCCAGGCCCGTCTCCGCGACGGCCATCTTGGCGATGGTCTGGAGCTCGGCCCGCGTGACCTGCCGCAGCGCGTCGATGAACCGGGCGCGGTCCTGAAGCGAGCATTGCTGCAGCTCGAGGAACGCCCGTCTCGCCGACTCGACCGCGGCGTCGATGGTGGGAAAGACGCCGAGGCCGTGACTGCTCACGTCCCCCGAGGCCCGTCCATGCCGCAGCACCCCGGGTGCTCGATTTGAGGCCACTGCCGGGCCGTCATTTGACAACCGCGTGATGACCTGCTCGACGATCTGCGCGATGCGTCGCTCGTCCAAGGCAACCCCCGTGGGACCCGGAGGCCGGGCCATCAGTCCTTCTTGTAGAGGACCGTGCCGCCAACCTCGAGGATGTCGACGATCGCCATGATCGTCGCGTCCACGGGCCGATTCTGGGTTTCTTTCGTCTGCCGCGCGGAGGACCCGGTGGCATACAGAACCACTTCACCGACCCCGGCACCGACAGCATCGACGGCGACAACGCCCCCGTCTTTGAGGGCGCCGGTCCGAACGTCGATCGGAGACACCGCGAGCAGTCTGAGCCCAACGAGCTCAGGCTCTTTGCGAGAGGCGACGACGGTCCCGATGACTTTGCCGATGACCATGGTCGGGTGCGCGAATCAGGTCGACGAGACGTTGAGTCGCCCGAGGGGCAAGACAGCGTCGACGTTGGCGTGAGGGCGCGGGATGACGTGCACGCTGACCAGCTCGCCGACGCGCTCGGCCGCACGGGCCCCCGCCTCGGTCGCTGCCTTCACGGCCGCCACATCCCCTCGCACGATGACCGTGGTGTAGCCGCCGCCGATCTTCTCGTAACCTACGAGTTCGACCTTCGCCGCCTTCACCATTGCGTCGGCCGCCTCGACCATGGAAACGAAACCCTTGGTCTCGATCATGCCCAGCGCGTCAGCCATTGTTCTCTCCTTCTTTGGACTCAGCCGTCTTTGTAGGCCGGAGCTTCAACTCCGGTGACGCCCTCGAGGGCGCTGATTGCCGCCTGCGCCGCCGCATCAATCTCGGACTCGGTGCCCGAGAGATACAAGCGCCCGAAGGCTCCGACCGGTCGAATATCGACCAGGAAGATGTTGGCCGCCTTCTCCGCCTCGTTGGACGCGAGCGTGACGTAAGCCGCCGGCACCGTCTCGAGGATGAAGAGCGACTGACCCGGCAAGATCATCATGCCGGAGCTGTTCCGGTTGATGAGCTGCGTTTGGTAGGGCTCGACGGCCCGGATGATCTGGTTTGAGACGACCTTGGGCTTCATCCGCTCTTCGGCCTTGCACCCGAGGCCCTCAAGGATGGCGCGACCGGCGTTCTCGACCTGGCCCTTGTCCATGGCGTGGACCTCAAGCAGGCCGTAGGCGCGCTCGACGACCTGTACCGCCGGAACGACCCCGGTGGCCTTCAGCGCCACGTCGGTGATGCGGTTGATGGCGATGCCCGGGGCGATCTCGACCCAGAGCGAGGCCATCTCGGGGATCGGCAGGAAGCCGCGCGACGTCTTGCCAATATAGCTCGTGAGCTGAGGCTGCAGGCTGTCGAGGAAGACGAATGAGCGGAGCGTGATGCTCATCGAGAATGATCCGGCGTCGAAGAAGCGGCGTGGACCGTAGCACGCGATTTCGAGGGGGTAAAGAGACGAGTCAGTTCCACTGGGTGAACGCCCGCAACTGCGCTCTCGACTCGGACTTCATGCGGTCGAACTGGATGCCGAAGCCGGCGCGACCGGAGCGCTCCTCGACCCGGACGACGCGGCCAAAGGCGGTCACGCCCGAGTTGTGGTCATCCGTATGGAAGGTGATCTCGACCGTCGCGCCCACGGGCAGGAGCAGATCGGAGAGCACAAACGCGCCCGTCGCGCTGACCTCGTCGAGCTCAAGGGGCAGCGGTGCCTCCAGGGAGGCCGCGTCACGAATGAGGGCGATGCCCCGCAGATGTCGGCGCGCGGCGGCGCGTTGTCCCGCTCCCCTGCCGGTGGGAAACTGAATTGGCACGGCGACGCGGACGGGCGGCAGAGCTCGAAGAGCCTCGGTAATGGTCATGGCGGCGTTCTCCAAGGTTGGCAGGGTGTGAAATACACCTACATTCACCCCTGTGGGCTGTCAAAAAAAAACCGGATTTCGTAGGGTGCCGCCCCGTGAACCCGATGCTGAATATCATGCCGAAGATCGCCTCCCGCCGCGCCGCCGTGCTCGGTGTGCTGCTCGTGAGCGGGGTGTTCGTCTTCTGGTCGGCCGTCTGGCCGGGGTCGGGGCCGGGGTCGGCGCCGCCTCAGCTTGGGCTGCCGCTGGCCCAAGTCGCGCTCGAACTCTTCGAGGCACCCTCGTCGCAACGTCCGCCGTTCCAGACTGTGCGCTCGCGTCCCCGGCTCCCGGCCTTCGCCAAGGTTGTGATTCGAGAAGGTGGAGTCTTCGGCCTCATGACCCCCGATGGCCTGCCTCAGCTCGCGCTCTCCCCAGACGCCGCCGCCCTGGTCCCGGTCCAGGGCCACGAGGGGCTGGCCGTGGAGTTCGGCGGCCCGGGGCCCAAAGACCTCTTGCTCGTCTTCGACCGGACCGCCGACGCACTCCTCGGATCGGACCTCGGGCGGCTGAGCCTGCCGGGGGCCGTCTTCCAGTTTGACCGGGGTGATTTGCGCGTGCTCGCCTGGGTCCGGGACAAGAGCCTCTCAGCCTGGGTGACGCGCAAGCCGATGGCGGAGGCGCTCGGACTCATCCCCGCGCAGAGCCCAGTCACGCCCGCCCCCCCCGGGTGAGGCACGCCCGCCCCCCCCGACCTCCGTGCGCTGGGGACTGTTGCCCCCACCCAGGCCCCGGACTGAGCGGTATCGGTCACAGTTTTCGCACGCCGGCCCCAGTCTGCGGCCCGCGATCCCTTCCGCGTTTGCCTCTGCACGATGATTGCAGTGCCGTGGTAGGGTTACGGACCATCCTCTCGGAAGTGGCGATCATGAAGAACTGGAAATTGCCGCTGCTCTGGGTGCTGGCCGTCGCGTTTACTGCTTGCGCCGAGGCCACGCCGAGCCAGAAGGATCCTGACCCGCTCCAGTGCACCGACGGCGTTCAGGTCGGGGCCGACGGCGAGTGCTCCATCCCGACCATCGGGCCCGGCATGGTCAATATGCCCGAGGGCCCGAATGACGAGGCGCCGGTCCTCGACAACTCCGACCTCGAAGAGGACCGCCAGCACTTCCTGACGCAGGAAGGCCCGGGCAAGCTGCGGGTCTACGTCGGCGAGTCCATCCCGGTCGGCGTGCGCGCCATCACCTATGTCGGTGAGCCGGCGCCCGGCTTCGCCGTCCAGTTCAAGATCGAAGGCGCGACCTTCGGCGACTCGCTCAGTGCCGATCGGGCCATCTCCAACGAGTTCGGCGTGGCCCAGGTCATCCTCACGGCGGGCACCCGACCGACGCACTACTACATTCATATGACGGGCGAGCAGTCGGCGAGCTTGCAGTACACCGTGGACGTCGTTCAGCGACCTGAGGGCGGTGACCTCATGCCGCCGCCCGGCGCGCCGCCGGGTGGGGGCATCCGCGGGGAGTGCCTCGAAACGCAAGGCACCTACAACATCCACAACCACTACGAGCCTGGGCGCGCCTTGGGTGACGGCGTGTTTGGTGTCCTTGACCAGATTCACCAGCTCCTCGCGAGCCCGGGCGGCTTCGTCGCGGACCTCATCTCCCAGCGAATCGGGGGCTTTGCCGGCGACCTGCTCGGGGGAGTTATCGAGCCGGTCGTCAACTACCTTGTCGATTATATCGTCGGGAACTACGCACCGGACTGGGTCCAGTGGATGCTGATCATCACCGAGGACGTGAGCGGCCTGCTCACGGAGATGGAGATCGAAGGCACGATGGAGCTCGGCCCCCGCGACCCGGCGAACTGCACGCTCCGGGGCCGGCACCGCTGGGAGACGCTCGTCTTTATTTGGCGCGCCGGCTGTCAGCCCAACGACGCGATGTGCGGCCGGTTCCCCATCCCGCTCAACCAGCTCGGCGTGGGCCTCAGCGAGAGCGAGTTCGACGCCGCCGTCGTGCGCTCACTCGGCCCCGTCGGCTACCTGGAGATCCGCAACCACCAGATGCAGCTCAACCTGGGCGTCGCGGTCATCTGGTTCATCCAGAACGTGATCTTGCCCCAGCGACTCGAGGTCAACAGCTTCGGCGAGCTGCTCGGGCTGGTCATCCCCTGTGACGCCGTCGGAGACCTCGCGGCCGACTACGTCTCGGGCGTACCGTTCTTGGGCTTCGCGGTGGCGCCGCTCGTCGAGGAGGCCTGCGAGGCCGGGCTCGAGGCCGCCGGCAACTTCCTCATGCGGATGCTCGCCGACTCGTTTAACGTCAGCGCCTTCGATATGGCGGGCGAGTGCAAACTCCGGGACACCAACGGCGACCGGAGCGCGGACAAGATCGAAGAGGGTCGCTGGACGAGCGGCCTGCAGGGCGATTTCTCCGGCGAACGGCGCTGATCGTTCCGTAAAGACTTCGATCGCGGTCTTGATCCCCCGGATGGGCGGTGCTATACCGCGCCTCCGGATTTCGGAGGTTTCTCGTGGCGAATCACCCTTCAGCAATCAAGCGCGCGCGTCAGAACATCAAGCGGCGCGCCCGCAACAAGCACGTCGCCCAGACGTGCCGCACCCTCGTCAAGAAGGCGCGCGAAGCGATTGACGGCAAAGACGCCGCTGCGGCCGACACGGTCGCCAGCGCGGTCCAGTCGCTCAGCGCAGCGGGCAGCAAAGGCGTGATTCACAAGCGCCAGGCCTCCCGTCGCATCAGCCGCCTGATGAAAGCCGCTCACGCCGCGAAGGCCTGAGCCGGTTTTCAGGGTTCGCCCCGACTTCAGGGTTCGGCCAGATTTCAGCGTTCCCCACTGATTGGGGGCGCGCAGAGATCGAGCAGGAGGGCTTCAAGCAGGCGCACGTCGTCGAGCTTGCTGCGCTTGAATTGGCGGTCGGCCTCGGCCAATCGATCCATCGCCGCGAGCAGCTCGGGGCCTTGGAAGCCCTGGACTTGGCGTGCGAACACCTGCGCCTTGAACGGCGGCATCCCGGCGGCGACCGCCATCTCCTGAGGGTTGGCACCGCTCGACCGTGCGGCCTTGCCGATCAAGAGCTTGCGGATCCGATCGGCGATGAGCGCGAGGATCCGGAGCGCGGGTTCGCCTTGCGCCATGAGGTCGTGGGCGTGACTCAGCGCGGCTGCGGCGTTCCGATCGGCGACCGCGTCGGTCAGCTCCCAGACCGTGTGCGCGCGAAGGTGCGGCACGCAGGCCCGCACGTCTTCAGTCGTGATCGTCGCGGGGGCGGCCACGAAGAGCGTGAGCCGCTCAATTGTCGTATCGAGCAGGCCGAGGTCGCGGCCGATGGAGTCGGCGAGATAGTGGGCGGCGTCCGAAGCGATGGTCCGGCCCTTCTCCTTGACGTGGGCCACGATGAACGGGGCGAGCTCCCGATCGGCCGGCGTCTTGAACTCGACCACCACGGCCTTCTTCTCCAGCGTCTTGTAGAGCTTGGAGCGGCGATCGACCGTGTCGTTGGCGTGGAGCAAGAGGCAGGTTGAGGGGTCAGGCTGCTCGAGGTAGGTGAGCAGGGTCGCGATGGTCGCGGCGGTCCCCGTAAACAGGGCCTCGGCGCTGCGGACCCAGACGAGGCGCCTCGGGGCCATCATCGGCAGCGTGCGCGCGGCGTCCACGAGGCGGTCGACGTTGAACTTATCCTTGGCATCGAAGCGGTCGATGTTGAAGTCCTCGGCGACGCCCCCGGTCACACGCGGGCGCAGCCAGTCGGCGGCGCGGCGCGTCAGGAGCGGCGCGTCCCCATGCAGCAGGTAGACGCTCGCCTCGCCGTTCTTCAACTGCACGTCAAGCTTGCCGACGCTCATGGACCCTCCGCATCTGGGCTGTCGAGGTAACGGGCGGCCAGGACCGACGCGGCCTCATCGACGGCGTGCAATAGAGCCACGCGTCGCGCGTCCAAAGACCCGGTCGCCGTGGCCACAGGCACGTAGATCGAGCGACCGATGACGACCGGCGTGGACCAACCAATACGGCCACCGTCGCGCTCGAGGCGGGCCTCAACCCGGACCTGAACCTCGAGGGCGCTCGCGCGATCTTCGAAGGCGACGGGCAGCTCTGGCCCGACGGTCAATCGACCCTTCAGGGACCAGGTTTCGCCCTGAGCGCGGTCGAGCAGGCGGGGGCGGGGGCGACCGGAGAGACGCCGTCGGAGGGCCTGCGTGAGGGAGTCTCCGAGATCGAGCTGCGGAGAGTCGTCTTCGAAGGGACCGAGGTAGACGGACTTCACGGGGCCCCCGTCGTCGACCCCGACAAAGCGGTAGCCGCAGCCCGATGAGACAAAGAACGCCGAGGCGAAGAACGCCAGGACGAGCGCGGCGCGGGGGCGTGGCCCGGCGAGTCGCTTGGAGCCATGTGGGGTCGAGTCGGGCAACACCTTGATGGGGGAGGCTACACGCTCGGCCCGCGAAGGCTACACATTCGGCGTGCGCCTCAGGCAGGATCTTGGGATGGTCAAGACGACGGACTATGCTCCGCCTCCGCAATGACGCCTCTGCTCGCCCTCATCATCATGCTGACCTTCGGCCCACCCGATAAAGAGGGCTGGGCCGCTCATGTCAGCATCCTGTCGAGCGCGACCGACGCCGAGTCCGCGCTGCGCCTCTCCTTCGGTCATGCTCAGCGCGCCGAGCTGAAAGAGGCTCTCGCCTGGGCTCGGACGGCGGAGTCGCGCGGGGCTCTAGACGTGCGAGTCTCGCTCGCGCGGGCCTTGGCTTATCGCAACGCCGAGCGCTGGGGAGAGGCGGCCAACGCCTACTTCGAGGTGGCCGTTTTGGCCCCTTTGCAAACCTACGCGCTCGTGGAGCTCTGGCACGTGCTCCGCCTCGCCCCGCCCCGTGCCCTCGCCCCGCCCTTCGATCAGGCAGCGGTCGTCGCCAGGCTCGAGGCCTCCGGCTTTCATGTGCCCGTGGTCTTCACGTACCCGCCGGAGCACGCCCGAGCCGGCGCCTCAGTGGCCGCGGCCAAAGACTCGCTCGCCAAGGGTGAGACCGCGGTCGCCGTGACCCAACTTCATGACGCGCTCTCCGCGCACCCAACTGACAAGGAAGCTTGGCGTCACCTTGGCTTGGCAGAGACGCGAGCGGGCAGACCCGACCGGGCCCGCGCGGCCTACCTCATCTTGCTCTCCCTTCAGCCCCATCCGACCCGAGACATTCGCCAGATTCGCAGGCTGCTAGCCGACTTCGAGCGCAAGCAGGGGCTCCGAATCGAAGCCGCGCGGGCCGGCCATTGAAGCCGCGCGGGCCGGTCATTGAAGCCGAAAAAATCTTCGACACCCGTGCACTCTTGAACGTAGTGATCGGCGCGTCCTTTGCTATTGACCGACCGTGCCAATTTTGACCCGCGTCCAACGATGGACGCTTGAGGACCCTGAGGGAGACACCGAATGAAGAAACAGAGACGACTCATCGGAAATCTGGCGGCTGTGGCCGTCATGGCCGCGGGATGTATCGAGACCAATACCATCGCGGCGCGGGATGACTTCGGCGTGGGCGGCGCGGTCACTCCCGGTGGCTCAGGCGGCGCAGGTGGCGCGGTTGGGGGCACAGGCGGGACCGGCGGCAGCGCGCCTGGTGGCCAGGTTGCCGGCGCGGGCGGCGAAGGCCCCGGTGGGGGGTCCATCGGCGGCGCGCCCGTCGGCGGCTCAATCGAAGGCGGCAGCGGCGGCACAGGCGGCAAGCCCGAGGGCGGCGCGGGCGGCGCGGGCGGCGGTGCAGGCGGCAGCGCGGGCTCGGGCGGCGTCGGCGGTATGTCCGTTGGCGGCGCGGGCGGCGCAGGCGGCTCGGTCGTTGAACCCCCGAGGGATCGCGACCATGACGACATCGTCGACGATATGGACAACTGCCCCGATACGCCGAACTCCGATCAGGCCGATCGGGACATGGACGGCATCGGCGACGTCTGCGACGGCCCCGCCGGGGACGTGGACAACGACGGCGTGCCGGACGACGGCGACAACTGCCGTTTCCGTCCGAACAACGGGCAAGGCGACAGCGACGGCGATTTCGCGGGCGACGTCTGCGACAACTGCCCCGATGTATCAAACGCCGACCAGGCGGACGCGGACGGTAACGGCACCGGCGACGTCTGCGCCGACGGCGACAACGACGGCGTCAGCGACCTCGTCGACAACTGCCCGGCCGATCCCAACGAACGACAGGGCGATAACGACGGCGACGGCGTGGGTGACGCCTGTGACAACTGCCCGCGTGCGGCCAACGCCGACCAGGCCGATCAGAACGGCAACGGGATCGGCGAGGCCTGCGAGGTCAACCTCGCCGATGACGCCGATCTCGACGGTATCCCGGACGCCGACGATAACTGCCCCTTTGTGGGCAACGTCGCCCAAGGCGACGAGGACGCCGACGGCTTGGGCAATGTCTGTGACAACTGCCCGCTCGACGCGAACTTCGATCAGGCCGACGAGGACAACGACGGCGTGGGCGATGCCTGCGTCGACAGCGATCTCGACGGCGACGGGACGCCTGACGGCACGGACAACTGCCCGCGTCAGCCCAACGAGAATCAGAGCGACAACGACGATGACGGGATCGGCAACGCCTGCGACAACTGCGACGACGTCGCCAACTTCGACCAGGCCGACGTCGACCGCGATGGCTTAGGCGACGCCTGCGACGAGCTCGCGCCGCGCGTATGGATTGAGCTCATCTGGGGTGACGATCGCGTCGACTTCGATCTGCACGTCCTTCATCCGCGCGGCTCGTACTTCGGGCCCTTCGACTGCTGGGCCAATAATCGCCGGAACGGGTGGTGCGACCCCGGTTATATCCGCGACAGCCCCTCAGAAGGCGGGCTCACCGACGAGCAGGTCCGACTCGCCGCTCCCTTGGCGGGCTGGTGGACGATTGGTGTCGATCTTTTCGAACACCCGGAGGGCGAGCTCCCGGCCGCCCGCGTCGTCGTCCACTGCGGCGATACGCCCCCGACCGAGTTCGGCCCGCAGCAGATGCAGATCGTCGATCGCGCCAACCGCCAGCTCTGGGAGGTCACCCGCTTCAACCCGGAGACCTGCACCTACGAGGCGATCGATGCGGTCAGGGAGACCCAATGCGTCAACATGGGCGGCACGACCTGCGCGTGCCCGGACTGCGACGCGGGCATTTGTGGACCGGAGTCCTGCCCCGGTGACGCGCCGTGTGACTTCACGACGGGCGTCTGCGAGATCCCCCCGGACCTCTGCGCGGGCGTCGTCTGCGCCGAGGGCTCCAACTGCGACCCGTCGAGCGGCCGCTGCGTGGAGGGACCGATCGACGCCACGTGCCGGGCCTGCAACGGCGAGCCCGACTGCCCCATGGGCTACTGGTGCCTGCGATACAACGGCGCCAACTTGCCCGGCGCTTGTGGCTTGGGCTGCAACCCGCGGGGCAACGACTGCCGGGCGGGCGAGCAGTGCCGGCAGATTAACCGCAATGGCATGCAGGCCTACGCCTGTGTTCAGGACGACCAATGCGCGGGGGACGACTGCGCGGGCGTCATGTGTCAGCGTGGCCAGGTCTGCAACCCCGCCGACGGCGCCTGCGTCGGCTGCCTGGGCGACGCGGACTGCGAGAACGGCCTGCTCTGCGTGGACAATGCCTGCGTCGAGGTCGCGGGGGCCAATCGCGTGCACAGCAGCTGGGGCGACGGCAACACGCTCCCCACGTGCCAGAACGTCGACGCCTGCGAGCCCGACGAGACCTGCGAGTCCCTCGGGCTGGCTGGGAGCGCGTGCCTCCTGGAGTGCAGTGACCTCCTCGCCTGCCCGGGTGGCTTCAACTGCTGCAATATCCCCGGTGGCGCCGGCCCCTCCTGCGTGCCCGACAATAACTTCCTCGGGCGCTTCTGCCCGAACTGAGCCCATGATCGTCAACTTGCTTGACGATGTGGACTAAAGGTCCGTTCAGGGCGAGGCATCCGGCGAGGGTGCCCCGGCGTCGAACCAGGCCTTCAGCTCGACCAGACCTTGGGCCACCGTCAGCCGTGGCTCGAAGCCCAAGTCGCGCCTGGAGGCCGTCAGGTCGTACCAGTGGGACGTGGATAGCTGCCGGGCCACGAACCGCGTCATGATGGGCTCGCTCTTGGCCCCGGCGAGCCCATACACGCCCTCGAGCAGCGCGCCCACGGCGAAGGCCAGCGCGGTGGGCACGGACTGGGTCACAGGCCCCAGCCCGGCGGCCGCCAAGATGCCGTTGAGCAGGTCCCGCACCTTCATCGGCTCGCCCTGCGTGATGAAATACGGCTTGCCCGCGCAGGCCGCTCCGGGGGAGAGCCGCTCAGCGGCGAGCAGGTGCGCGTCCGCCGCGTTGTCTACGTAGATCGAGTCGACGAGGTTGTCTCCGCTGCCCACGAGCTTGAGCTTGCCCGCTTGTTGTCGAGCGACGATACGCGGCACGAGCTGGTTATCGCCCGGGCCCCATATCAGATGAGGCCGAAGTGCGACCGTGGACAACGTCGGATCGTTGGCCGCCAGGACACTTCGCTCGGCAAGGGCCTTGGTGCGTGGGTAGTGAGCCAGGAATTTCGTGGCGTAAGGGGCCGACTCGTCGACGCCCGAGACGTTGTCGCCGCCGTGCACCACGCTCGGCGTGCTCGTATAGACCAGCTTCGGCACGCCCTCCGCTCGGCACCCCTCGATGACCGCGAGGGTGCCCTCCACGTTCGCGCGCTCATACTCGCGGGCGGGGCCCCAGACGCCCGCCTTGGCCGCGACGTGGAAGACGACATCCATGCCCCGGCACGCGGCCCGAACCGCCGCCCGATCCGAGATCTCGGCGCGGACCGAGGCCACGCCCAGCTTCGTCAGTCGCGGGTAGTCGCCGCGCTGGAGAGAGGTGACCTCGAAGCCCGCGGCGACGAGCTTCTTGACGATGGCGAACCCGAGGAAGCCGCCGCCGCCCGTCACCAGCGCACGCCCGGTCATGACAGCCGCTTCTGCGCCCAGACGGCGAGCTTCTCTCGACCGATCTTGGCGTTGTGTCGGATGTCCACGGGGAAGCTTGGATGAAAGAGCAGACGTTTCACCCCTCGGCTGATTTCGAAACCCGCGCCCAAGTCGACAAGGCCCTTGACCACCTCTCTTTGATCGGCGCCTCGGTGTTCGGGCTTCAGCTCGACACACAACACGGGCTCGGTCTTGCCGGCGATCGTCACGCCCACGAGCGCCGTCCGATAGACCTTGGGGTGGGTGTCGAAGATGCCCTCGACTTGAACCGAGAACAGGACCGTTTCCTCCAGCGTGACGCGATGCGCCTTGCGCCCGCAGAACCACAGCCGTCCTGAGGTGTCGAAGTACCCGACATCGCCCATCCGGTGCCAGACGGAGCCCGTCTCTCCGTTGATCTTGCCGAGCTTCGTGTTCGCCGGATCATGGTCGTAGGTGGTCGTGACCTGGGGCCCGCGCACGATGATCTCGCCAACCTCACCCTGCGGCCTCAAGAGCGCGTCCGAATACTCGGCGATCTCGGCGTCGTCGATGCGAATGATCCGCACCTCGATCGAGGCCACCGGGCGTCCGACACAGACCCCGGCGCCGCGCTCGGTCTGGGCCCAGGTCTCGCCCAGGATCTCGCGGCTCGACATCACGGCGACGGGCAGCGACTCGGTGGCCCCATAAGGCGGAAAGATCTCGGCGTCGGCCTCGAGCATGCCGAGCATATCCCGCATCACGCTCGCGGGGAGCGGCGCGCCGGCCGCCATGATGCGCTTCAGCGTGGGCAGCTTGACGCCGTTTGCCGCCCCATACCGACCCACGGCGTTCAGCAGCGCGGGCGAGCCGAACATCGTGGTCGCGCCAAACCCTCGCACCGCGCGGATGATGTTCTCCGGGTTCACCTTGGCGGGCTTGGTCGAGTCCATGCGCGGGATCACCGAGGTCATGCCCAGCGCGGGATCGAAGAGCGCGAACAGCGGAAAGGTCGGCACGTCGATCTCGCCCCGCCGAATGCCGAACATCCGGCGGATCTCAAGGACCTGCGCGTTGAAGTTCCCGTGGGAGTAGGCCGCGCCCTTGGGCACCCCCGTCGAGCCGCTCGTGAAGAGCACGGCGGCGAGCTCGTCGCGCTCGGGCTCGACCGCAGCAAAGCCCGCGGCGAGCGCGGCCACGCCCTTGCGCCGCACGTCGTTGAGCGTCGAGCCCCCCCAGAAGAGTCGCGGCCCCACGGTGACGAGCTGCTTCACGGTCTGCCGTCCGAGCCCCAGGATCATCCGGGCGAGGTGCGCCTTGGGGATGCCGATGAAACCGACGGGCTCCGCGCGCCCGATGCAGTCCCGCAGGCTCCGCGTGCCGATGCCCGGATCAATGAGAATGGGCACCGCGCCTGCCTTGAACATGGCGAAGACGAGCACGAAGAGGTCGAGGCTCGGCGGCACGAGCAGGGCTGACCGCACGCCTCGCCCGAGCCCTAAATCCGTCAGGCCCGCGGCGACCTCATCGCTCGCCCGATCCAGCTGGGCAAACGTGAGCCGGTCATACTGGCCGCGATCACCGACGTCGGGCCCCCGGGGCACAAGGATGGCGTCGACGTCCGGGGTCTCCCGCGCCATCTGAGTGAGATAACGCGAGATGTTCTCGGAGTCTTGGGCGGGCTCTGTCACGCCGTCGCGCGCTCGGACGGCGGGGCGGTTGAGGCCAGAAACTGCCGGACCGCAGGAACAATCTCGTCGAAGGCGTCTTCGAGCACATAGTGGCCGGCGTCGGGGTAGTAGTTGACTTGGGCGCGCGGCCAGAGGGTGCGCCACTTCGCGAGGAAGTCATCGTCGAAGACGAAGTCCTTCGCGCCCCAGAACAGGGCCGCGGGGCGGTCGGCGAGCGCGCTGAGGCCGGCCTCCGTCTGGGTGACGAGGTCGAAGCCCGGATCACCGGCCTTCATGGGGATGTCCTGCACGAACCGCAGCGTGGCGATGCGGTCCGCGCGTCGGGCATAAGGGGCGGTATAGGCGCGCCTCACGTCGGCAGCCATCGGGCGCATCACGGCCATACGGGTGGCGCCCACAGCAAAGGCGTTGAGACCCCAGACCAGCGCGGCCCCCAGCGGGGTGTTCCGCACGAGCTTCAGCGTGAACGGCAGCGACTTGCCGGTCGGGTTGTGGAAGCCGGCGGTGTTGAAGAGCACAAATCGGTCGAAGAGCTCGGGCCGTCTGACCGCGAGGGCCAGCCCGATCATGCCGCCCCAGTCGTGGGCCACGAGGGTCATCGGCTGCGTCTTTCCGAGCGAGTCCACGAGGCGCTCCAGATCGTCCACGCGGCGCTCAAATCGGTACGGATACTCGGCGTCACGCGGCTTGGCCGAGAGGCCACACCCGATATGATCGGGCACGACACATCGGAACGAGTCCCGAAGGCCAAGCACCACCCTTCTGTAGTAGAACGACCAGGTCGGGTTGCCGTGCACCATCAGCAAGAGCGGGCCTTGACCCTGATCCAGGAAGTGCTGCCGGTGACCGGCGTTGTCGAAGAAGCGAGACTCGAAGGGGTAAAGAGAGGACGCGATGCCCAGCGCCTCGCTCTCCGAGCTCACCAGACGATCTCGGACATGGCGACGTTGAGGCCGCTGCCGATGCCCATCAGGGCCACGCGCGCGCCGCTGGAGACGCGACCAGCCTCGACGGCCTTGGACAGCGCGATGGGGACCGAGGCCGGGCCGATGTTGCCGAACTCCGGGTAGATTTTGAGTGCCTTCTCCATGGGCAGCCCGAGGAGGCCGCAGAGCTGCTCGGTGTGCACCTTGCTGACCTGATGTAGCACGAGCTCGTCGAGGGCCTCCGGGTGCCAACCCATCTCAAGACGCGCCTTCTCCCAGGTGGCCTTCGCGAGCCCGAGGCCCGCGACGAGCAGCTTCTTGGTGTCGGTCCGCATCGAGTCTACCTGGCCCAAGCACAGGCGATTGTGCTCGGAGGCGGCAAGCGACACCCCGCCCAGGTAACGGTGACCTTCGGGGTGAGCGTCGGCGCGCCCCAGGACCATAGCCGCCGCTCCGGAGCCCAGCGTCAACGTCGCGAAGCTGTCGCGGAACATCTCCTGATCACAGGCCGGATCGCGCAGCCGCTCGATGGTCTTGCTCGCCACGAACCGCGAGCCCTCCCCATCGACCACGAGGGCGTAGTCGATGTCATGCCGCTCGATCATGGCCGCGGCCATGTTCATGCCCGTGATGAACGCCAGACACGCGTTGCCGATGTCGAAGTTGAGACAGGTCGGCGCGAGGCCGAGGTTGCCGTGGACGAGGCAGGCCACGGAGGGCTCGATGTAGTCTCGGCAGACCGACGTGCTGACGACGAGCCCGATGCGCGACCGATCAATGCCGGCGCGAGCGATCGCCAGCTCGCCGGCGCTCGCGGCCACCTGACTCGGCTGCACCCCCTCGTCCCACCAGCGGCGCGCGACGATGCCCGAGAGCTGCTCCAGCAACCCCGGCCGCACGCCCAGCCTCGCCATGGTCTCGCCGATTTGGTCCTCGATGGCCGCCGAGGTGATCCGGTGGGGCGCGTCCAAGTGCGCGATGGAGAGGACTGAGACGTCTTTGAACTTCAAGGTGCGCTCCTCAGCAGGGGGTCGCCCTTATGACCAAAGGGGAGCGGCGGCGTCAAGCGCCGAGCGAGGTCGCGGGTGAGCTTGTCATGTCCAGCGCCGGATCGAAGAGCGCTCCCCGCGATGAAGCTGACGATGCTAGAATGCGAAGAATGTCGACCTTCTCCGAACGTGCGGCCTCCCGTCGTGCTCGAGCTGTCGTCCGGCTGACGCACGATTTCCATGCGGACGACCGGTCGTTCGACCTTGAGTTCTGGCAGTCTCAGGGCCACGAGGCCATCTTCGCCGCGGCTTGGGACATGGTCCTCGAACACCGACGCTTCCGAGGAGACGATGGCGACGAACCCCGACTTCAGCGACATGTTGGCGGCCTTGTGCGCCGAGGGGGCAGTCTTCCTCTTGGTGGGGGGCCATGCGGTGATGCACTACACCGAGCCGCGCTACACGAAGGATCTGGACCTGTGGGTGAGGCCGGATCGGGAGAACGCTGAGCGCGTCTTTCGGGCGCTGGGGGCGTTTGGCGCGCCGATGTCGAGCGTGAGCCCCTCGGATTTCGAGCAGGCGGGGACGATCTTCCAGATTGGTGTGCCGCCGAACCGCATCGACATCATCACGGCCGTTGACGGCGTGACCTTCGAAGAGGCTTGGGCGTCCCGCGTGGCGACTTCCTACGGGGATCACTCCGCGTGGCTCCCGTCGCCGGAAATCCTCGTCAAGAACAAGCGCGCCAGCGGGAGGCCACAGGATCTGCTCGATGTCGCGGCGTTGGAGCTGGCGCTGGCGAGGCGGTAGGCTTGGGCTCCTCAGCAAAACCCCGCTCTTGGGACCACGGGGGAGCGGTGCGTTAAGCGGGGACCGAGGGCGACGGCGGAGCGCGTGATTCATACGCGCCAGCACGCCGCAGCGCATCACTGTCTCCGGCGGACCGCTCTGACTGCGACCCCGCCGAACCTGCACCGTACTCTCAAAAAGCCCGCCGGCTTTAATTTGACCCCTACGACTCGCCGGTGCAGTCTCCACAAGGCTGGGGAGGCGGTCTTCCCGAGGCAGCTCAACAAAATCGGAGTCAACACGATGAAGAAGTGCATGAGTTTGGTCGCGTTCGTGAGTGTGGTCTTGGCCAGCGGAGCGGCCGTCGCCGACGAGGGCGCCGCAGCGGCTGCCCCGACGGTCGGCTACGGAGCCGCGGGTTGCGGCCTCGGATCGATGCTCTTCGGCGCGAAGCCGGGCATGGTGCAGATCCTTGCTGCGACCACCAACGGCACCTCCGGCAGCCAACTCTTCGGCATCACCACCGGCACCAGCAACTGCGACTCGGGCGGCGGCGGTACGGCCAGCGCCAAGGTCTTCATCGAGGCCAACCGCGAAGCGCTGGCCAAGGACGTCTCCCGTGGTCAGGGCGAGACGATCATCGGCCTCGCCGCCATCGCCGGCTGCGCGGATTCGAACGCTGTCGGCGTCAAGCTCCAGAGCGAGTTCAGCACCGTGTTCCCGGATGCGTCTGTGTCCAGTGACAACGTGACGACCTCCGTTCTCAAGGTCCTGCAGAGCGACGCGGCCCTCGCCTGCTCCAACCTGTCGACCTGATCCCGCGCCGGTTCTTTCCCTGACGATCCTGCCGCTCTTCGTTCTGCTCGGGCTGCTCGAGCCCGCGCTTCAACCCCCCGCCCCCTCGTTAGACGCCGCACCCGCCGTCACACCTGCGCCCGTCGTCACCCCGGCGCCCGTCGTCACCCCGGCCGCTGCGACCGCCGCGGCGCTTCACCGAGCACAGGCGGCGCGCGCCTGGGAAGACCCGGTCTGGCGGCGCTTGCTTCACCTCAGGGGCGGTTTTTTCGGCGGTCTGTCGAGCGAGGCGGACGGGACGAGCTTCTTCCTCAGCCCGGTCGGTCATGATGATCCCGAAGCAGAGCTGCGGGCGACCGTCACGGCGTTCTACGCGCCGGAGGCCAAGGCGCCCTTCGCGCCGAATGCCAAGGCGCCCTTCGCGCCGAATGCCACAGCCGACGAGCACGCGATCTGCAAGTTTCCCGCGCGCCTGATCTTCCTGTCGGCCAAGCTCGGTCTAGACTTGGGCGCGCTCCCGCGAGTGACCTGTAGCAAGTTCGAGGAGTTCTGGAAGCGCGCCGAGCCGCACTCGATCAGCCTGATCTTCTCGTCGTACTACCTGAACAACCCCGCCTCGGCCTTCGGGCATACGTTCTTGCGGCTGAACAAGGACCGGCGTGTAAAGGGCAAACCTGCCGAGCTTCTGGACTACGGCGTCGACTTCAGCGCGACGGTCGGCGATGACAACGCGTTGATCTACGCGATGAAGGGTCTGACCGGGCTCTATGCGGGTCAGTTCAAGCTGGTGCCCTTCTTCTACAAGGTCCGTGAGTACAACGACTACGAGTCCCGCGATCTTTGGGACTACGAGCTTGAACTGACACGGTCCCAGATGACCCTGCTCGTGGCCCATCTCTGGGAGCTCGGCAGCACGTCCTTCGACTACTACTATATGACCGAGAATTGCTCGTATCACATCCTCGGCGCGCTTGAGGTGGCCAACCCGGACCTGGAGCTGATCGAACACCTGGGGTGGCCGGTTCTGCCTGCTGATACGCTCAAGGTCTTACGGAAGAACCCGGGTCTGACTCGTGGGGTTCGATACCGCCCCTCGCTGCGTTCCACACTGGACGCGCGCCTGAAGACTCTCGACGGCAGCGACCTCGACCTCATCGACGAGTTGGTCAGCCATCCCAAGGTCGGATTGTCTGCGGCCCTGCCGACCGAGACGCGCGTCCGGGTCCTCGATGCGGCGATCGATCTGGTCGAGGCGCGGCACGCGAAGGACCTTATGGTCGGGGGACGGGACTTGCCGGCCCACGCGCTCAAACAACAGATCCTGGAGCACCGTGCGGCGCTCAAGTTGGCCAGCGCGCCGCTCGACACGCCGGTCCCCGATAGCCGGCCGGATCTCGGGCACGACTCGGTCAGGCTCGGGATCGCGGCCGGCCTCGCCGATCTCCAAGGGGGACGCCAGCTGAGCGCCTCGTTTCGCCTGGCGCTGCACGAGCTGGCCGATCCGGCGCGCGGCTACCCGGAGAGCGCGGCCATCGAGTTCTTGCCGGGGCGAGTGCGTTGGGCCGTCGATGAGGCCCGACTCTCGCTGGAGGACCTCGGGTTCGTCCGCATCCTGTCCCTGACGCCGATGCGCCGCTACAACCGGCAGGTCTCCTGGCGGGTCTCAGCGGGCGCGCTGACGTTGCACGAACACGCCGGCAAGCAGCCGATCGTGGCGAGCGGTGAGGTGGGTGGGGGGGTGACGCTGGCCACGTCGGGCAACTTCCTGACGGCCTTCCTGCTGGGCGACTTCGCGGTTCAGGGTCCCCAGCTGGAGAGCGGAGACTGGCCGGCGAGGTTGGGGATCGGCCCGAGTGGCGGGCTGCGTCTGCGTTTCCATCCTGATCTCGTCTGGATGACCGGGGGCCAGTCGCTCTACTTCCCGCTCCAGCCTTCGACGCTGTCTTGGCGTGCGATCAGCACCTTGCGCTGGCAGTTTGCGTCCGGCGTGGCGCTCGACCTCGCCGGCCGCCTTCATCCCGCGCTGACCGAGCTGGAATTGGGCGTGATGGTCTATCTCTGAGACGGGTTCTGACCCTACAAGCCCGCTCAGCTCCAGAACGCCACGCGGCTGCGGTCAGACGCGAGCGTGAGGAAGCCGCCGCAGGTCAGACGCGCTCTCTGCCCCTCAACGGGCGTCACTCGGTGCACATGGCGGCCGGAGTCGAAGACCACGAGGTCGCCGGCGCGGAGGGTGACGACGGCGCGGTCGTATCGCTGTTCGATCGCGGCTGTGTCCAGGAAGCGCGTCGGCAGCATCGGCACGCCCGGATCGCTGCCCCACGCGCCGTAGACGATGAGCTCGCCGCCGCCCTCCGGGGCCTGCAGGGTCAGGAAGAAGCTCAGCAGCGTCGTGCGATCGAGCGCGGCGTCCAGCCGCTCGTAGACCCCGAGCCCGAAGTGGCTGTCGTGGTGGGCATAGATCTGCTGCCCCGGATCGAGCGCGCGGAAGTTGAAGGCCGCCCACGAGGACGTGGCGTCGAAGGCGGGGGGCGAGGCCGGCCGGCCGCCGAAGAGGCGCGAGAGCAGGTGCTGGAGTCGATGGGTCGCCGCGTCTGCATCGCCGAACACGGCCGCCGTGCGCTCGGCGTGAAGCTCGACGCTCCGTTTGTAGACTTCGGTCGGAGGCCCGCGAAGGTGCGTGAACGTGGGCGTCGCGGCGTCGCCGATGTTCCGGATTTCACCGCCGGCCAGGCCCCGGTTCGGTGAGGTCCAAGGCGCGTCGTCGCCGAGGTGTGCGACGGCAGCGGCCACGAGCTCCGGGGGGAACGCGCCGCGCACGACGAGGCCGGCGGCGCGCGCTTCGTAGATCGCCTCGAGGGCCGTCGACGCCTCGTCGATGTGCTCGACGTCGAGGTCTTGAAAGACGAGCGGGTGTCCTTCGACCGAGGTCGCCATCAGGGCGCGGTCTTGGCCGACGCCCGTTGGGCCGACGGTCGTCGGCGACCGTGGGGTCGACGCAGGATCTCCCTCCAGATCAAACCGCCGAGGACGTCGTCTGATCCCGGGTGTGAGCGGGGGAGGTCGGCGCTCGCGCGCTCACCGTAGTTTCGGTCCGGGGCGCGTCGCTCGTCGGAGTCGAGCCCCAAGACCGCCTTGCGCAAGGCGGCCTCGATCGTCGAGGTCCATCCGGGCGACTTCGTCTGGGCGAGCAGGGCCGCCGCGAGCAGGACCCGCGCGTCGTCGTGGGTGGCCTGACCCGAGGAGAGCTCGGTGGCCCTGCGGCGAACGCGAGCCCAGAGGCCCGGGCTCATCTCTAAGCCGGGAACATCCGCGAGCCGGGCGCCGGCCATGGTCTGGAGTTGGAGATCGTAGAAGGCCATGAGGCGCCCAAGGCCGGCCTCGTAGACCCGCTCGAACGGGATGGAGACAAGCCGGCGTCCACCCCGAAGCGGCACGAGGAGGTGCTCGGGCCCACCGTCCGAGAGGCGGATCGCCTTCTCCATCTCGGCAGCCTCGGCGAGGAAGCCCATTCGGCTCAGGAGCGCGGCCGTCCAGCGGATCCGGAGCGCGGCGGGGGGGTGAGCCTCGTAGGTCTGCCCGTCGGTCGTGTGGACCTCGACCTCGTTCTGGCCGCCCTCGTTCTGGCCGCCCTCGTTCTGGCCGCCCTCGGGCCCGGAGAAGCAGCGCATGAGCCCGTTGGGCAGGGCTGGCCCGAAGCAGAGCGTAGCGACGGCGTCGGCGTGCAGCTCGTCAAGCCAGCCTGACAACATCGCGTCCATGGAGAACTCGCTGGGCTCGCGGGCGAGCGTATTCTCGATGTTGAGCCCCAGCTTCGAGCGGACCTCAAGCGCGTAGTCAGGCCACTGGTGGAAGAGCACGTGGCCCATCTCGTGCGCGAGCGACGCCCAGCGGTGCAGGAGTCTGCCCATGTCCTTGGGCACGAAGACGATGGGGCGACCGGGGAAGAGGCCCATGGAGACGGCCTCGTAGCCCGGCTCGACCGGCACGCAGATCGGGCGCTGCTGGAAGGCCCCGACCTTGAGGCTCTCGGCGTAGGCCCGCAGGGGCTCGAGGAGGGCTCCGGCGGTCGCGTCGGCGTCTTCGAGCAGCATCGCGCCAGCCCGGGTCGAACGGCTCGCGAGGAGCACGGTCAGGACGTGGAGGCGATGGCCGCAGAGGCGAAGGTTGTGATCGAACCAATCGGCCTGCACGGCTTCGACTGCGTCCCTGAGCGTTGCAAAGTCTCCGGCGCGCTGAGCTTCGCTGCGTTTCAACTCGACGAATTGCCGCAGCCCCTTGAGCAGGTCAACGACATGCTCGGAGAGAACGGCGTCGATGACTCGGACGGGCCCCCGCAGACGCGAGGCCTGCACGCTGAGACTACGGGCCTCGTCCTGGAGCGTCGTGATGCGCGCGAGCAGGCCCGCGGACCCAGTCAGCGCGTGGGTGCGGATCTCTTCGAGGTCCCCGACGGCAGGCGACGGAGGGGCCTCCGGCACTTCCGCCTCGCCCTGCGCTTCGCCCTGCGCTTCGACCTGCGCTTTGCCCCGGTCCATCACAAACTTGACGACGTGGTAGAGCACCCACAGCACGACGAGGAGGACCTTCCAGTCGTCCTTATCCATCGGCCTGCTCTTTAGGCGTGGAGGGCTTCGGCCGGCCGTCGCGGCGCTGTGGGTCCTCGCCCTCCTGGCCTACCGGGCTCGGCTCCGGCCGGGACAGGCGCGCGAAGAAGCTCATCCCCCGGCTCTTGCCCAAGACGTGCGCGAGCGCGAGCCGACGAAGGAGGGCGTCGGCCTCGTTGGGGAACAGTCGCTCGGACAGCCCCTTTGCCATCTCAGTCGATCTTCTCGCCGGACCCGCCCATCTTGGAGATCCCGGCGCGCATCTCGGTGTCGGCGATGACGTTCTTCATGTGGTAGTAGTCGAGCGCGCCGAGGTTGCCCCGCCGCAGGGCGTCGGCGAGCGCGAGGGGGATCTCGGTCTCGGCCTCGACGACCTTGGCGCGGGCCTCTTGGTAACGGGCGCGCATCTCCTGCTCGAGCGCGACGGCCTGCGAGCGGCGACCTTCGGCCTGGGCCTGAGCGATGCTCTTGTCGGCCTCGGCCTGGTCCATCTGCAGCTTGGCGCCGATGTTCGCGCCCACGTCGATGTCGGCGATGTCAATGGAGAGGATCTCGAAGGCCGTGCCCGAGTCGAGGCCCTTGGCCATGACCGTGCGGGAGATGCTGTCCGGGTTCTGGAGCACCACCTTATGCGTGAGCGCGGAGCCGATGGTGGTGACGATGCCCTCGCCGACGCGCGCGAGGATGGTCTCCTCGCCGGCGCCACCCACGAGGCGTTCGATGTTGGCCCGCAGGGTGATGCGACAGATGACGACGAGCTGAATGCCGTCCGACGCCACGGCCGAGACGTTGGGCGTCTGGATGACCTTGGGATTGACGCTCATCCGCACCGCCTCGAGTACGTCTCGACCGGCGAGGTCAATGGCCGCCGCTCGGGAGAAGGTCAGCTTGATACCGGCCTTCTCCGCCGAGATGAGGGCCACGATGACCCGCTCGACGTGACCGCCGGCGAGGAAGTGGGCCTCGAGGTAGTCGATGGGGATGTCGAGGCCCGCCTTCACGGCGCTGATGCGGGACGCCACGATGCTCGAGGGCGGGACTCGGCGAAGGCGCATGGCGATGAGCTGGAAGATGCTCACGCCGGCCCCGGAGAACGAGGCCGCCACCCAGAGCCCGATGGGCACGAAGTAGAAGAAGAGACCCGCAGCGAAGAGGCCCGCGGCCCCTACCAGCAAGATAAATACGCCATTTTCCATTATGTTAAACCCCCCTCGGTGTCGGCGATAGCTCGTGTGACGACGATGCGGACGCCCTCGACCTCGATGACCCGGACCGGCGTCCCGACGTCGATGTACTCCGCAAAGGAGACGACGTCGACGAGATGGCCGTCGATCGTGGCTTTCCCGGCGAGACGCAGATCAGTGGCCGCGACGCCGCTGTGCCCCAAGAACCTGGACCACTGCGTCGGCGAGGAGTGCCAGTCGGCGCTGTCGGCGTCGTCGGCGACCGCGGCCTTGCCGAGCGTCGTCTCAAGAACCAGGCCGCGAGCGAAACGGCGTTTCGGCAGGAACCGAATCGCGATGACGAAGAGGAAGACCGCGATGGCGATGGACAACATGACCCCTCCAAAGGCTTCGGCGACGAGCCCTGAATCCCAGCTCATGGACAGCGGCAAGCCGAGCAGTGACAACACGAGGGCGAACAGGATGAGGCCAATACCCAACATGCCGACGAGGCCGAAGCCGGGGATGACAAAGAGCTCGATGCCCAGGAGGAGCAGGCCGACGAGGAACATGAGCAGCTCCTCGAGCCCGGCGAGCTCGACGATGTAGTGCCCGCCAAAGAAGGCCACGAGGCAGGCCGCCCCGACGACGCCCGGCAGGACGAAGCCGGGGTGCGAGAACTCGATGAAGAGGCCCAGCATGCCCAGGCCCATGAGCAGGCCGCTCACGACCGGATCCGTGAGAAAACGCGCCACGTTCTCGGCCCAGTTCGGCGTCGGCTCGACGAGGTCCGCGGCCTCAAGGCCGACCGCGTTGAGCAGCTCCGGCAAAGTCTCGATCTCGGCGTCGGCGATGTTTGTGGCGAGCGCCGACTCGGTCGTCAGGGTGAGGAGCTTGCCCTTCTCGTCGAAGCCCGGAACCTCGATGTCCGCGTCCACCATGGCCTCGGCGATGAGGCCCGAACGACCTCGCGCCTCGGCCGTGGAGCGCATCTCCGAGCGCATATAGCTGACCATCTTCTCGCCGGCGTCTTTGGCCTCGTTGCCCTCAAGCTGAATCGGCGTGGCCGCCCCGATGGTCGCGCCGCTCGTGACGACGAGGTGATGCGCGGCGAGCGAGATGAGGGCACCGGCGCTGATAGCCCGACGGTTAACGAAGGCGAGCACCGGCACCTTCGTGGCGAGGAGCGCGTCGCGGATCTTGACCGCCGCGTCGACTCGGCCGCCGAAGGTGTCGACGTTGAGCACGATGAGGGCCGCGTCTTTATGCTCGTCGAGCACGCGCGCGACAAACGGCGACAGCCCCAGATCGATGGTGCCGGTGATGGGGATGACGACGACCGTGCGACCTCGGCCTCGGTCGGCCTGCGCCTCGGGCAAGGCGTGCTTCGCGGGGGGCACAAACGGGGCGCTCGTCTCGGCCTTGGGCGGGGTGGTGCTCGGCGCATCCACGGCCAGCGCGGGCGGCGCATCCACGGCCAGCGCGGGCGGCGCATCCACGGCCAGCGCGGGCGGCAGCGTCTGCGGGTCGCTTTGGGGCACGGGTGCCTGCGCGGGCACTTGGGCGTCCGCCAAGCCCGACGAGATCGCCGTCAGACCGCAAAAGCACAACGCGGCCCAGATCATTGCTTGATTTCTTGCTCGCACCATGGCCGGTCGGGTAACACGCCGGCCACGACCCATCAAGCAAGTCGCTGGGATTCGACTTGGAATTTCAGCCACTAGCTGAGGGTTGTCTGTGGCGAAGGTCCGGTGACGTCTGCTCCTGATTTCCTACCCCTGCAAAGCGGCTCGTATCGGCCCCGTCTTGGCACTCGTCCTGGTCGTGATGACTGACGCGGGCCACGCGCTCGCCCTGGGCCAGCCGCAGCCCGCCCCCTCGAGCGCGAAGACGCCGCTGGAGGGGCTCTGCCAACCGTCGACCGGGCCCGAACCGACCGGGCCGATTGAGGTGCCGATTGAGCTGGACGCCTCGGAGTTTGATCTCCTGGGCTACGACGTGCGGCGGCAGCTCCTGACTCTCCGCCCGCACGCCGAGCTCGCGATGACCCAGAGCCGGCCAGTCCGTTTGCGTCTGCACACCCAAGGGGATCTGCTTGTGCCGCTCCCCCCGCCGCTGGTCCAGGAGACCGTCGGCGCGTATGTCGGGCAGCGAGTGGTGCTCACGCTTTGGGTCGAGCCGCTGCCCCGCGCGCCCGGATCGCCGACGGCGTCGTGTGAGTCCGCCGGCCTCGACGTCAGGCCTCTGCGCGTCGCCCTCCGGATTGGGGCGTTGCCCTTGGCCGAGGCGCACTGCCCCACGCACCCCCAGTCCTCAGACCTCGGGCTCGGCCACGTCGAGGTCGGACCCGTCTCCTGTGACGACGGCGACGCGGCGACTGCTCATTCCATGGGTGAAGCCACGCTGCCGGCCGGTCAGGACTGCCTCCGGCGTGCCTTGGCAACCGTCTATTCCGTTCAAGGCTCGCTCATGGTTGAGCTCGAGCGCGGCGCGATCGGCGATCGTCGACGACCCCGCATCGTGGTGGACGGTGTGGTCTCAAGGGCGCTCGGCGATTGTCTGGTCAACGCCCTCTTCCACGACGAGCGCGTCTGGAAGGCCATGCCCTATGGCCGCCGCGTCTACGTCCCGTTCTACTTTCGCGGCGCGCCCCTGCCGACAAGCGGTCTCGAGCCCTATGGCTCGCCGGATGTCCCGCTCGTCCCGGTCTCCACCGATCCGAGGGCTTCAAACCCGCCATAGCCCGCGGGCCGACTGGGTCCCCAAGCCTCTCCGTACCAGACAACCGCCGTCGCGATGCCCAGGACTTGATCTTCAGGGACGAGCCCATTGAGGTCGTTTGGCGGGCAGGTGCGGCGATTGTCGCAGAGCACGAGGAAGTGCAAGGGCGGCACCTCGATGGGGGCCATGGTCGCGAGGAATGGGCGCGCGGCCCCAACATAGTCGCCGAGGATCGTGGGCCTCACGTCGGGCGCGAGGTCCTCGATGATCTTCAGTTGACGTCGGGCTGACGCCGCCTTCTCGCCGCGCTCGAAGTAGGTAAACGAGCCTTTGATCTCGATGTTCAGCTTCACGTCGTTTCGTGCGAGCAGCCCGCCGACCATGCTCATGCGGTCGCCGGGCACCCCGACGATGCGGCGCAGCGTCACGACGCCCCCGAGATCCACGAGCACGATGTCTCCCATGCCCGGCGCGCGGTCGTGCCGCAGCAGCAGCAGATCACCGTCCAGGACCGAGGGCGCCATGTGGTTGCCGCGCAGCACGATGAGCTCCGCGACAGCGAGCCTCAACAGGACCAGGCCGATGATCAACGTGGCGGCGAGGGCCTTGCCGATGGCCCGCAGCGGAATCCGGCGAGCACCCGCCGGCCCGACGATCATGGCGAGCGCCGGCTCAAACTCGGCCGAGGTCCTGCGCGATGCGGTCGAGGATGCCGTTGACGAAGGCGCCGCTGTCCTCGGTTCCGTACCTCTTGGCGAGCTCGATGGCCTCGTTGAGGGTCACGCGGCTCGGAACATCCGGCTCGAACGCCAGCTCAAATGCCGCGAGTCGAAGGATGTTGCGGTCCACGATCCCCATACGCGGCAGCTTCCAGTTCAGCGAGCTGCGCGCCACAATCTCGTCAATCGCGGTGACGTGCCCCATGACGCCGCGCACGAGCCGGTCGACGAACGCCCAGCGGGGTCCGTCGTCGGCGAGCAAGCGGAGGGCCTTGCTGAACTGCTTGGGATTGTCGAGCGCGACCTCTCCCGCATAGATGGCCAGGAGCACGTCGGTGTCCTCGCGGAAGTTGTCGCGGAACGCCAGGAGGGCTTCCTCGGGCTCCGTGAGGCGCTGAGCATCGACGCCGAAGAGGATGAGCAAGGCGGCTTCACGCGCCGCGCGGCGACCGGAGATCATGAGGCTTGGCCCTTGGACATTCTCGCGAGCAGATCAGCCATCTCGATCGCGGCAACGGCGGCCTCGAAGCCCTTATTGCCGGCCTTGGTCCCGGCGCGCTCGATAGCCTGCTCGATGCTGTCGACGGTGAGCACGCCGAAGGTGATAGGCAGCGCGTGTTTGGCCGCCACGCTCGATAGACCCTTCACGCACTCGCCCGCCACATAGTCGAAGTGTGGGGTCGCGCCTCGGATGACCGCGCCCAAGGCGACGATCGCGTCGAACCGACCTTGCCTCGCGACGTGCTCGCAGAGGACCGGCAGCTCGAAGCAACCCGGTGCCTTGAAGATCTCCACTTTCTCGAGGTCGCCCCCGTGGCGGACCACCGCGTCGATCGCGCCTTCGACAAGGCGGTCGACGATAAAGTGATTGAAGCGTGAGACGACGAAGGCGAACCGTTTGCCGGTCGCGTTCAAATGACCCTCGAAGAGGATGGGCGAAGGGGCGCTCAAAGGATGACCTCCTTGGGTGGGACCGGCGTCGGGCGCGGCGGGATGGGCACGTGCTCGGCCACGGTCAGGCCGTAACCCTCGATGCCTTTTATCTTCTGGGGGCTCATCGTCAACAAACGCAAGAGCCGAACGCCCTGATCGAGGAGGATCTGCGCGCCGATGCCGAACTCGCGCAGATCGTGGGGCAATCCAATGCTGCCTTGATCGACGACGGCTGCCCCGGGATCGTCGCCGGGTGCACCCAACGCGAAGAGCTCACGCGACAGGCGCGGCGCGGGCTTCTGGAGGTAGACGAGGACCCCGCAACCGGCCTTCTCCATCTCGCGGAGGGCGTACTCCAACCGCCAGCGGCTGTCGGTGCCGTCACAGCAGAAGACGTCGCCGAGCACGCTCTCCTGATGCACGCGACCGAGCACCGGCACGTCCTCGCACGGCGTGCCCTTCACGAGCGCGAGGTGCTCATAGGCGTCGACCTGATTTCGATAGCTGACGGCCCGGAAGCGACCGATGCCGGCGACCTCGACGTTGACCTCGGAGACGCGCTCGACGAGACGCTCACGAAGCAGGCGATACCGAATGAGGCAGGCGACCGACAAGATGAGCAGGTCATGCTCGCGGGCGAAGGCCTCGAGCTCGGGTCGACGGGCCATGGTGCCGTCGTCGTTCATGATCTCACAGATGACCCCGGCCGGCTCGAGCCCGGCGAGGCGAGCGAGATCGACGGAGCCCTCCGTCTGGCCGGTGCGGACGAGCACGCCCCCGGCCTTGGCGCGCAGGGGGAAGACGTGTCCGGGGCGGGCGAGGTCGGAGGCCTTGGCGTCCTTGGCGACCGCGACCCGGATGGTGTGGGCACGATCGGCCGCGCTGATGCCCGTGGTCACGCCACTTGCGGCCTCGATGCTCACCGTGAACGCCGTGCCGAAGCCCGAGGTGTTCTTCTGGACCATTGGGGGCAGGTCGAGCGTGTCACACCGCTCCGGCGTGAGCGCCAGGCAGATGAGGCCGCGACCGAATCGGGCCATGAAGTTGATGGCCTCGGGCGTGGCGAGCTCGCCGGCCATCACAAGGTCCCCCTCATTCTCGCGATCCTCATCGTCGACGAGGATGACCATGCGGCCGTTGCGGATGATTTCGATGGCGCGATCAACCCTCGCCATGACGTCGGCGTCGGAGGTTCTCATGGTCGGACGAAGCCCTTTCGGCTGAGGAGATCGAGGGTGAGACCCTCGGGTAGAGACTTCGCGCTCTGGAGGTGAGGTCCGATGAGCCGCTCGACGTACTTGCCGATGAGGTCGGCCTCCAGGTTGACCGCGTCTCCGGCGGCCTTGTCGGCGAGGTGCACGATGCTCTGAGTATGCGGGATGAGCACGACCGAGAATCCCGTTTGGTCAAGTTTGTTGACCGTTAGCGAGATCCCATCCACGGTGATGGAGCCTTTCTCGACGATGAATCGAAGGACCTCGTTCGGCGCCTCGATGAACAGCTCCAGGGCCTTGCCGACGCTCATCGCCGAGCGGATCCGTCCGGTGGCGTCTACGTGCCCGGAGACGAGGTGGCCCCCGAGGCGATCATTGAGGCGCATGGCGCGTTCGAGGTGAAGGCGATCACCCACTCGCCGGTCCCCGAGCGTCGTGCGCGAAAGCGTCTCGCTCGAGGCGTCTACGCGGAAGCTGTCGCCCTGGGTCAAGGTGACCGTGAGGCAGGCGCCGTCGACGCTGACGCTCTCACCCAAGCTCAGCTCGCTGGCGAACCTCTCTTTGACCCCGATCGTGAACGTGGCGTCAGGCCCGTGGCTTACGCGACGAAGAAGGATCCCACAGCACTCGACGAGTCCGGTGAACACTGCGGCGAAGGATAACGAATTCGTCCACGAATACGCACATCTTCGGCGAGCGCCGTGAACTCGACGTCGTCGAGGCGGACGGCAGAGGTCAGGGAGGTCAGCGTCTTCAAGGCAAAGGCCGGCCGCCCCTCACCGATGATGACGGGCGCCACGTATTGGCAGAGCTCGTCGGCGCAGCGGGCTTCAAGCAAGGCCCCGTGTAGCCGGCCGCCCCCTTCGACGACCACCAGGACGTGCCCGAGCGCGGCGAGACGCTCAAGCACAGAGGGGAGGTGAAGGCCGCCGAAACCATCGCCCGGGACGTTCTCCACTCGCGCGCCGGACTCGGCGATCGCGTCCCTTCGATGGACCTCTGCTTCGGCTCGGCAGAAGACGATCGCGAGCGGGCCCAAGACCTTCGCCGTGCTCGGTGTCCGCAGCAGGGGGTCGAGTACGACGCGAACCGGGTCGTTGCCGGGGGCCTCGCGAACCGTGAGGCTCGGGTCATCGGCGAGCACCGTGGCCGCGCCCACGAGCACAGCGTCGGCTCGGGCCCGGAGCGCGTGAACATCGGCCCTCGCCGCGGGTCCGGTCAGCCACTTCGACTCGCCCGAAGGGGTGGCGATGCGGCCGTCGAGGCTTGTGGCGACCTTCAAGGTGACCCAGGAACGCCGATCCAGGATGAACCGTTCGAAGGGGGCGATGGCGCGCGCGCAGTCGCTCGACAGGGGCCCCCAGGCGGTCTCGACCCCGGCGTCGGCCAACTGCTTCATGCCGCGCCCCGCGACGAGGGGGTTTGGATCGACGACGCCGGCAAAGACGCGTGCAACCCCGGCGGCGATGAGCGCGTCGGTGCACGGTGGGGTGCGCCCATGGTGGCAGCAGGGCTCCAGCGTGACGTAGACGTCGGCACCCCGTGCGGCCTCACCCGCTGCGAGGATGGCCATGACCTCGGCGTGCGCGTGCCCGGTTCGCTGCGTGACGCCCTCGCCGACGATGCGACCCTCCCGGACCACGACGCAGCCCACGAGGGGGTTGGGGCTCGTTCGATGGGTGGCGGCCGCGCGAAGCTCGAGCGCGCGGGCCATGAAGCGCGGCTCGGCGGTCACGTCCCGCCTTTACGCTCTTCCCGCCGGTCGACGAGGCTCGCGAGCTCCGATACGAACTCCTTGACGTCCCCGAACTGGCGGTAGACCGAGACGAACCGAACGTAGGCCACCTCGTCGATGTGGCGAATGGACTCCATGACGGTCTCGCCGATGGCCCCCGACGTCACCTCCCGCTCCGAGAGATCGGCGACGTGACGCTCAACGTGGTCGACGAGGCCGTCGATAATCGACTCGCTGACGTCGCGCTTCTTGAAGGCGAGGTGCAGGCCGCGCCGGACCTTTTCGCGGTCAAAGGTCTCCCGCCGCCCGTCCCGCTTGACCACGGACGGGAAGAGGTCCTCGACGCGCTCGAACGTGGTGAAGCGTCGCTCGCACTTCTCGCAGCTCCGTCTCCGCCGAACCGAGGGCGTGTCCCTGACGACGCGGGAGTCGATGACCTTGGTACCTTCGACCTTGCAGAAGGGGCAATTCATTCTCAGGTCCGCCCGCGGTCGAGCAACGTGAGCTTCAAGACCCGATCGGCGTGGCGACCACCCTCGAAGCGACCGGAGAGGAAGGCGTCGAGCGCCGAGAGGGCGACCGACTCGCCGAGGACCCGTGAGCCCAGGCAGACGATGTTGGCGTCGTTGTGCGCGCGGGCCATTCGAGCCGTGAAGTCGTCGTGAACGAGCGCGGCTCTGGCACCGGCGACCTTATTGGCGGCGATGGACATCCCGATGCCGCTCCCGCAGATCAAGACCCCGAGCTCGGCCCGCCCGTCAGCGACCGCGAGAGCGACGGCGGCGGCGTGATCCGGATAGTCGACGCGGGCCTCGGAGTCGGGACCGAGATCGAGGAGCTCATCGGAGCTCCGGGATTGGCGAAGATGATCGACGACGATCCGCTTGAGGGCGAAGCCGGCGTGATCCGAAGCGAGGGCGATGCGCATTTCGTTCTCCTCCGCGGCTTCAGTCGTCGAACCGCCGAAACGCCAGGCTCACGTTGGTCCCGCCGAAGCCGAAGCTGTTGGACAAGGCCACCTTGAATCGCTCGCGGCGGGCGGTGTTCGGAACATAGTCGAGGTCGCACGCGGGATCGGGGACCTCGTAATTCGTGGTCGGGGGCACCTCGCCCCGCACGAGCGTGAGCAGCGTGAAGGCGGCCTCCACGGCACCGGCCGCCCCCAAGAGGTGTCCCGTCATGGACTTCGTGCTGCTGACCATGAGGCGGTCGGCGTGCTCGCCGAAGACCTTGCGGATGGCCAGGGTCTCGATGGCGTCGTTGAAGGGCGTCGAGGTGCCGTGGGCGTTGATATAGCCCACGTCGCCGGGCTCCAAGCCGCCGTCGGCCAAGGTTCGCTGCATCGCCAAACAAGCGCCTCGGCCTGCGGGATCGGGGGCGGTCATGTGAAACGCGTCCGCCGACTGCCCATAGCCGACGATCTCCCCGTAGATGCGTGCGCCGCGAGCCTTGGCCACCTCGAGCGCCTCGAGGACCAGGACCCCGGCGCCCTCGGCGGCCACGAAGCCATCCCGGCGCGCGTCGAACGGACGGCTCGCGTGGGTCGGGTCGTCGTTGCGGGTAGACAGCGCCTTCATATTGGCGAATCCGGAGATGCCCAGGGGCGTGATGGTCGCCTCAGCCCCCCCGGCGAACATGAGATCGGCGTCCCCCCAAGCGATGAGGCGGGCGGCGTCCCCGATGCAGTGAGCGCCCGTCGCGCAGGCCGAGACGGCGCTCGCGTTGGGGCCGTGCGCGCCGTAGAGCATGGAGACGTGGCCCGGGGCGAGGTTGATGATCAGGCGCGGGATCGTGAACGGGCTGACGCGGCCGGGGCCCTTGTCGCGCAGCGTGTCGAGCGCGTCCTCCATGGTGCTCAAGCCACCGAGGCCCGAGCCGATGGCGACCCCGGCGCGCTCGCCATCAATGAGCGGCATCGGGAGTCCGGCGTCATCTCCGGCGAGGCGAGCGGCGGCCACGGCAAACTGGATAAACGGATCCATCCGCTTCTGGTCCTTGCGGGCGATGAAGACCGAAGGATCAAAGCCACGGACCTCACCTGCGATGAGCACGTCGTGCCCGGTCGTATCGAACCGCGTGATGGGCCCGATGCCGCTCGTGCCTGAGAGCAACGTCGACCAATTAGCTTCGAGCCCGACCCCCAGAGGCGTCACGAGGCCGATGCCGGTCACGACCACCCGGCGGCCTTTAGCCACGGCTTAGCGCAGTCCTGGAAGAGGTTTACGCATTACGCCAGGTGCTCCTGGATGTAGTTGATGGCGTCTTGAACCGTGCGAAGGTTCTCCGCTTCTTCATCGGGGATCTCCACGTCGAAGGTCTCCTCCATCGCCATGACCAGCTCGACGATGTCGAGTGAGTCGGCGCCCAAGTCGTCGACGAACGACGCCTCGGGGGTGATTTCATCTTCGCTGACGTCGAGTTGCTCGACGATAATTTGCTTGACGCGCTCTTCGATGCTCGCCATGGACACAGCCTCATTTTTGGACCGCTCGGGGCGCGGATTAGAGCCCTGCCCCGCGGACGAGGTCAAGCGGAATTGCTCAGGCCTGATACGTCGACGCGCCCCAGGTCAGTCCAGCACCGAGCGCGACGAACAAGACCCGCTGCCCAGGCTCTATTCGTCCAGCTCTGAGAGCCTCGTCCAGGGCCATCGGGATGCTCGCCGCGCTCGTATTGCCGCAGCGGTCCAGGTTGATGACCAGCTTGCTCATGGGCACGTCGGCCCGCTTGGCCACGGCCTCGAGCAGCCGTTTATTCGCTTGATGGGGGACCACCCAGTCGAGGGACTCGGGCTCAAAGCCGGCCTCGGCGACGACCTGCCGAATGATCTCCGAGAGGTGCACGACCGCCTGACGAAAGACCTCTCGGCCTTGCATTCGCACCTTCGGGCGTCCGCCACTTTCGGGGGCCTCCTCAAGGTGAAGCAGGTGGGCGAGCGCGCCGTTCGTGCCGAAGCGTCCGATGGAGAGCCCGGTCTCGGTGTCCGTCTCGACCGCGCTGAGGACCACGGCGCCGGCCCCGTCTCCGAAGAGGACGCAGGTGTCGCGGTCGGTGTAGTCGACGACGCGGGAGAGCAGCTCCGCCCCGATGACGAGGACGTGCCTCGCGGTCCCGGCGAGGAGCGACGCGCGGCCGACCTCGAGAGCGTAAACGAAGCCAGCGCAGGCCGCGCCGAGATCGAAGGCGCCGCAGGTGAGGCCGAGGCTGTGCGCGACCCGCGTGGCGGTGGCCGGCATCCGCTCGTCGGGCGTGACCGTGGCAACGATGAGCAGGCCAATGTCCGTCGCCGAGACGTTCGCCGCCGCCATCGCTCGTCGCCCGGCCTCCGCTGCGAGCCCGCTCGTCGTCTCGTCACTCGAGGCGATGTGGCGTGTATGTATGCCCGTTCGCTCGACGATCCAGGCGTCCGTGGTCGAGACGAGCCTCTGCAGATCGGCGTTGGTCAACACCCCCTCGGGCACACATCGGCCTGTGCCGGTGATGACGGCGCGTATGGGCTTCATGGGGACCTCAGACCGCCGCGCCGAGCGTCAGCGCGCGCTCAAGCTCACCGACGAGCGAGAGCGCCGCGTGCTCTCGCGTGGCCCGAATCGCGCTGGCGATCGCTGAAGCGTCCGACGCCCCGTGAGCGGCCAGCGCGAGGCCGTTGAGGCCCAGGATGGGGGCCCCACCCACGTTCGCCCAGTCGAGCTCGGCGCGCAGAGAAGTCAACGATCTTCGGACGAGCAGCGCGCCGATCGTGCCGAGCGGATCGCGGCGGATCGCCAGCTTGACCTTGTCCATGAGCGCGAGCGCGATGCCCTCGGTCAGCTTCAACGTGACATTGCCGAGGAAACCGTCGGTGACCACGACGTCGATCTCGCCCTTCGGCACGTCCCGTCCCTCGATGAACCCCACGAAGACCCAGCTTGGGTGTTGAATCGCGCGAAGGCGCTCGAGGGTCTCGCGTAAGACCTCGGTGCCCTTGGAGTCCTCGGTGCCGTTGGACAGAAGCCCCACTCTTGGGTGCTCGCAGCCGAGGCGGGCTTGGGCGAGCGTCGCGCCCATGAGCGCGAACTGCACGAGGTGACCGCTGCGGCACTCCACGTTCGCCCCGGCGTCCACAAGGACGACTGGTTTGACCTTCGTCGGCAAGACGGCGGCGATGGCCGGGCGGTCGCAGCCGGCGATGCGGCCGAGCGTCAACATGGACACGGCGAGGAGGGCGCCGCTGTTGCCCGCCGACACGACGCCGCAGGCCAGGCCGTCCCGGACGCGGCGCACGGCGACATGGAGCGAGCTGTGCCGCTGGGAGCGGGCCGCTTTGGCGGGAGACGCATCCATGGCGATGACGTCGCTCGCGTGCGCGACATCAATGCCCGGCGGCCTGTGCTTCAGCCGGGCGAGAGAGTTGCCCAGCAGGCCGGCATCACCGACGAGCGTCACCGGGCCGAAGCCGTCGTTACAGGCGCGGACGGCCCCCTCCACAACGGCGTCGGGTGCGCGGTCGCCCCCCATCGCATCCAAGGCGACCGGGAGGAGAGGGAGGACCGGCGGACGCCCCGAGACCGTTTCGCTCAGCCCTCGACCTCTTTGGTCTCGAGCACGTAGCGGTCGTCGTACCAGCCGCACGCACCGCAGATGCGGTGAGGCTGCTTGGGCGCCGTACACTTCGAGCAAGCATTGAAGACCGCCGCGCTGATCTTGTAGGTGGCGCGGCGCATATCGCGCTTGGATCGAGACTTTCTTTTCTTCGGTACTGCCACGGAGTCCTCCGTTTATTGTCAGTTGAGTTTGGCCTTCAAGGCCAGGAGTGGGGCCCATCGCGGATCGACGGTGTCCTCGTCGGCGCGACCGGCGGAGAGGACCTCTTCGGCGTTCGCGCAGGGGGAACCTTGGGAATCGGCGCAGTTCGGGTTCATCGGGAGCTCGAGGATCAGAGCCTCTTGCATGAGCGCCCCGAGGTCGATCTTGTCGCCCTCGTAGTGGTCGAGCGCGTCCTTCTCATCCTCGGTGGCCGGCTCGTCGCCGTCGTCTTCCGAGGCGACCTTCGGCCTGTCCGCAGGTACGAGCACCCGCTGAACACGAACCCGGACGCTGAGCTGACGCGGCTCCAAGCAACGCACGCAGCCAAACTCGACCTCGGCTTCGACATGAGCGTCAACGAAGAGGTCGCGCTTCAGACGATAGACCGTGCCTGAGACTGTCGCCGGACCCCGGGTTCGATAGCCCAGGTCGCCCACGAGCCCGAGCAGGGCCGGACCGAGCGTATCGACCTCAAGCCGGCCCTCGACATCGCGCGGATCATCCGACGTGTCGTCCAGGCGGAACTTGAGTGAGAGGGGGGAGTTCGGGGACACGGAAAGCACACCTACGGCAGAGAGCCGGAATCGAAAGCCGCGGGAGGCTACGGACGCGGACCCCATTTGTCAATCAGGCGCGCTTGGCCGTCAGCTTGAATTGGGCGCGCCGTCATGGCCGCTGCTTGATTGCGCGCTCCTGCGAGGCCCTCGGGATGAGCCAGTGGCTCTCCAAAGCGTCCAGCAACGGACCCAACTCCGGTGGTCGCGCCGCGAACAGGTTCGTCCTCTCTCCGGGATCGCGGCTGAGGTCGAAGAGCTCGTACTGCTCCCGGTGGGCCCAGCTCTCCGGCCGGTCCAGCAGGTAGGGAAACTCGGTCCAAATGAGGCGCCAGGTGCCGGACTGGACCATCGAGCCGCGCGGGAACCAGACAGCGACCGTCCTCGGCGCGGCCCCCGGCCCGACGTCCCTCAGCAGGGAGCGGTCCGAAGCCTCGATACCGGCCCAATCGTACAAAGTCGCCGCCAGTTGTCCGTTCGAGACAGAAGCATCGAGGGTCAGCCCCGGCGTGAAACCCTTGCCGATGAGCAGGAGCGGGACGTGGTGCGCCGGGCCATAGAGCGAGCGGCCGTGCCCGACGGCGCCGTGATCCCCGAACGACTCGCCGTGGTCCGCCGTGACGACGATCAGGGACTCCCGCCCGCTCCCATGTCGCTCGATGGTGGATGCGATGGCCTGGAGCTGCTCGTCCGCGGCCCGCACGGCGCGGCGGTACAGGCGTTGCCGGCCCTCGACGTCGACTTGCGCGCCGCTCCCCAACTCGAGGCGGAACTTGTCGTTGTCGGCTGCGACCTCCTCGGCGCGAGAGGTCGGCAGCGTCTTTGCGCGGTACGG